>JBDHIK010000034.1:0-26571 GCA_039587475.1 Gemmatimonadota bacterium | reverse complement strand
CCCCGCCGATCGCTTCGACAGTGCCCGCGCCTTTGCCGATGCGCTGGGTGACCAACACTTCACGACCGAGGCCCAGGGGGTTGCCCTCGCCGAGCCAGGCGCACGACCTTCGCTCGTGGCCTCGATGCGCGTCGTATGGCCCTGGGTTGTGGGGCTGACGGCGATCAGCGGCGCGGTCGGCTGGATGCTACACACGGGTGGGACTATTCACGCGGCACCGGTCACTCGCTTCACCATACCCGTGCCCGACGGCCACGACATGGTGGCCTATCTCCCGAACCTGGCGGTCTCGAAAGACGGTCGCCAGCTCGCCTACGTGTCGGACGGCACACTGTACAAGCGGAGGCTGGACCGGGACACGCCCGAATCGCTGGGTGACCTTACCGCTGTCTGCTGTCTGAGGTTCTCGTCCGATGGACAGGCACTCTTGGTCGCCACCGACTATGGGCTCAGCGTGGGTAGCATACCGATCGATGGTGGTTCGATGATCGATGTATCGTCCCGGGCCATCGACCAGGATATCGTGATCGGGACGTGGTTCGCGGGCTCGGGTATTCTCCTTCGCCGTGCCGGCGACACGAGCTGGACCAGGGTCACGACACTGGATGCCGACGGCGGCGAGGGCGCGCATCAGTGGCCCCAGCTCGTCGATGATGGGCAGGCAGTGCTCTTCACCATTCTGGGGCCGAGCATGATGTGGCATGACGCCAGCATCGTGGTGCAGAACATCGACACGGGTGATCGCACCACGGTGGTCACCGGAGGCACTTACGGACGATATGTTCCCACGGGACATGTGGTCTTCATCCGTGAGGATGGGACCGTGGAAGGAGTACCCTTCGACCTGGAACGCCGCCGAGTCACGGGGAATGCCTTCACCATCGAAGAAGGTGTTCGTACCGGCTATTGGGGCGGCGCCGGCTCGTTTGCCGTCTCCGACGCGGGCACCTTGGCCTACGTCCGTGGCTCGACCTGGCGGCAGCACCAACTGATGTGGCTGGATCGACAGGGGACGGTGCGCGAGCATGTGGGCCAGCCGGTAACGGTGGAGGGCGTTCGCCTGTCTCCCGACGAGCGGTACATGGTGACCTACGTGGCGTCACCCAATGCCGACATCGCGCGAATCGATGTGACGACCGGCGAACAACGACGATTGACGTTCGACGTGGAAACCGAGGACAATCCCATCTGGTCACCTGATGGGCAGCGGGTGGCCTACAGAAAGATTGTGGCCGCCAGCGACGTCCGTATTCTGGCCCGATCGATCGACGGCCAGGGCGACGTCGAAGAACTTTTCAGGTCCACGGACGGCTTCATCACCGCCGGAGCATGGTCGCCGGATGGCTCCGCACTGGTCATCTCCGGAAGCACTGCCCTGTTCGTCCTCCGCCTGGACAGCCAGGAGGTCGACACGATCAGCCACGACGCCGGGTCACCGGCGTTCTCACCCGATGGACGATGGCTTGCCTATACGTCCTCCGAAACTGGAGAGGACGAAATCTACGTGACGTCCTACCCCGCGCTCGCGGGTCGGCAGCAGATATCCACCAGCGGCGGGCGACTGCCCCAGTGGTCGAGACAGAGCGGGGAACTCTTTTTTGTCCACGCCGACACGCTCATGGTCTCATCGGTGTCCACCGGCGATGCCTTCGACTGGACGCCGCCACGACCGCTGTTTTCCTGGCCGAATCTGGCAGAGACCGTCTTTCCGTTCGGCGTAACCGGCGACGGACAGCGTTTCATGCTCGCCGGCAGGAATCCTGACGCGTCGGCCAGAGAAATTCACGTGGTGTTGAACTGGTTCGAAGAACTCCGGGCCATGGAGACCCAGTGATAGCATGACCGAGTCCACCGACCGTCTCTCTTCAGCTCTGGCCGACCGCTACCGGATCCTGAGCCGCCTCGGTGAGGGTGGCATGGCCACCGTCTACCTGGCCGAGGACCTCAAGCACAAGCGCCAGGTCGCGGTCAAGGTGCTCAAGGCCGAGTTGGCCGCCGTGCTGGGCGCCGAGCGCTTCGTCCAGGAAATCACCACCACCGCCAGCCTGCAGCACCCCCACATCCTGCCGCTGTTCGACTCGGGCGAAGCCGACTCATTCCTTTATTACGTCATGCCCTACATCGAGGGCGAGACGCTGCGGTCCAAGCTTGACCGTGAGACCCAGCTCGGTATCGATGAGGCGGTGAGGATCACCACCGACGTGGCCGACGCGCTCGATTACGCCCACCGCCAGGGCGTCATCCATCGCGACATCAAGCCCGAGAACATCCTGCTGCATGACGGCCGGCCCATGGTGGCCGACTTCGGCATCGCGCTGGCGGTGAGCGCCGCGGCGGGGGGGCGGATGACCGAGACGGGACTCAGTCTCGGCACACCGCATTACATGAGTCCCGAGCAGGCCACCGCGGAGAAGGAGATCACGGCCCGGTCGGACGTCTACTCGCTCGGTAGCGTGCTCTACGAGATGCTGGCCGGGGAGCCGCCCCATCTGGGCAACTCGGCGCAGCAGATCATCATGAAGATCATCGCGGACGAGGCCAGGCCGGTCACCGAACTTCGGAAATCGGTGCCGCACAACGTAGCCGCGGCGGTGGCCCAGTCGCTCGAGAAGCTCCCGGCTGATCGGTTCGACTCGGCGGCGAGCTTTGCCGAGGCGCTGGTAACCCCCGGCTTCATGACCGCATCGACCACCCAAGCCGGTGTGACGGCGACCGGCTCGCGGACGATCCCGGGACTGACTATCGCCTCGCTCATTGGTGCCATGATATTTGCCGGGCTCGCGGCCTGGGGTTGGTTCCGTGCGGAGCCGCCTCCGGCCATAGCGCGCTTCGACATTGGGGTCACGGGCAGCCGCAGTCTCGCCACCTCCGGAAACGGCGCCTCGCTTGCGATCGCTCCGGATGGATCCCACTTCGTGTATGTGGCGAGCGACGGCACAATGTATGACCGGGATCTGGACCAACTCGAAAGCCGCCCCCTTCCGGCGAACGGCTACGCTCCCTTCTTCTCGCCTGACGGCGAGTGGGTGGCGTATGCCGATGGAAACGCCCTCAAGAAGGTGGCGCCGAACGGGGGACCGCCACTGGCGCTTGCCTCCGTAGGCAGCGGCCTGTTCCGCGGAGGATCGTGGGGCGAGGATGGCACCATCGTGTTCACGCCCGACGTCTCGTCCCCCATTCTGCGGGTGGCAGACGGAGGCGGCCCGGTCGATACCTTGTCGCGCCTGGATCCGGCGCGCGGGGTGACCAGCCACCGCTGGCCCGAGTGGCTGCCGGGTCAGAACGGCCTCCTGCTTCAAGCCTGTCGTGGCGGGCCGGATTTGTGTGAAGTCGCCGTCCTCGATTTGCGGACCGACAGCGTTCGCTACCTCCTGCCCGGTGCGAGCCCCCACTACATCTCCACTGGCCACTTGGTGTACACGTCACCGGCCGGTGCACTCCTCGCCGCGCCGTTCGATCCGGACCGGATGGAACTGACCGGAAATCCGGTGTCTCTGTTGGAAGGGATTCTCGTGCGCTCGTCCTGGAACGGGGACTTCACCATCGCTCGCAACGGCACGCTGGTGTATCTGAGCGGCCAGACTGCCGGCGGTGACCTCACGCTGGTGGACAGCACGGGAACCGTGACAGTATTGCTGGCGGATCAGATCGACGCGCAGGCGCCGAAATTCTCCCCCGACGGACACCACATTGCCTTCACGGCGGCCCCGGAAGGAACCCCCGAAGTCTGGATTCTCGATCGAACGCTCGAGACCGTGTCCCGACTCACGTTTGAAGGGAACGCCTTGTATCCGGCCTGGACGGTGCTGGGAGACACCGTGTACTACTCGACCAACGCGGATTCCCCCGACCGGGACATCTGGCGGCGGGCCGTCGACGGGAGTGGGGCGCCGGAGCATGTGCTGGAACGGCCCGGGCAGCAGTTCGAGATCGCGGTCCCCCGGACGGGCGGGGTTGCGCTGATACGCGAGATTGCCACGACCGGGCCGGATCTGTACGCCCTGCCGTTGGGTCCGGCGGATGAACCCCGCCCCTGGGTCGTGAGCACGTTTTCGGAACGCGCGCCGTCGCTGTCGCCCGATGCGCGGTGGGCGGCCTACGTCTCCGACGAATCCGGGCAGGACGAGATCTACGTACGGGCCTTCCCCGAGGCGGAGGGACGCTGGCAGGTCTCTTCCGGTGGCGGTACCGAACCTTTGTGGTCGGGTGATGGCCAGACCATCTACTACCGGCGAGCAGACACGCTGTTCGCCACCGCGGTACAGGTCAGGCCGACCTTCTCCGTGGGTCAACGTCGCACGGTGTTAACCCACCATTTTCTACAGATTACCAACCATACCAACTACGATCAGGATCCCTTGACCGGCGGGTTCGTCGTGGTTGCCGAGAGCGAGGGAACCCCTACCGCCCTGGTGGTGGTACTCAACTGGTTTGAGGAGGTGCGTCAGCGCATGGGGGGAGCACGGTGAGCGAAGGCACCGAACGCCTTTCCTCGGCCCTGGCCGACCGCTACCGGATCCTGAGCCGCCTCGGTGAGGGCGGCATGGCCACCGTCTACCTGGCCGAGGACCTGAAGCACGACCGCAAGGTGGCGGTGAAGGTCCTGCGGCCCGAACTGGCCGCCGTATTGGGCGCTGACCGCTTCGTCCAGGAGATCAAGACCACCGCCGCGCTACAGCACCCCCACATTCTGCCGCTGTTCGACTCGGGGACCGCCGACGGCTTCCTGTTCTACGTGATGCCGTTCATCGACGGCGAGACCCTGCGCAGCAAGCTCGATCGCGAAACACAGTTCGGTATCGACGAAGCCGTCACCATCACCGTCGCCGTCGCCGACGCGCTCGACTACGCCCACCGCCAGGGGGTGATCCATCGGGACATCAAGCCCGAGAACATCCTGCTGCACGACGGCCGACCGATGGTGGCGGACTTCGGTATCGCGCTGGCAGTGAGTGCTGCAGCCGGGGGGCGGATGACCGAAACCGGTCTTTCGCTGGGGACGCCGCACTACATGAGCCCCGAGCAGGCCACGGCCGAGAAGGAGATCAGCGCCCGGTCGGACGTCTACTCGCTGGGCAGCGTGCTGTACGAGATGCTGGCCGGGGAGCCGCCCCATCTGGGCAACTCGGCGCAGCAGATCATCATGAAGATCATCGCGGACGACGCGCGGCCGGTGTCCGAGTTGCGCAAGTCGGTGCCGCCCAACGTGGCGGCGGCGGTGGCGAAGTCCCTGGCGAAGCTCCCCGCAGATCGCTTCGCCACCGCCAAGGCGTTTGGCGAGGCTCTTGGCGACGCGGGCTACGCCCCGCCAGGAACGTCCACGTCGGTGACGAGCGCGCCGCCGTCGGGTGTGGCGTGGCGGCGCCGGTGGCAACTGGCCTTGGCGACACATGTCGTTCTGCTCCTGGCCGTGGCCGCGGCATGGTTACGTGCGGGGCCCGAGCCTGCGGTCAGCCGGCAGCAGGTGGTGCTGTGGGGACATGCCCTGGAGCAGATCCTCTCCCCGGGCATCGAACGCTATTCGAGCCAGGCGGCGATTGCCCCGGACGGCTCGAGCATCGTGTATTCCGATTCGGTGGGCCCCGGGGTGCAGCTGTTCCTCAAGCTCAGGGGCGAAGGGACGCCGCAGCCGTTGGATGGGACTGAGGGAGGGAGCTCCCCGTTCTTCTCACCCGACGGCCGCTGGGTCGGGTACGCCACGGTGGACGGCAGGCTGCGCAAGGTCCCCGTGGAGGGTGGCAACTCCATCACGCTCACCGATGACGTCCGCACGGGAAACACATCGGCGGCATGGCTGGACGACGGCACCATCGTGTATGTGGGCGCCGGTCGTGACCTCCGGACCGTGCCATCCGCCGGTGGCGAGTCGACGGACATCCAGCAGGACGAAGTCGCAGGCGGAGGAGGCGCCGTCCTCATCACGGCACTGCCGGGGGGTCGACGCATCCTGTACACACACTGTCCCGGGAATTGCGCGGTGTCGTCCTCCATCCGCACCCTCGATCTGGACACGGGCCGTTCGCATGAGCTGGTGCCCAGCGCCGCAGGCGCCTGGTACGCGTCCAGCGGGCACTTGCTGTACACCGACCGTTCCGGGGGCTTGTTCGCGGCGGCACTGGATCTCGACCGCATGGCGCTGACCTCCGAGGCGGTCCCCGTCATCGATGATGTGGCGCCGACGGCGTTCGCCATCTCGGTTTCGGGAACGGTGGTGTATTCGATCGCTTCTGGTGGCGACACTCGCGAGTCGGAGTTGGTCTGGGTGACACGGGACGGCGCCGCGACACCCGTCGACTCGACCTGGCGCGGCAGGTTCGAGTACCCGGCCCTGTCTCCCGATGGGGAGGCTCTGGCGGTTTCGCTTACCGATGGGACGACGCAACTCTGGATCTGGCGGCCCGATGGCCGGCGCCTGCAGCTGACGCAGGACGGCACCGTCAACTGGAGGCCGTTCTGGCAGTCCGATGGCCAGTCGGTGGCGTTCCTCTCCAACCGGCGTGGCGGAGATGGCGAGAACAACTACGACGCCTACCGGATTACGGTGGACGGGAGCGCCCCGCCCGAGTTGCTGCTGCATCACACGTACGGACTGTGGGAGGTCGAGTTCACCAGCGATGGACGGTGGATGGTGGTCCGTTCCGATGAGGACGGAAACGGCAACGTTCGTGGCCAGCGACAGGACGGCGACACGGCGTTGGTCCCGCTGGTGGTCGACCAGGGAAGGACCGGCCAAGTGGCCCTGTCACCCGATGGGCGCTGGCTCGCATACGTTTCCACCGGGAGCGGATCCCGTGAAGTCTACCTCGCGCCGTTCCCCGACATGACGACGCGCCTTCTCATTTCTCGCAATGGTGGCACGGAGCCGCGCTGGGCCCACAGTGGCCGGGAGTTGTTCTACAAGAGCGGCAACCAGTTCATGGCGGTCGAACTGATGCCCGGTCAGACGCTTTCTCCAGGAACGCCGCGCCCGCTCTTCTCGCTCGCGGGATTTCGCTCGGCACGGAACCGCCAGCAGTACGACGTGGCGCCCGACGACCAACGGTTCGTCATGATTCGGGAACTCGGCGGTGGGTCGGCACCCCAGGTGTTTTATGTCGAGAACTGGTTCCAGGAACTGGAAGCGAAGGTGAACCGGTGACCGAAACCACCGAGCGCCTCTCGTCCGCCCTCGCCGACAGGTACCGGATCCTCGGCCGTCTCGGGGAAGGCGGCATGGCCACCGTGTACCTCGCCGAGGACCTCAAGCACGACCGCAAAGTCGCGGTGAAGGTGCTGCGGCCCGAACTCGCCGCCGTGCTCGGCGCCGACCGGTTCGTCCAGGAGATCAAGACCACCGCCAACCTGCAGCACCCGCACATCCTGCCGCTGTTCGATTCCGGAGAGGCTGACTCCTTCCTGTACTACGTCATGCCCTTCATTGATGGCGAGACGCTCAGGGCCAAGCTCGACCGTGAGACTCAGCTGGGGATCGACGAGGCCGTCACCATAGCGGCCAACGTGGCCGACGCGCTCGATTACGCCCATCGCCAGGGGGTGATCCACCGGGACGTCAAGCCGGAGAACATTCTGCTGCACGACGGCCGTCCCATGGTGGCCGATTTCGGCATCGCCCTCGCCGTGAGCGCCGCCGCCGGTGGTCGCATGACCGAAACAGGGCTCTCGCTGGGCACACCTCACTACATGTCTCCGGAGCAGGCCACGGCGGAGAAGGAGATCGGCGCCCGATCGGACGTCTACTCGCTGGGCAGCGTACTGTATGAGATGCTGGCCGGCGAGCCGCCCCATATGGGCAACTCCGCCCAACAGATCATCATGAAGATCGTGGCTGACGCCGCCAGGCCGGTCACCGAACTGCGGAAGTCGGTGCCGCCCAACGTCGCCGCCGCAGTGGCCAAGTCGTTGGAGAAGCTGCCGGCGGACCGGTTCGAGAGCGCAGCCCAGTTTGCGGAGGGGTTGGCGAATCCGGCGTTCAGCACGGCAACGATCGGCGTCACCCATAGCAGTGCCGGGGTCGAGTCTCCCTGGAAGCGTGTGTCGCTCGTTCTCGCAGCGGTGACCCTGATCATGGTAGCGATGACGGCATGGGGTTGGCTGCGGCCCTCTCCTCCGCCAGAGGTCATGCGCTTCGGCGCCCTCCCCAAAGGGGGGCTGCAATATTCCAACGGGAAGAGCATCGATATCTCGGCAGACGGCCGGCTGATCGTGTACGCCGGCCGGTCAACCCCGGACGCGGTCTCCGGCTTGCTGGTACGCGAGTGGGGTGATGTCGACGGAACGCCGATCCCTGGCACCGAGGGCGCTGTGGATCCCAGCCTCTCACCGGATGGGACCTCCGTGGTATTCGCTACCGGCGGTTTCGGGTTCACCTCGGTTCCCATCCGGGTCGTGTCGCTGAGCGGCGGGGCACCCATGACCATCGGAGAGGGCTATCCTCCTGTGGAGTGGGGGCCCGACGGCTACATCTACTTTGCCGTAGGATCGACGCTGAATTTCGGCGTCGTTCGTGTGGCCACAGACGGGAGTAGCCCACCCGACACCGTTCTCTTTGAGCAAGGACTCACACCGCTCTGGCTCGACGTCGTTCCCAGTGGCCGTGGTATGATCTTCACGATCTGGGGCGGGCTGTCCGGCTCGAGCATCGCAGTGCTCGATTTTGACTCAGGCGAGCGCCGATCGCTCGCCCCGGGGACGTACGCCCGCTATTCAGTGTCCGGACACCTGTTGATCGTGCGCGAAGACGGTTCGCTGGTCGCCCTCCCCTTCGATGAACAGGCGCTCGAGGCGACCGGACCTCCCATCCCCGTGGTGGAGGGCTTGCAGGTAGGGCCGTTCGGCGGATCGCAAGTGACGATCTCCCGGACCGGCACGTTGATCTACGTCCCGGGGCGGAGCTGGGGCGAGTCGCTGGTGTGGGTCGACCGTGAAGGAAACGAAGTGCCGGTCGATCCCGATTGGACCAAAGCCGATTTTCGCTACCTCGCCTTGTCTCCGGACGGCAGCCAACTGGCCGTGAGTACCGCCCAGGCCGGCGCCGAGGACATCTGGATCAAGCAGATCGGCCGCGGTCCACGATCGAAGCTCACCTTCGAAGGGGTGGTCAACTACCGACCTGCCTGGTATCCCGACGGACAGGATGTGCTGTTCACGTCGAATCGGTCGGGCGGGATGGCGTTGTTCCGCAAGCGCGCCGACGGCAGTGGTCGGGTCGACTCCGTGCTGGCGCTCGACCGCGCGGTGGCAGGCGGGTTGATCTCTGCCGATGGTGCCTGGGTGGTCCTCAGTACCAGCCGGGCCGATTCCGGGTCCGGGGATATCCTGGGGCTACGGTTGGACGGAGACGCTGCTCCGGTGTCTCTGGTATCGACCACGGCCAACGAGGGTGCACCCGCGTTATCACCCGACGGCCGATGGCTGGCGTATGTGTCCGACGAGTCGGGTATCCACGAAGTGTATGTGATACCGTTCGCGGATCCAGAAGGAGGTCGCTGGATCGTGTCGTCCAACGGCGGGCAGGAGCCGCGCTGGGCGCACAGTGGCAAGGAGCTGTTCTTCAAGAGTGCCGGGCGGTTCATGGTGGCGGACGTCACCACCGATCCGACGTTTGGCGTCACCGGCGAGCGCGAGCTGTTCAACATTGAAGAGTACCAGAGCGATCTGGCGCACCACCGCTACGTCGTCAGTCCCGACGATCAACGATTCGTCATGATCCGGAACATTCGTTCCGAGGGAGCGGACGAAGGTCCGGTCGTGGTCTTCAATTTTTTCGAGGAGCTGAAGGAGAGGGCGAGGGAGTGACCGAAGCCACCGAACGCCTCTCGTCGGCCCTGGCCGACCGCTACCGGATCCTCGAACGACTCGGTGAAGGCGGCATGGCCACGGTCTACCTGGCCGAGGATCTCAAACACGACCGCAAGGTCGCGGTGAAGGTGCTGCGGCCCGAACTCGCCGCCGTGCTCGGCGCCGAGCGGTTCGTGCAGGAGATCAAGACCACCGCCAATCTGCAGCATCCCCATATCCTGCCGCTGTTCGATTCGGGCGAGGCCGACACTTTCCTCTATTACGTCATGCCCTACGTCGAGGGCGAGACGCTCCGGGGTAAGCTCGATCGCGAAACACAGTTCGGCATCGACGAGGCGGTGAAGATCGCCACCGAAGTGGCCGATGCGCTGGACTACGCCCACCGCCAGGGTGTCATCCATCGCGACATCAAGCCGGAGAATATCCTGTTGCACGACGGCCGGCCGACGGTGGCCGACTTCGGCATCGCCCTGGCCGTGAGCGCCGCGGCCGGCGGCCGGATGACGGAGACCGGCCTCTCGCTCGGCACGCCGCACTACATGTCGCCCGAGCAGGCCACGGCGGAGAAGGAGATCACCGGCCGCTCCGACATCTACTCGCTGGGGAGCGTGCTCTACGAGATGCTCACCGGCGACCCGCCTCATACCGGGTCCTCGGCCCAGCAGATCGTGATGAAGATCATCGCCGAGGATGTGGCGCCGGTCACACGAGTGCGCAAGTCGGTGCCGGCCAACGTGGCGGCCGCAGTGGCCCGATCGCTGGAGAAGCTCCCGGCGGACCGTTTCGATTCGGCCCAAGCGTTCGCCGCGGCGTTGACGGATCCTGGGTTTACCTTCGCGTCAGGCAGCGGGTCTGCGCCAGCGGCAATCCCGACCGCTCGACGCAGCCTGCTGGTCGCGGGTTGGGTTGCCTCCCTGGCCCTGGTGGGTCTTGCCGGCTGGCTGCTTGGGGGCCGGGGTAGCGATGATGCTGGACGACGGGTGATGCGCCTCTCCATTGACCTGGCCGAGTCGCCCATGGCCTTCATCGGGGACGCTCCCCTGGGCAACGGCAGACGGAACATCGCCTTCGCCCCCGACGGGAATGCCGTGGCCTACGTGGGACTCCTGGATGGGGAGCCGTATCTCTTCACACGAAGACTCGACGAGTTCGAGTCACGCCTCTTGCCCGGTACCGAAGGCGCCTATGCCCCGTTCTACTCACCGAACGGCCGGTCCCTGGGATACTTCGTCGGCAACGAGCTGCGAAGAATTGCGCTCGAGGGCGGGGCGCCGATAACCCTGACCACGGTGGCCAACCCCATGGGGGGAGACTGGACCGAGGACGGCCGCATGCTGTTCACCGGCTACGAGGGTACCGTACTGCTCACCATCCCCTCGGACGGCGGCCAGGTCACAGACTTGGGAAGGGTGATAGCGGGGTGGCGGCCGCAGTCGCTGGACGGTGGCAGGAGGGTCCTCGTCTCGAACGCGATCCACGAGCTCGAGAGCGGTCGGAAAGAACGCCTGGTGGCCCGTGGGACGGATCTGCGGTACATCGGCGACGGCATCCTGGTTCACTTGTCCGGCTCCACCCTCATGGCCACCCGGGTAGATCCGTCCACCCTCGAGCCGGTGGGGCGCACGATCCCGGTGCTGACCGGCGTGCGGGCGGAGTCGTTCCAGGCCGGCCAGTGGGACGTATCCGCCAGGGGCGACCTGGTCTACGCCGCCGGGGAGGCCGTCTCGGCCGGCACGCTCACCTGGCTGGCTCCTGACGGGAGGGTGGTCGATTCTGTCATCACTCCCGACCGGCTGCACGGCACCTTTGCCATATCGCCCGACGGCGGTCGCCTCGCCATCGAGGTCGTCAGCCCGCAGCAGGCGGTCTGGATGTACGATCTCGCCACCGGCGCCGAGCAGAAGCTGTCGCTCAATACCAATGGTGCACGCCCGAATTGGTCACCGGACGGCACCAAAGTGCTGTTCCGGGCCGGCGGCCTGGGATCGAGGCAATGGTACCTGCGCACGGTGGAAGCCGGTGCGGCCGAGGAGCCTGTCTCGTCACTCCCGGGTGGAGCCACGCTCGATTCTTGGTCTCCCGACGGGAGGTACTACGCGGTCATCTACATGGACACGACGGACCGGGTTGCCGCTCTGGAGGTCGCGACAGGGGAACTCATCCCCATCCATGAATCGGATGCCAGCAACTGGGGCACGGTCTTCTCGCCCGACGGCCGGGCCGTGGCCTACACGTCCGACGAGACGGGGGAATACCACGTCAACGTGTCGCCCTTCCCGCCAACGGGGCTGCGCAGGCAGGTGTCCCGCGAGGGCGGCGCCGAGGAGCCCCTGTGGAGCCCGACCGGAGACCGCCTGTACTACCGAAACGGGCAGCGGCTGATGTCGGTGTCGATCGGCTGGACCCCCGAATTGCAGGTCGGGCCACCCCAGGTGGTCTTCGAGCGGGACTGGGTCAATGTCCCGGGGCGCTCGTACGACATCTCTCCTGACGGCACCAGGTTCCTGGTCATCCTGCCCGAGTCCGGCAGCGCGTCGCAGCTCAATGTGATCCTCGGGTGGCGTGACGAGGTGCGCCGGTTGCTGGAACAGGGCGGCTAGCTTCGGCCGGTCAGCCTGAGGCCATAGCAAAACGGCCCAAGGTAAGTAGCTTACGCCGTCATGACCGAGCCTACCGAACGCCTCACCGCGGCCCTGGCCGACCGCTACCGCGTCCTGCGTCGGGTGGGCGAGGGTGGCATGGCCACCGTCTACCTGGCCGAGGACCTGAGGCACGACCGCAAAGTGGCGGTCAAGGTGCTGCGGCCCGAGTTGGCCGCCGTCATCGGGGCCGAGCGGTTCCTGACCGAGATCAAGACCACGGCCAACCTGCAGCACCCGCACATCCTGGCCCTGTACGATTCGGGAGAAGCGGACTCCTACCTGTTCTACGTCATGCCCTTCGTCGAGGGCGAATCGCTGCGGGACCGGTTGGAGCGGGAGAAGCAGCTGCCGGTGGCGGAGGCGACCCGGGTGGCGGGCGAGGTGGCCTCGGCCCTGGACTACGCACACCGCCAGGGCGTGATCCACCGGGACATCAAGCCCGAGAACATCCTGCTGCACGATGGTCGTGCCCTGGTAGCCGATTTCGGCATCGCGCGAGCCGCCAGCCAGGCCGGCGGCACCCGCCTGACCGAGACCGGGATGAGTCTGGGGACGCCGCACTACATGAGCCCCGAACAGGCCATGGGGGAACGCGAGCTGGACGCGCGCAGCGACGTGTACGCCCTGGGGTGTGTGCTGTACGAGATGCTGGCGGGCGAGCCGCCGTTCACCGGGCCCACGGCGCAGGCCATCGTGGCCAAGGTCATGACGGCGGCGCCGGAGCCCATCACGACCTACCGCGCCACCGTACCGGCGCATGTTGCCGGCGCCATTACCACGGCCCTCCAGAAGCTACCGGCGGACCGATTTACCTCGGCGGCGGAGTTCGCCGACACGCTGTCGGGAGCGAGGCCTGGGCGACTCCCCGAACCTCAAGCCCGATCGTCCAGGACACCTCGGTCGGGGTTGGTGGCCGCGGTCATAGCCATCGTGGCGCTGGCGGTCGGGTGGCTGGTCGGGAGATCCGAGGCGCGGAGCGGCTCCGGTGCGCTTCGCCCAATGCCGTCACATCTGGCCATTCCCGTCCCCCTGCTGGGTGGGTCCGGAGGATCGGGCGAGACCCGTCAGCTGTCGATCACGGCCGACGGATCGACCATCGCCTATGTGATCGAGGAAGAAGGCACCGGCAACACGATCGTGAAGCGACGCCTTGACGAGTTGGAAGCCACGCCGATCCCCGGAGTCGAAGGGCGATTCAACCCCTCCCTGTCGCCCGACGGGCGTTACGTCATGACGTCCGGCCTAGCGGGCCAACGGAACATCCTCCGGCGGGTGCCGATGGATGGCGGGCCCCAGTCCCCGGTACGGCTCGCCACGGAGAGCTACTCAAACAGACCGCGACCGGTCTGGCACCCCGACGGCAGCGTCTGGTTCACGGAGCTGGCCAACGGTACCGTTTCCCGTTTCGATCCCGAAACCGACAGCACCGTGGTGATGCTATCCGACCTGGCGGGACTCGTCCTCAATCAGATCCTGCCGGACGGTCGGACCGGGTTGGTGGTAGGAGCCCCCATCGGAACGAATTCGGGCCCGCTCGAACTTCTGGATCTGGCCACGGGCGAATCGAGGACGGTACTCGACTTTCCCGTCACCGAGGGGCGGTACACGGTCGGGTACCTCGTGTTCGTCCTCCCGGACGGCACCATGCAAGCGGTGGCATATGACCTGGACGGGGCCCAGGTCGTAGGGCCCCCCACGACGCTGGCCACGGGAGTATCCCTGACCGGGAACGGCATCGCGCAGTTCGACGTGTCGGCCACCGGTACCGTGGTCTATATCACCGAGAGCCCACGGGAGCTGGTGTTGGTCGATCGAACCGGCCTGACGCGCCCGGCCACGGCGCAGCGCGAGAACTACCACGCACCGGTCTTCTCCCCATCCGGCACGAGGATTGCCTTCGATTTTACCTCGGCCGATGGACGGGATATCTGGATGCTCGATCTGGACCAGGGGGTGATGACGCGGGTCACGACGGTGCGCGATGGGCACGACCCGGTGTGGAGTCGGGATGGCCACTACATCCACTATACGACGGCCCAGACCGGGACCTTCAGTACGTTTCGCAGTCGGGCTGGTGCGGGTGGAGGAATCTCCGACTTGCTCCTGCAGGACGTCCGGTTGGGATTCACCGGATATCCGACCCCCTCTGGCGCCATTCTCACCGTCGTCAACGGCTTGCAGCCGGAATCCGGCAACGACCTGGCGCTTATCGATCCGGACGACCCAGAGGCGTGGGTGACGGTCGTGGCGTCGCCCTTCCCCGATCAGTTTCCCGCCCAGTCTCCTGACGGACGCTGGCTGGCCTACGTGTCGACCCTGAGCGGGGAGCGAGAGGTCTATCTGAGGCCGATGGATGGCGAGGGCGAGCAGGTCCAGGTGTCCATCAACGGCGGTACCGAGCCCGCATGGAATCCGAACGGACGCGAACTGTTCTATCGCCATGACGAAGCCGACGGCACCGTCATGATGGCAGCCGCCATCGAGACGGATCCCAGCTTGCGGGTCGGCGCCCGGACCACCCTCTTCGGCGTGAGTCTCATGGCGGCGGCCAACCCGCATCGCAACTACGACGTGTCGCCCGACGGTCAGACGTTCGTGATGGTTCGGCGCAGCCCCGCGACCCGCATCATGGTCATCCAGCAGTTGGCCGAGCTGATGCGTCGGTCCGGAGACGGAGGCTCGCGCTAGGGGCCGCCCGGTGACAGGGACGCTAGCGTGTCGATGAGGTCTCGTGTCGTGAGGTGGCCGAACGCCGGGTTGGACGTTCCATCGAAAGCGCCGGTCACGATGACCGGATGGTCGTGCCGGCACGGATGCCACCTCGCCGTATCTTCATGTATGCCATATCTTGACGCCACGTGACCGAAGCCACTGAACGCCTCTCCTCGGCTCTCGCCGACCGCTACCGCATCCTGAAGCATCTGGGCGAGGGCGGCATGGCCACGGTCTTCCTGGCCGAGGACCTCAAGCACAAGCGCCAGGTCGCGGTGAAGGTGCTCAAGCCCGAGCTGGCGGCCGTGCTTGGCGCCGAGCGCTTCGTCCAGGAGATCACCACCACCGCCAGCCTGCAGCACCCCCACATCCTGCCGCTGTTCGACTCGGGGGAAGCCGACGGGTTCCTCTACTACGTCATGCCCTACATCGAGGGTGAGACGCTGCGGCAGAAGCTGGACCGCGAGACCCAGCTGGGGATCGACGAGGCGGTCCGCATCGCCTCCGAGGTAGCCGACGCGCTCGACTACGCCCACCGCCAGGGGGTGATCCACCGCGACATCAAGCCCGAGAACATCCTGCTGCACGACGGCCGCCCCATGGTGGCCGACTTCGGCATCGCCCTGGCCGTCAGCGCCGCGGCGGGCGGCCGCATGACGGAGACGGGCCTCTCGCTCGGCACGCCCCACTACATGTCGCCCGAGCAGGCCACGGCGGAAAAGGACATCTCCGCCCGGTCCGACGTCTATTCGCTGGGCAGCGTGCTCTACGAGATGCTGACCGGCGAGCCGCCCCACATGGGCAACTCGGCTCAGCAGATCATCATGAAGATCATCGCCGAGGACGTGGCGCCGGTCACCTCCCTTCGGAAGGCCGTGCCGGCCAACGTCGAGGCCGCGGTGGCCCAGGCACTGGAGAAGCTTCCCGCCGATCGGTTCGCGACCGCCGCCGAGTTGGCCACGGCACTGGGGGACCGCCACTTCACAAGCATCTCCGTGACCGGGGTGGCGCCGTCCGGGGGGACGGGCAGAGCGGATCGGCTCGTCAAACGGGCTCTCACTGTGGCAGTGGTCCTGCTGGCCGCGATCGGCGCCTGGGGGTGGATGCGGGCGCTTCGCGGAGGCGGCACGTTCACCGAATGGCAGCACATCGCACTGGGCAACGGACTGCAGCCGATGCTGGTCGCGCCGGCCCTGGCGTTGTCGCCGGACGGCACCATGCTGGTGTTTCGGGACAACCAGCCCAACGGCGTGCTGTGGCTCAAGCGCCGGGATCAGCTCGACCCGGTGCCTATGGCGGGGACCGAGCGGGCCTATGGTCCGGTGTTTTCTCCGGACGGGGCCTGGGTCGCCTTCACGGCCGATGGCAGCCTCAAGAAGGTGGCGCTGACCGGTGGGGCGGCGGTGACGCTGTCGGACTCCGTCGGCGGCACCGGGTACGGTGGCGCTGCGTGGCTCGATGATGGCACGGTGGTCTACACCAACCCCGGTTTCAGTGAACTCCATCGAGTGAACGAAACCGGCGGCGCTGCCACGGTGGTGCTGCGCGACAGCGCGCTCGTCGGCGGTGGCATCGGACACCCTGTGCCGCTCCCCCGTGGTCGGGGCGTCCTGTTCCAGTACTGTGCCTCCGGGTGCGTCGTCATGTCCGTCCACGTACTCGACCTCGAGTCGGGCACCCAACGGCGACTCCTCGAAGACGTGGCCCAGGCGTGGTACCTCCCCAATGGGACGTTGCTGTACGTCCAGCGCGATGGTGTGGCCATGGCCGCGCCGTTCGATCTCGACCGGCTGGAACTCACCGGCGAGGCCATTCCCGTCCTGGAGAACGTGGCCGTGCGCGGCCAGACCGGATTCGCGGCCCTGGCCTGGTCGCCGTCCGGGGCAATGGTCTACCTGCGAACGACCGGATCGTCGAACGACAATCTGGTCGTCCGGGTCGATCGCGATGGTACCATCACCCCGATCGATACCGACTGGGCGGGCGCGTTCAACGGTCTGGCGCTGGATCGGTCCGGCCGTCGATTGGCCGTGGGGGTCGGTCGCGGGATCGGCATCGACGTCTGGGTCAAGGATCTCGACGGCGGGCCCTTCGGTCGGCTGACCTTCGGAAGCAGCGATCGCCGGCCGGCCTGGTCTCCGGATGGCACGTTGATCTCCTTCATCCGCGATAGTGGCGGGACCAACGCCGTCTATGGCCGACCGGCGGACGGCAGCGGGCAGGATACCCTGCTCGCCCGGATCGATCGTCAGGTGCAGGAAGTCGTCTGGTCGCCCGACGGTGACTGGCTGGTCCTGCGGACCGACAACGCTGCCGCGGGCGCGGGAGACATCGTCGGCTTCCCCACCCATGGCGCCGGCGAGCCCGTTCCCCTGGTGGCCAGCCGCTTCAGCGAGCTGCACCCGGCTGTATCGCCCGACGGCCGCTGGTTGGCCTACGCGTCCAACGAGTCGGGCATCATGGAGATCTACGTCCGCCCATTCCCGGACACCGGAGCCGGACGCCGGCAGGTCTCCAACGGTGGCGGCATCGAACCCGTGTGGTCCTCCACCGGCGACGAGCTGTTCTTCCTCGACCCCAACTTCACGCTCATGGCAGCGAGGGTGGTCGGTCAGGCCACCTTCCAGGCCGAGTCACCCCGACCGCTCTTCAGCGTGCTGGGACTGGAGCTCGATGGCTTCCACCAGTCGTTCGTGGCACTCCCGGATGACGGGGGATTCCTGTTCCTGAGCAACAGGGCCGTGGCGGACCGTTCCGGGAGTCCCGAGGCGATTCTCCTCGATGGCTGGCCCGCGGAATTCCAACGCCGCATGGGAACTCGCTAGGCCACCTTCCTCGCTGGCAAAATCGCTGGCGGGATGGCATGTTGCCCTGCAGCCGAACCCCATGGTTCCGATGTCACTCCAGCCAGATCCAGGATCGATGACGGACTTCCCCGACCGCCTCGCCACAGCTCTCAAGGACCGCTACCGCATCGAGCGCCGCCTGGGCGAGGGCGGCATGGCCACGGTCTATCTGGCCGAGGACGTCAAGCACAAGCGCCAGGTGGCCCTCAAGGTCCTGAAGCCGGAACTGGCGGCCGTCCTCGGCGCCGACCGGTTCGTGCAGGAGATCACCACCACCGCCGGCCTGCAGCACCCCCACATCCTGCCGCTGTTCGATTCCGGGGAGGCCGATGGGTTCCTCTACTACGTCATGCCCTACATCGAGGGCGAGACGCTGCGGCAGACCCTCGATCGGGAGACCCAGCTCGGGGTCGACGAGGCGGTGGCCGTGGCCACGGAAATCGCCGACGCGCTGGATTGCGCTCACCAGCAGGGAGTGATCCACCGGGACATCAAACCCGAGAACATCCTGATGCAGAACGGCCGCCCCATGGTGGCGGATTTCGGCATCGCCCTGGCCGTGAGCGCCGCGGCCGGCGGCCGCATGACGGAAACCGGCCTGTCGCTGGGAACGCCGCACTACATGAGCCCGGAACAGGCCACCGCCGAGAAGGATCTGAACGCCCGGTCCGACATCTACTCCCTCGGCGCCGTCCTGTTCGAGATGCTGACCGGTGAGCCGCCGCACATGGGCACCACGGCCCAGCAGATCATCATGAAGATCGTCACCGACGAACCGCGCTCGGTGACCGACCTACGCAGGTCGGTGCCGCCCCACATCTCGGCCACGGTCCGGAAGGCCCTGGAGCGACTGCCGGCGGACCGGTTCCACGACGCGGCCGAGTTCAAGCGGGCGCTGTCCACGCCCACGTTTGGCCTGACGGGCGAGACCGCCGTCGAGGGCACCTCTGGCGGCACGGCCGGCCGGCGCGTTCCCCTGTGGGTCTGGCCGGTCACGGCGGCGCTCGCGGTGTTCGGCGCCGTGGGCTGGCTGCGGTCGACCCCTGAGCCCGTCCCCGGCGTCCTGGCGCGCTTCGCGGTTCAGTTGCCTCCCACGCAACAGCTCGGCAACCAGCCGGGGCGGCGGGTGGTGATCTCGCCCGACGGCCGGCACATCGTCTACGTGGGTGAGGGTCCCGAGGGCCGTCAGCTCTACGTGCGGCCGCTCCGCAACCAGCAATCGCGGCTGATCGCCGGGACCCGCAACGCGTCGCAGCCGTTCTTCTCGCCCGACGGGCGCTCGGTGGGGTTCAACGCGCTCGGCGGCGTGTTCCAGGTGTCCATCGAAGGCGGCGCTCCGCAACGGATCGCGTCCTTCGGATCGGCCGGCGGCAGCTGGGGGCCCGACGGCACCATCATTCTCAGTTCCCAGGACACCGACGGTCTGATGTCGGTCGCGGTGGATGGCAGCCGGGAGCCCATCGAGCTGACCGTACCGGACTCATCGGCGGGCGAGACGGGGCACATCGAGCCCCTGCTCATCCCGGGCCGGAATGCCGTCATCTTCCAGTCCAATTTGCGCGACTTCGACGGCTCCCACATCAGCGTGCTTGATCTCGACGACGGGTCGATCACCCGCCTGGTCGACGGCCGCAGCCCGCGGCTGACGCCGAGCGGCCATCTGATCTTCATCAGCAGCGGTGGCGTCATGCGTGCCGCCCTCTTCGATACCAAGCGCCTGGAACTGGTGGGAGACCCGTTCAAGGTCCTCGAGGGGATCGGGCTCGAAGACCAGGCCGCCGAATACTCGGTGTCGGACAACGGTACGCTGGTGTACGTCGCCATGGCCAGCGCCGAGGAGCGTTCGCTGGTCATCGTCGATCGCCAGGGTGGCGAGCGGGAGGTGGCCAGGATCCAACGGCAGTTCTTCGGACCGCGCTTTTCCCCCGACGGGAACCGGATCGCCGTCCATATCTCGGGCGGCAACTTCGGATTCGACATCTGGGTCGCGGACCTCACCTCCAACGACCTCCGGAAGTTCACACTCAACCAGCGGTCCTACTTCCCGTCCTGGACGCCGGACGGGCGCTACCTGTCGTTCTCCCGCCGCGACGAGAACGGCGTGAGCATCTATCGAAAGCGGGCCGACGGTGCCAGCGAAGAGGAACTCGTGTTCGCCGGTGAGGGGGGAATGTGGGAAGCGTCCTGGACACCGGACGGCCGGTCGGCCGTGGTACGGCAGAACGCGCCCCAGGGAGGGAGCCGCGACCTGTGGCTGTGGACCATGGACCCCGAGCCGGCGGGACGGCCACTGCTGGACACGGATGCCAATGAGCGCTCCCCGGCCGTCTCGGCTGACGGGCGCTACTACGCCTACGCCTCCGACGAGTCCGGCCAGTCGGAGATCTACGTCAAGACGCTGAACGGCGCCGGACGCTGGCAGGTGTCCTCCAGCGGCGGGACGGAACCGGCCTGGTCGCCGCGCGGTGGCGAGCTGTTCTACCGGCAGGAGGACCAGATCATGGCGGTCGCGGTCCAGACCCAGCCGGTGTTCGAGTCGGGCCAGCCGGCGCCGGCCTTCAGTGGGCCGTACGCCACCTACTCCACCCACACCAACTACGACGTCCACCCGGACGGCAATCGCTTTGCCATGATCAAGGTCGGGGACAGCGAATCGCAGCTGGTGATCGTCATGAACTGGTTCGAAGTGCTGAACGATCCGGCGGCTCTCGACTAGGGCCGTCCTCTCCCAGCTCGCCGCCAGACGCTTCCGTCGCAGCGCGACGGATGGCACTCGGCCGGGCACGGCCCTGACCGCGGGACGACCGACAACTCCGGCGCTCGCCCAATCTCTCCGCAGGCCCTATCTTAGCGCTCGATGACCCAATCCACCGAGCGCCTCTCCTCCGCTCTCGCCGACCGCTACCGCATCCTCCAGCGGCTCGGCGAGGGTGGCATGGCCACCGTCTACCTCGCCGAGGACCTGAAGCACAAGCGCCAGGTGGCGGTCAAGGTCCTGAAGCCCGAGCTGGCGGCCGTCCTGGGCGCCGAGCGGTTCGTGCAGGAGATCACCACCACCGCCAGCCTGCAGCATCCCCACATCCTTCCGCTGTTCGACTCGGGCGAGGCCGACTCGTTCCTGTATTACGTCATGCCGTTCATCGACGGGGAAACGCTCCGCGACAAACTGAACCGCGAGACGCAGCTGGGGATCGAGGAAGCCGTTCGCATTACCTCCGAGATCGCCGACGCGCTCGATTACGCCCACCGGCATGACGTGATCCACCGGGACATCAAGCCGGAGAACATCCTGCTCCACGACGGGCGGCCGATGGTGGCGGACTTCGGTATCGCGCTCGCCGTCAGCGCGGCCGCCGGGGGCCGGATGACCGAGACCGGCCTCTCGCTCGGCACACCCCATTACATGAGCCCCGAACAGGCCACCGCCGAGAAGGAGATTACCGCCCGGTCCGACGTGTACTCGCTGGGGAGCATGTTGTACGAGATGCTGGCCGGGGAGCCGCCGCACACGGGGAACTCGGCACAACAAATCATCATGAAGATCATCGCCGAGGAGGTGGCGCCGGTCACGTCGCTCAGGAAATCGGTGCCACCGAATGTCGCCGCGGCCGTGGCCAAGTCGGTCGAGCGGCTTCCGGCGGACCGGTTCGCCACGGCGGCCGATTTCGTGCGGGCGCTGAGCGATGCGTCTTTCACGACCTCGGTCATGGGGTCTGGCGACGACGGCGGCCCCGGGGTGTCCCGTAGGCGGCCGACGACCAGGGTCGCGACCGCGTTCCTCCTCGGGAGTGCCGTGGCGACCGCCGGTTGGTTGCTCGGGACGGGCGGGTCCGAATCCGAGCCGGTGCGGCGGCAGCGAATCCTTCTGGGGAGCGGGCCAGAGCGATTGCCCGAGTTGGTCGCGTTTCGCGCCGCCGTTCATCCCGGAGGAGACGGCGTGCTCTTCGGCGATACGGTCGGGACGGGGAGTGGATCGACGGTGACCGCGTGGTGGAAGGCAACGGGCTCTCTCGAAGCCGTACCGATCACATCGTTGAACGACGCCATCACGCCGACGTTTTCTCCCGACGGGCAGTGGGTCGCCTTCGTGCAGGCCGGCGCCCTGAAGAAGCAGCCACTGACCGGAGGCAACTCCGTCACGCTGGTGGACGGGGTCGCCGGGGGCACGGCCCATGGCCTGGCCTGGCTCGATGATGGCACCATCGTGTTCGAGAACACCAACTTCATCATCCAGCGTATCCATGAGAGTGGGCAGGGCGGTATTGACACCGTTTCGGTCGAAGCCCAGACGGGACAACCGATCCATATCTCGGGATTCCCTGGGGGGAGCGCTGTGCTGGTCTCGGCGTGCGTCAACTCCTGTCCGGCCGGAACCATGCTGTCGCTGGTCGATCTACAGGACGGTACCGTCTTCAAACTGGCGGACGGGGTGGTCCGGGCCTGGCCCGCTCCCGATGACAAGGTGCTGTATCTCACACGCCAGGGGGATGTCTTCGTCGCCCACCTCGATACCGGAAGCGGCCGCCTGGGGCCCCCGATGCCGCTGTTCGATGGCGTACGAGTCTCGACCGATGCCAATGGCGAAATGCATGTGGCCCCGGACGGGACGGCCTTGTTCGTCCGCGGCTCCGTCCAGACCGGATCGTTTCGGCCGGTCAGTGTCGATCGTGACGGTCGAGCCGAATCCGTGGGAAGCAGTCCGTTTCCAAGACGCGGGTACTCAAGCGTCGCTCTGTCGCCTGATGGCCGTAAGCTGGCGCTGACGATTATCGATGCCACGGGGGAGCGCCTGTGGGTGTCGGATCTTAGTGGGGGCCCGTTGCTTCCCCTGACGCCGAACGAACGCAACGTGGCCCGTCCGGTGTGGCATGAGGAGGGGACGCGTCTGGCGTATATCGCGGTCGATAGCTCTCGACAGGTCCACAGCGTGCGGGCGGACGGCACGTCCCCGGCGTCGGACGTGGTGGTCGCCGGACTGACACCATACGAGGTCGCGTTCAGCGCCAGTGGCGATACGCTGCTGCTGAGGATGTTTTCGACGCTCGGTACCGGTGAGGCCGATATCGTCATGCTGCCGCCTGGCGTGTCCGAACCGCAACCGTTGCTGAGGTCGACCCGTTTCGACGAAAGTGCCATCGCCCTTTCGCCCGATGGACGGTGGTTGGCGTTCGTCTCCAACGTCAGCGGTCGGGATGAGGTGTACATCCGTCCGTTTCCCGATGTGAGTGCCGGCCAGATCGGCGTGTCGGTCGATGGGGGCGTCGAACCGGTCTGGGCCAGAAGCGGACGGGAGATCTTCTATCGGGATGGCACCGGCTGGTTGGTCGCCGCGCAACTGAGTGGCGATGGCCCGCTGCGCGTGACGGATCGCGTACGCCTGTTCGACGCCTCCGCCTATGCTGCCAATGCCGGGTGGCGCGGATACGACGTCATGCCGGGTGACCAGGATTTCATCATGCTCATGCCGGGTCCCGGATCGGCTGCAGAGGTCGGTGATCTGGTCATGATCGAGAACCTCTTCGAAACGCTCGCGGTCGGTGCACCATGACGAGCGGGACCGAGCGTCTCTCGGCGGCCCTGGCCGACCGCTATAGAATCGAACGCCGTCTCGGCGAGGGGGACCTGAAGCACGACCGAAAGGTCGCCGTGAAGGTCCTGCGCCCCGAACTCGCCGCCGTCCTCGGCGCAGACCGCTTCGTCCAGGAGATCAAGACCACCGCCAACCTGCAGCATCCCCACATTCTGCCGCTGTTCGATTCCGGCGAAGCCGATTCGTTTCTGTACTACGTCATGCCCTACGTCGAGGGCGAGACACTGCGGAGCAAACTCGACCGCGAGACCCAACTGGGCATCGACGAATCGGTCAGGATCACGAGCGAGATCGCCGACGCGCTGGACTACGCCCACCGTCAGGGAGTGATCCACCGGGACATCAAGCCGGAGAACATCCTGCTGCACGACGGCCGGCCCATGGTGGCCGACTTCGGCATCGCCCTAGCCGTCAGCGCGGCTGCCGGCGGGCGGATGACCGAGACGGGCCTCTCACTGGGGACCCCCCACTATATGAGCCCCGAACAGGCCACGGCCGAGAAAGACCTGACGGCCAGGGCCGACATCTACTCGCTGGGGAGTGTCCTCTACGAAATGCTGACGGGCCACCCGCCGCACGTCGGCTCGACCGCCCAGCAGATCATCATGAAGATCGTCACCGACGAGGCCCGGCCGATCACGGAGCTTCGCAAGTCGGTACCCCCGCAGGTGGCCGACGCGGTGGCCGTGGCCCTGGAGAAACTCCCGGCCGACAGATTCGAGAGCGCCAACGAATTCGCCGGCGCGCTCCAGGGGACTATCGGCATCCGCCGGGCGACGGCGTCGACCTCGGTGGGGCATCCTCATGGCATGCGCGGCGGCTGGGCAGGATGGATTGTAGGGGCCATCGGTGTCGTGGCGGCGCTGGTCACGTTCGTGGGGTCTCGTGACCGGACCAGTGCGGATGCAGTTGCCACTCAACGTCATCTGAGTATCGTGCTGCCAGACACAGCCCCGCTCGCCTTCGTCGGTGAGGGGACGCTCGGTGTTCCGCGAAATTCGATCGCCCTTTCAACGGATGGCAAGACGCTGATCTATGCCGCTCGGGTGCGCGGCAAGGATCAACTCTACCGGCGCGATCTCACCGACCCGGCCGCGGCGGCCGTCGCGGGGACCGAGGGTGCCTTTGCCCCGTTCGTGTCGCCGGACGGTGCGTGGATCGGCTTCTTTGCGGAAGGAGAACTGCGCAAAGTGCCCCTCGAAGGAGGCTCTCCCGTGCGCCTGACCTCCGCACCGGAGACGGCCGGCGCGGACTGGGGGACCAATGGGGACATCCTCATGGCGGTGCGGGAGGGCTGGGACCTTGGGTGGGTGTCGGGGTCCGGCGGCACCCTGCGGCAGATCCCCAACCCGCAGGAGGTGACGCGTTCCTATCCCAGTCTGCTGCCTGACGGGGAGCACGCCCTGGTTGTCCTGTACACCAGGAACTCGAGACTGGTCGACGTCCTGGGTGTCACCAATCTCCGCAGCGGCCACACCGTCGCGCTCACGGTCGACGGGCCGGTCGATGCCGATTCGGTGACCCCGACCACGGCGGTTCGTGGATGGCACCCGCAGTACCTCGCCTCGGGGCACCTGGTCTACGTGACGTATGCCGGCCTCGTCACCGTCGCGTTCGACCATGAGACGTGGCGGATCGAAGGGAATCCGGTGGAGGTCTTGCCAGACGTCAATCGTGCCCGCTGGGCGCATTATGTCGTGAGTGACGACGGCACCCTGTACTACGCTGACGGTGGCGATCGGGGACTGGGTGCACTGGTGTGGGCCTCGCGAGGTGGTGTCGACAGCCTGGGGTTCGAGCCGCAGCACTATGGCACGTTCGATCTCTCTCCTGATGGGCAACGTATCGTGGCACAGGTATTCACAGACCTCAACTCGGCGGAGTTGTGGGTCTACGACGTGTCCCGTGGCACGCAGACCAAAGTGCTCACACGTGGACGGCCGTTGGTGAACCGGTGGTGGTTGGACGGGCGTCGCGTGGTGTTCAGCGAGGCGTCCAACGACCCACCTTACGAAAGCGTAGCCGTCCGGCAACTGGTCGAGAGTGGTGGAGAACGGGATACCCTTGTCGTCGACATGAACATCACCGACGTGGCGGCCGATTCGTCCGTGGCCGTCGGCACCCGAGGGTTCGGTGGCGGAGCCTGGATACTTCCGTTGCAAGACCCGTCGGCACCCATTGCCATCGATGCGTTCCGGACCGCGTGGGGCCCGACACTGTCACCCGATCAACGCTGGATCGCCTACACGTCGAACGAGTCCGGCCAATACGAGGTGTATGTCACCCCGACTGCCCGCTTGGGAGAGCGCCGGAAGGTTTCACTTGCGGGTGGGGAGGAGCCGTTGTGGACGCCCGGTGGGGACCGGTTGATCTACCGCTGGGGACAGGAGTGGTTCTCGGTCACCGTCCCGAATGCGCGTTCGACCGACTTTGGGAGGCCGGAGGTCGTCGTTCGTGGCCCCTACCTGAACGTCCCGGAGCGATCCCATGACCTCGGACCCGATGGGCGACATCTTCTGGTCCTCGGCCCGCTCGCGCAAACGACCAACCAGCTCAACGTCGTGACCAACTGGGTCTCGCAGTTGACGGGCGGCGTGAACCAGTGACCGAAGCCACCGAACGCCTCTCCTCGGCCCTTGCCGACCGCTACCGGATTCTCAGCCGCCTGGGCGAAGGTGGCATGGCCACCGTCTACCTGGCCGAAGACCTCAAACACAAACGCCAGGTCGCGGTCAAAGTCCTGAAGCCCGAACTCGCCGCCGTCCTCGGCGCCGAGCGGTTCGTGCAGGAGATCACCACCACCGCCAGTCTGCAGCACCCTCACATCCTGCCGCTGTTCGACTCGGGCGAGGCCGACGGGTTTCTCTACTACGTCATGCCCTACATCGAGGGCGAGACCCTGCGGTCCAAGCTGGACCGCGAAACGCAACTGGGCATCGACGAGGCGGTCAAGGTCACCACCGAGGTGGCCGACGCGCTGGAC
>JBDHIK010000156.1:0-5205 GCA_039587475.1 Gemmatimonadota bacterium | reverse complement strand
CGCCGAACGGACCGACTGACCCCCCTCCACCGTGGTCCGGGGCCTTGCGCCGGACCACGCCCCTCGGCCCGTGGCGCTGCTACCGGCCGACCAGAAACCCCACCCGGGTTCCCAGATACCAGGTCCGGGCCGGCCCAGGCTCGAAGTAGCGCTGCCCGAACGCATTCACCGTGACGGCGGTGATGTACCAGGCATCGAACACGTTGGTGACGCCGCCGTAGGGCGAGACCTCCAACCCTCCCAGCCCGATGTCCGACCACCCGACCCGGACGTTGACCACCGCGTAGGCCGGCGCTTCTGCGCTGTTGGCGTCATTGGTGGGAACGGCACTGGAGGCGCGCACATCCGAGGTGGCATACCAACCACGCGGTGCCGAGTAGGTCGCCAGGACGTCGGCCGCATGCGGTGCCACTCCCGGGACACGGTTGCCGTCGTAGCGCGCGGTACCGGTCTGGTAGTCCACGAACGTGGCATCGGTGAACCGGTAGGCCGCTCGCAGCGTCCAGCCGCCGCCCGTCCACCCGGCACCGGCCTCGACGCCCTGGTGCCGGGTGCTCCCCGCGTTGCGAAAGAAGTCTCGTCCCGGTTGCCCCGGCACCTGGAACGGAATCAGGGCATCGCTGACATCCGCCCGATACAACGCCACGTCATACCGGAACCCCATCGGATCGCCGCCCTTGAGCCCCACTTCGATCGAGACCGCCTGCTGTGGCTCCAGAGTGGCGTTGAAGCCCCCAGCCCCGGTCGGCTGGTTGGCCAACTCCGACGTCGTTGGCGTCTCGAAGGCCGTGGTCACGTTGGCGTACCAGGTCATCGCCCGCGTGACGGCGAAAGCGATCCCAACGGTCGGGCTCAGGGCGTCCATGTCCCGACGGCCGGAGTCGTCGGGGTCGCCGGCCTGCGTGAACCGGTCTTCGACTTCGAAACGGAACGCATCGTAGCGCAGGCCGCCGAACGCCGACCAGCGGGCCGCGAGCGGCACCCGCATCTGGCCGAACAGGCCTACGTTCACCACCTGTTCGCGCTGGTCCAGGAGCAGGGCCCCCGCGCTGCCACGATCGTTGTCGCGGTTGGTCCGGTCGTCACGTTGGAACAGTGCTTCCGCGCCAACCGTCCACGGAGCGGCCCGGCCGCTGACCGTGGCCCTGCCGTCGACCTGCGCCCGAATGCCACCCGCCAGCCGGTCGAGGTCGATGACGCTGACCGGAATGGGGTTGTGCACCCGGCGAGACAGGCCGAACGCCGCCACCTGGACCGTGGCCGAGGCGCTGGTCCGGGTCCAGGCCAGGCCCAGCTGTCCCTGGTTGGCGTCCTTGCCGGTCTGCTGGACCACGTTGAACGGGTTGGCGGCCGTCGGGTCGGCCCGCGCCACCGATTCGGTCACGGACCCCGGGTTCTGCGCGGCGAGGTCGACATAGCTGCCGGTGAGTTGGAACTCGTCGGCGCCCAGGCGATACTGGGCCCGCCCGGTGGCATAGCCCTTGTCCGCCGCGCTGTAGGTCCGGAAGCCGTCGTAACTGAAACGCGTCAGATCCAACCCCAGCGTCAGCGCCCCGGTACGCCCCGACGTGGACGACGTCAGCCGTGCCAGTCCGTGGCTGCCGCCTTCGATGTCGAATACCTGCTGAAACGGCGCCGGTGGGGGGCGCCCGGTCTGAAAGCGTATGACCCCGCCGGAGGCGTTGCCGTAGAGCGCCGAGGAGGGACCCCGGATCACTTCGGATCGGGTGACGGTCGCCAGGTCGAGGTGGTCCAGCGTGGTTTGCCCATCGGCCATGGTCGCCGGGATCCCATCGACGAACACCCTGACGCTGCGGATGCCGAACTGGGTCCGGGCTCCGAAGCCGCGTACGGAGATCCGGTCACCCAGGGCGTAGTTGTATCGGTCCTGGACGTCGACTCCGGGTACGTTCATCAACACCTCGCTGGTGCCGAGACGGACTTGACCCCTGGTGGACAACGAGTCGCCGCTGACGGACAGCGCGAATGGAAGCTCCAGCACTCCGAAAGGGGTACGGACGACCCGGACGACGATGTCGTCCAACGGCACCGGCTCACGCGGGACCGGATCCTGGCCTGAGAGCATCGCGGGAGAGGCAGCCACCAGCACCAGTCCGAGGGTGACACAACGGAGTGATGCCAAGTTCAGCGGTCTCTGATCGTCTGTCCGAGGGACGCCGCTACCACTGGAGGGAAGAAGCTGACGATGAGGATGAGCGCGATCGGAACGAGGGGGATGCTGCCACCGGAGACGAACACCAGGAAGAGGCCGTACCCGAAGGGCGCCAGGCCGATGACCAGGCCCCACAGGAAGGACTTGCGCGGGTCGATCAGGCCCATCACCAGTGCCGCCCCGAACGACAGGACCATGGTGCCGTAGGTCTCGGCCGTGAAGAACATGCCCTCGAGGTAGTCACTCAGCCTGACGAGGCGGGGCAGCGCGACCGCGGCGACGCTCAGGGGAATGGCGAGGGCCAGTAGCAGCCCGTAGCGGGTAGCTTTGTGCATGTGGTATCCAAGAGGGAAGAAACAGCGTCCGTCGGTCCCGGGCAAGGAACATCGTCCCCTTGATCTTGGGGCGGATGGGAAGCAACGTGACGGGTCACGCCACCCAAACCCGAGGCATGTTCCATGAGGTCCTTCCGCGTTCTGCTCGGCCTGGTTCCGGGCATCGCCGCCGTGGCACCCGCTCAGCAGGCCCCGACGCCGGTCCCGGCCCTGGCGTACGACGTGCCCTTCTTTCCGGGCACCAGCTACGACCCGGCGATTCCCACCCCCGAGGACATCCTTGGGTTCGCGCCAGGGCAGCGCGCGGCGTTCCCCCACGAAATCGAGCAAGCCTTGCTGGCGTGGGATCAGGCCAGTCCCCGCGTTTCGGTGTTCGAGTATGCCCGGAGTCACGAAGGGCGGGCGCTCTACTACGTCATCATCACCTCTCCGGCCAACCTGGCGCGGATCGATTCCATCAAGGCCGGTCTGGCGCGGCTGGCGGACCCGCGGGGGCTGAGTGACGCCGACGCCGAAGCGCTGATCACCGGGCTGCCCGGGACCGCGTGGCTGGCCTACTCGATCCACGGCGACGAAACCTCGGGGTCGGACGCCTCGCTCGCGGTCATGTATCACCTGGCGGCGGCCCAGGGCGATCCGGTCGAATCGTTGCTCGACGATCTGGTCGTGCTCATCGACCCGATGATGAATCCCGACGGCCGCAATCGGTTCCTGCAGCAGATCGCCGAACACCGGGGCACGCAACCCAACGTCGACAACCAGTCGCTGCTTCACGGAGGGTACTGGCCCTGGGGCCGCACCAATCACTACGGCTTCGATCTCAACCGCGACTGGATCCTGGGCGTCCACCCGGAGACCCGGGGTCGCATCCGGGAAGCGTCGCAGTGGCATCCACTGCTGTTCGTGGACGCCCATGAAATGGGATCGCAGAACACGTATCTGTTTTCCCCACCGCGCGACCCGCCGAACCCGCACGTTCCCGCCAGCAGAGACAAGTGGGGCGATCTGTTCGCCCGGGAACAGTCGGCGGCCTTCGATCGGTACGGCTGGGCCTATTATACCGGCGAGTGGAACGAAGGATGGTACCCGGGCTACTCGGACGTGTGGGGCACGTTCCGCGGCGCCGTGGGCATCCTCTACGAGCAGGCCGGTTGGGCCGAAGACGGTGTCCGGCGCGCCGACGGCAGCGTGCACAGCTATCGAGAGGCCGTGCACCATCAGGCGGTGAGCAGCCTGGCAAACCTGATGACGCTCCAGGCCAACGTCCCTGAGCTGCGGCGCGACGTGCTGGAGGAACGACGCATGGCGGTCAGTGCCGACGGGCCGTACGCCCGGCGGACCTTCGCCGTGTTGCCGACGTCCAACCGGTCACGGCTGCAGGACTTCGTGGCCCTCATGTCGCTTCAGGGCTTCGAGCTGCACCATGCCACCGAAGCCTTCAGCGCCTCCGGAACGGATCAGCTGGGGCAGCCGTTCTCCGGCCGCCAGATTCCCGAAGGCACCCTGCTCATCGCCAACCGCCAGCCTGAGGGGCACCAGCTGGCCACCATGCTCGAGTTCGACACCCGCATGACGCCCGGGTACCTGGAACGGGAGCGCACCGCCATCCTGCGCGACGGGTTCGGCACCATCTACGACGTCACGGCGTGGAATCTCACCATGATGTTCGGGCTCGAAGCCGTGACGCTGGCCACGGGCCTGCCCGGTGCCGCCGCGCCCGGCGCGCCCGCCAGGTCCGGAGAGGCTGCGGTCTCTCCGACGGCCATCGCCTGGGCGGTCGACGGCCGCGATGACGCGTCCGTGTCCGTCGCGGCCCGCCTCATGGAGCGCGGCGTCCACGTGCGGGTGGCGCAGCGGGACTTCGAGCTGCAGGGCGTCGCCATGCCGCGCGGCTCGGTGGTGATCCTCACCAACGACAACCGGACCTTCGACGGCGACCTGGCCGCTGCCGTGGCAGCGGCGGTGAACGAGGCCGGAGTGAGTGCGTCCTCCCTGGCGACCGGGCTCGGCGAGGGCGAATTGCCCGACCTGGGCGGCGGCCACTTCGACCTGCTGCAGGCGCCCCAGATTGCCATCGTGTCGCGCGAAGGGATGAACGTCTACGATTTTGGGAGCATCTGGTACGTCCTCGATCACCGGGTCGGTATCCGCCATTCCCACATCGACGGCGGTGGGCTCGGCAACACCGACCTGCGGCGCTACAACACCATCGTCCTGCCGGGCCGGTGGCAGGGACCGTGGCCCCAGAGCTCGCTGGACGCCCTCGAGCGCTGGGTCGAGGAGGGCGGCACGCTGATCGCCATCGGCAACTCGGCGGCCCAGCTCGCCGGCGAGGACAGTGAGCTGTCACAGGTGCGCCTGTTGCGAGACGTCCTGGAGGATCTCGACGGCTACGAGGACCAGGTGCTTCGGGAGTGGATGGCGCTCGAGAAGGTGATGCCGGACTCGGCCACCGTCTGGAGCCACGCGGCACAGGGAGGAAGCGGTCCGCCCTGGACCCAGGCCGAGGGATTGGATCGGCCCGGGGCCGATCAGTTGAAGCGGCTGGACCGGTGGCAGCGGATGTTCATGCCCGCGGGGGCCATGGTGGCCGGTCGGACCGACCGGGAGCAGTGGCTGACGGTCGGGGTCGACCCGTGGCTGCCGGTGCTGTACAACACGTCACGGGTCCTCATGGCCGGTTCGGGAGTCCAGACC
>JBDHIK010000155.1:0-5206 GCA_039587475.1 Gemmatimonadota bacterium | reverse complement strand
CGGATACGTTTATGTCAAGGCCCGCTCCGACGACATCATCAACGTGGCGGGTCATCGGCTCTCGACAGGTGCGTTCGAGGAGGTGCTCACGTCCCACCCGGACGTGGCCGAGTGCGCGTGCGTCGGTGTCAGAGATCGGCTCAAAGGCCACGTGCCCGTGGGATTCCTGGTGCTTCAGGTGGGTGCCTCTCGAACACCCGACGAGGTCGTGGAGGACGTGATCGCCCTGGTGCGCCAGAAGATCGGACCGGTCGGGGCCTTCAAGTCCGCCGTCGTGGTCGATCGCCTGCCCAAGACCCGCTCGGGCAAGATCCTCAGGGGCACGATCGCCCACATCGCCGACGACGAGCCGTGGACGATGCCGGCCACGGTCGACGATCCGGCCATCTTCGACGAGATCGCTTTGGCCCTCTCGAGAATTGGATATCCCAAATGAGTCTTGCGGCACCCGGACACAGGGTGATGGTGGTCGGGGCGGACGCCTGAATCCAACTCCGCCCTCCTTGACCCCCCCAACTCTACCTCCTTGACACGCCCAACTCTACCTTCTAGAGTTAGGCAACTCTGGAAAGTAGAGTTACCTCGGTCTGGAGCGTGCACCGACAATGGGAAGCAAGACCTACCTCGGTGAGTTGGAGCAGAGGGTCCTCTGGGCGGTGCTTCGTCTGGACGGCGAAGGATACGGGACGACCATCCTGGAAGCCCTGACCAAGCGATCCGATAGACGGGTCACGCCCGGCGCCATGTACGCGACCCTGGATCGACTCGAAGAGAAGGGCATGATCCAATCTCGCCTGGCCGACCCCGAGGCGGGTAGAGGGGGTCGCCGCAAGCGGTACATGACAGTTACCGCAGAGGGGCGAGGGGCGCTGCAACGCACGCGCGAGGAATGGATGCGAGTCTGGGACGGTCTCGACCTCGTCCCGGGTGGCAACGAGACCTGACGTCATGATCAGGCCTCCCCGGACCGCAGAAGCGCTGCTGTCGTTCTTCCTGCCGGGCGGCGGGATCCGCGAGACGGTTCTGGGCGACTTGCATGAGATGTACGTCCACCGGGCGGCGGGGCCGGGCGGCAGCCGGGTGCGAGCTGGTCGTTGGTATTGGGCTCAGGCAGTGCGCCTCTCCGCGACATACGGCGCCAAGCGGCTTTCTGGAACGCGATACCGTGGTTTCGCGCCGGCACCCGGGCCGGCCGAGGTGAGGAAGACGACGACGCGGGGGGACGGGATGGTTGGCTTGGCGCGGCAGGTTCGACTCTCACTCAGGGCTCTGATCAGAAGCCCCGGGTTCACCCTACCCTCGCTCCTGATTCTGGCCATCGGCATGACCGGAGCCACGGCCGTCTTCACCGTCGTCGACACCGTCGTATTCCGGCCCCTGGACCTACCCGAATCCCATCGGCTGGTCATCGTATGCGAGGACCATCCACGCATGTCGGGATTCTGTATCGCGTCGCCCAGCAACGCCGAGGACTTCCGCCAGGGCTCTTCCACGTTGACCGAGCTGGGCATCGCTCGCGGCTGGCCGTTCACGCTCACCGATGACGGGGGCACGGAAGGCGTGCGGGGGGGCCTGGCTTCTGCCGGCTTCTGGCGCACTGTGGGCGCACGACCCGTGCTGGGTCGCATCTTCACCGACGAGGAGTACGGCCCGGAGAGTGACCAGGTCGTCCTCTTGAGTCACGCTTTCTGGACGTCTCGCTACGGCGGCGACGAAAGCGTGGTCGGCAGGATCGTGACCCTCAGTGGCGAGGCCGTCGAGGTGGTCGGAGTCCTGCCGGCGAACTTCGATCTACCGTGGGGATTCGGGGAAATCGAGGTCTGGAAACCGCCACACTTCACTCCATTTGGAGAGGGAATTCGGCGGTGGCGGGGTTTCCGGGCCGTCGGACGGCTGGCCGAAGGCGCGTCGGTGGCCGCCGCGTCCGCCGAGCTCACCGGAATCTATGCCGGGATCGGCGAACGGTCCGAAGAGGTGAACGATGAATGGCGACTACGGGTCGAGCCGCTGCTCCAAGTGGTTGTCGGTAACACCCGCCCGGTGATGCTCGCCTTCTTGGCCGCCGCGGGGCTCCTGCTGCTCATCGTATGCGCGAACGTCGCGAACCTGCTGTTGGCCCGCGGATTGGGCCGCCGCCAGGAGCTCGCCGTGCGAGCGGCCATGGGAGCCGGGCGGACCCGTCTGGTCCGTGAGATCCTCACCGAAAGCATGGTTCTCTCCGGGCTGGCGGCGGCCCTCGCTCTGGTCTTCGCCACAGGGGCCGTCCGCGTGCTCCTGGCGGTGGCTCCCCCCGGGATCCCGCGGCTGGACGAAGTGGCCATGGATGGACGGGTCCTTCTTTTCACGGTGCTGTTGTCCGCGATCGCCACAACGGTGTTCGCGGCCCTGCCGGCCTTGCGTGTGACTGCCTGGGATCTCGGACAGGCCCTCAAGGGATCCGCTCGCTCCGGACATCTCGCCCGTTCGACCCGGCTCCAGAACGGTCTCGTCCTGGCAGAGCTGGCGCTCTCGGTGGTGTTGCTGAGCACCGCGGCACTGCTGACGCGGAGCTTCATCGAGTACCTGCAATGGGAGCCAGGCTTCGATCGTGAGCCGCTCCTGGCGGTGAGCGCGTTCCTGGATGCGGGCAAGTACTCCTCGCTTGAGGAGTTCATCCCGGTGCTCAGACAGGCGGAGGCGTCGATGGAGGCCATCCCCGGGGTCATGGCCGCAGCCACCGCGTCCGCGGGCCCATTGTTCGGGGGCGGTGACGGTGCAACGCCTTTTTCCGTGGATGGGATGGCCCCAGCAGGGCCGCTTCCAACGGCCAGATGGTACGACGTCGGACCCCGGTACTTCGAAACCCTGGGCCTTCCCATGGTGCGTGGACGGGAGTTCACCGAGGATGACGGCCCGGACGCCGCCGCGGTGGCGATCGTGAACGAGAGTCTGGCCGGGAGGGCGTGGCCCGACGGAAACGCCCTCGGACGGGTCATCCGGCTGCCCGAACTGGAACGGAGCTTCGAAGTCGTGGGCGTCGTGTCCGACGTGCAGCCTATCGTCCCGGGGGTCGCACCCTACCCCGAGGTCTACTGGTCCAACCGTCAGCTGGGCCGCATGGCGACGTTCTTCCTCGTGCGTGCTTCCGGCGAGCCCACGACCGTGGCGCAAGCCGTCGTCGACGCCATCGAAGGAGTCGATCCGGATGCTTCTGTGGGCTCTCCCATCACGCTGACCCGCGCCGCCGAGCGGGAGTTGGTGGAACCGAGGTTCCAGGCTTTGATCCTGATCACCTTCGCGCTGGCCGCGCTCGTCCTGTCCGCGGTAGGCGTCTACGCCGTGGTCTCCTACGCCGTGGCACGGCGGACGCGCGAAGTAGGGATCCGCGTAGCGCTGGGAGCCCGGGCCAACGACGTCGTCAGGCTGATGGCCAGAACGAGCCTGACCATCGTGGCCGTCGGAGTGGCGATCGGACTGGGTGGGGCGCTTCTGGCGGGCAGGCTCATCCAGGGCCTGATCCCCGGCGTGAGCCCCGCAGACCCCGGGAGCCTGGCTGCTGGAGCGCTCATCCTCTTGCTCGTGGCGTTTGCAGCCGTCGTGGTTCCCGCCCGCCGAGCCACACGGGTAGACCCTCTGGAGGCCATGCGGGTCGAGTAGGCGGCGGCAAGGGCTCGGTACCTACCCGAAGTCGACTCCTGGCCGTACTGTCCTTGCTGACCGCTCTCGGCCCCCCGATGTGATCGGGCTGGTGCGGGAGACAAGATCGGCGATCCGGTCCTTTTACGGGATCGCCCGAGCGCTCTCGAGCATGGGATACCTCCGATGGGCTCCATGAAGACCGGTTACAAGCAATTGGTGGCACAGGCCGAGGCCGAGATCGAAACCCTGTCGGTGGAAGACGCCGCCGCCGCGCAGTCTGAAGGTGCGCTCATGGTTGACCTCCGAGACGTGCGCGAGGTCAAGCGCGAGGGAAAGATCCCCGGCTCCTACCACGTTCCGCGAGGCATGCTGGAGTTTTGGGTCGATCCGGACTCCCCATACCACCACGAGGCCCTCACCGAGGCCGATCGCCTGGTGCTCTACTGCAACCTCGGATGGCGATCCGCGCTGGCCGCAAAGACCCTGCAGGACATGGGACTCGCCGACGTGGCCCACATCGAAGGCGGGCTCGCCGCCTGGAAGAACGCAGGTGCCCCCATCGAGGGTGGGCCCTCGGAGGACAAGTCATGAGCTTCGCCGCCCTCGTGGTACGAAGGGACGAAGACGGCGCGGTGACGTCCGCGGTCGAGCAGTTGGAAGCGAGCCAGTTGCCTGACGGTGACGTCGAGGTGGCGGTCGAATACTCGACCCTGAACTACAAGGACGGACTGTGCCTGACCGGGGGTGGTGGTCTGGTCCGTACCTACCCCCACGTGCCCGGCATCGACTTCGCGGGCACGGTGGTGGCGTCGGAAGACGCTCGGTACGCCGTTGGAGACCGGGTGGTACTGACAGGCTGGCGCGTAGGCGAGGCCTGGTGGGGCGGGTATGCGCAGCGGGCCCGGGTGAAGGCCGACTGGTTGGTCCCCCTTCCCGACGGCCTGTCGACCCGGAATGCCATGGCCATCGGTACGGCGGGCTTCACGGCCATGCTCTCGATCATGGCGCTCGAGGATCATGGACTGACCCCGGACCAGGGGCCGGTCCTGGTCACCGGCGCCACGGGCGGCGTGGGCTCGGTCGCGACTGCGATCCTCAGCAGCCTGGGCTACGAGGTTGCTGCCGTCACAGGTCGCCCGGAGCTGGAAGGGTATCTACGAGACCTGGGAGCGAGCAGCATCGTGGCCCGCGAGGATCTGGCTGACCGGGGCAAACCCCTTGAGTCTGCCAGATGGGCGGGCTGCGTGGACGCAGTCGGCGGGGTCGTTCTCGCCCGTGCCCTGGCCCAGATGAAGTACGGCGCGTCGGTTGCCGCCGTTGGTCTCGCTGGAGGCATGGGCCTCGACACGACCGTGGCCCCGTTCATCCTCAGGGCCGTCAACCTGCTAGGCATCGACTCGGTCATGCAGCCGTACGCCCGGCGCGTGGTCGGGTGGGAGCGGTTGACCGGCGAGCTGCCCAGCGGTCGGCTCGACGCCATGGTCGAGACGATCTCACTGGCGGACGTCGGTGAACGCGGACCGGCGATTCTCCAGGGCCAGGTCCGGGGGCGGATCGTGGTCGACGTGAACGGCTGAGGGCTCAGAAC
>JBDHIK010000033.1:0-23918 GCA_039587475.1 Gemmatimonadota bacterium | reverse complement strand
AGATGCGATCCTGATCGTCGATCGCCATTCCATACGGCCGACTGGAGGAGGCGCTGGGTGCAGCCCACTCCCGGATCGCTCCCGATTCGGGGTCGTATCGACCCAGGGCGCCAAGCTGGTAGTCGACGTACCACACGGCACCGTCAGAGGTCAGTCCGATGCGCCGGATGCGTGCATCAGGGTTCGGCGTCTCGATGGTCTGCAGGTCCATCGTGACGGGGTCGATGGTGGCGATCATGTTGGTGCCAAACAGCGTGGCCCATGGTCGTCCCGAGTCCTCGACCACGATACCGTAAGGGCGTGACTGCCGGGTCGGCATGGTCACGACGTCGACCTCCCCCGTGGCCATCGTCAACCGTCCGATCATGTTGCCCTGCTGGACGGTGAACCAGATGTGCCCTTGGCCATCGAACACCAGTGTGTGCGGATCACCGGCCCCGTCGGGCATCGGGAACTCCTCGATGTGGCCGGTCTCGCCGTCCAGTTTCCCGATGTGCGCCGCCCGATTTCCGGCGTACCACACCGCGCCGTCCGATGCCACGATGAGATTGTGCGGCCCCGCTCCCATGGGGAGATCGTACAGTTCGAACTCCTCGGTGGCCGGGTCGAAGCGCGCCACGTAGTCCTTCCGTTGTCCCACGAACCAGACCATGCCATCCGGGCCGACGTAGGGGTCTCGCGGTCTGCTTTCGGGCCAGGGCACCAGCCACTCGGTGATGCTGACTTCTTGCGACTGGGCCGGCACCGCGGCCGGCATGGAGATGCCCAGAGGGAGGACGGCAAGGAGGTACAGTGTCTTCATGGAAAGGGGCCTTCGCTCGAGTGAGCCGACGAGGTCTGTGGCGAATCTATCCCGGCTCAGGAGCGAGGCAATCCCCGGCGGTCATCCGTGGCCACCCACCCCGGGCAGTATCCGACCCGGGGTGAGCGCCGTTTAGCGGGTCGGCCCCGCTATTGTCCCATCGCCATCGCCGTCAATTGGCGCTGGATGTCTCTCTGGGGCAGGTCTCCGGTCACGACCCGGATGGACCGCAGAGAGTACTCGTGGGCATCGTGGCCATGGTAGCTGGTTGGGGTCAGCCCTCCGTCCGCTCCCATTTCGATGACCATGTGGACCCGCTCGCCGGTCGAGACGGCCACCACCCAGGCGCCCTGGTCCGGCCAGGTCTGGGGCACGGCGAACACCCCGGGCCGTCCCGTGGCGGTGAAGGTCAGCGCGACAGAACGGCGTTCACCGTCGACGATACCCTCCGCCGAGCCGCTGAGTGGTGTGGCTTCCGGTTGGTCGTGGCGGTAGGTGCGCACGACGAACGCGGCCCCTCGGGTCGCTGGGTCGAGTGGATTCGCCGGCATTTCCACCGACATCCAGGGGGGGCCGAACGATGGTGCGGCAGGCGGATGGCTCACCGGGCCGGGCCGGAGCGCCAGCAGGGCGAGAGCCAGGGCGGGAAGGGCTACCAGGCCATAGCGCTGACGGGACATGAGTCACTCCTTGGGTGCGGGGTGTGTTATTCGGTCGTGCTGGTAAGACGGCGCCCAAGCCCGGAATGCTTGAATCGGTTCCGCGACCCGATCAGCGCGCGACCCGGAGTTTGATCGAGCCCTTGAACGTCCGGGCCGTGATGGTCGTGGCAGACGTCCCGGCCCGGAACGACAGGTCCTGCCCCACGCCTTCGAGTCGTGCTTGCGGGGCCAGGTCGGAAAACTGGTTGTCGATGGTGCCGGTGATCGAGGTGAACTGAAACGCGCCGACGACATCGGTGGGCAGCACCAGCGTCACGTCGCCCCCGTGGCTGTCGAACTCGATCGCCGCGGGGTCGGCAAAGGCCCCCCGGTATCGAATGTCCCCGGACACCGATTCAAACCGACCCCGGGACACCCGCTTGTTGAGAATGGAAATGCCACCGCTGACGCTGGACGCCCGCACGTCCTCGAACAGCCCCTCGATCTTGATCGTCCCACTACCGGTCCTGGCGCTGACCCACGGCATCTGCCCGTTGATGGCAATGTCGCCGTCCAGGGTTTCCGCCTCGACTCTCCGGGCGCGCCCGTCCAGGACGACATCGCCACTGACCGAGTTGAACCACCCTGCGACGTCTGTCGCCACGATCGATCCGGTCACGGTCTTGACGGAAACCTGTGCGCCGCGCGGCAGGCGGATATCCACCTCCGCCGGCGCCATGGACTCGGAAGCGCTCTCCACGTTGAGCTTCCATGCGCCTCGTGCCCCACCGTGATAGATGGTGCCGCCGGTCACGGTGCCGCGCACATGGAGGGAGTCTGCGTCCCATCCGGTGAGGCGGACGGTACCGGCCGGCACCCAGATCTTGATGCGGAGGTCCTGCGCCACCGCCACCCCGTGATCGACCGTCTGCTGCGCTGGCAGGTTGCGTAGGGGCATCACCATGGCGACCAGGCCGAGCGATGCCAGGTGAACGAGGCGGGTCATGAGACCGACTCCGTGGCGTGTTCCAGCACCGAGACCTTCTGGCGGTAGGTCGAAGCCAGGAGCTCGATCAGCACGGCGTTGTCAGGCTCGCTTTCGAGGACCACGCGGATCTCGGCCAGGGCCGAATCGATGACGGCAAGGTTGGCGGCGACGGTGGCAGTGGTGCCGGGAGGGAGACGGTGCCGCACGCGCTCGAACTCCGCGTACAGACGCTGCGACAGACCCTCATAGTTGGTTACGAGGAGACTGACTTCCGGCGGCGCCCCGACCGGGAGGACCGATGCCTCTCCGGCGAAGGCCGGCGTCGGTGGCTCCGGTTCAGGAGCCAGATACCAGGCGGTGGCCGCAGCTGAGGCCAGGACCAGCACGGCGGCCGCAGCGAGAGCCGGCGCCGGCCGAGCCCACCACGGGGTGGTTCGCCACGCCGGGGGGAGGCCGGGCCGAGGCGCACGGTCCCCGGAGATGCGGTTGCGGATCGCCGGCCACAGATCCTCGGGCGGGGCGATCTCTGCCGGGGCCTGGGAAGCGGCTTCGAGGAGCGCTTCGATGCGTTCGACCCGGGTTCGACAGGGGGCACAGTTGTCCAGGTGGTCCCTCAGAGCGTGCGCTGCCGCCCCAGGGAGGCGGTCGTCGCACAGGTCGTGCAACTGGTCGTCTGCGGGGTGGCGAGTCATTGCAGAGCCTCCATCAGAAGTTTTCGGGCGCGGTGCAATTGCGCGCGCAGGGTTCCGGGGGCCGCCCCGGTCAGTTCGGCGATCTCCCGATGGCGGTAGCCCTCGATGTCGTGCAACACGAACACCTCCCGTGCCTTGGGAGGAAGCCGCTGAATGGCTTCCTCGAGGTCCATCCGGGTGTCATGGTGCGGCATCGTGCCCCGATCGTGCTCGGAGAGGTCGTCCACCAACTCCATTCGCGCCTGACGGCGTGAAGTGCTGCGCCCCGCCTCCACCACGACATTCACGGCGACGCGATGGAGCCAGGTCCCAAGCCGGCTGTCGCCCCTGAACGACCCAATGCGTTCCCAGCATCGGACGAAGACGTCCTGGGTGCGTTCGATTGCGGTCACCGGATCCCCGGTCATCCGCAGGCACAGCGCGTAGACCCGGTCCACGTGCTCGCGGTACAGGAGCTCGAACGCCTCGGCGTCCCCGGCCTGGACGCGCCGGACCAGGTCCATGGGCTCGGCCGGGCCTGTGGGCCCGGAGCGATCCGAGGGCGGGGACGAGGGCATGGTCAGGGGCATCCACTCATTGGACGGTGGGAAACGCCAAAGTGCTTGAATGTGTTGCCGCCGTACGGCTGCATTCGTATCATGCGGAGGCGTATCTGTTCATGCATCCACCCTCGTCGCCCCCGGACGTGATGACGCGATCCCTCGTGCTGGCCGCCGCTCTCGGCCTCATCGTCGCGTGTGGTCCCGACCGCACCGATGGTACTGTGGCGCCGCCTCCTCCGGAGGGGACGCCGTTCGAGTATATCCTCACCTTCGTGCCCCGGGATTCGATCTATGGGGAGAGCGGGGTGGTTCGTGGGGTAGGTGCTTCCTGGACGTTCGGCGCATCGAATGCCTTCGTCATGGAACTCCCTGCGACCCAGGTTTCGGGAACCGTCGCCGGCGGCACCTCGCTGGTGGTTGCCCTGACGATCTACCCAACGACGCCAGAGGGGCTTCCGCAGCCCGGGCAGTACTCCATCGGCCTTGCCACCGTGGACTTTGCGGGCCGAGGCTGGCTGAGAGACCCTTCGCGGGTATGGGCCACGAACTCGGGAGGGTTCCTGATCATCGAGTCGTGGGATGGCGACGAAGTGGCCGGCACGGTTGCGCTTCGGGTGGAGCAGCAGATTCAGGACAATGCCGGACCGGCCTCCACTGGGCTTCATGCCACGGTGTCCGGCCGCTTCCTGGCCCGCCGGCGCTGAGTTCATGGTCTCCCCACCGGTGATTCCAGCAGACGGCGGGCCCGGCGACTCCCCAGGGATCGGTGCCTTCTTTCCGGCGGGAAGAGGAGCGCGGGTCGCATTGCTGGGCATGGTGGTCTTCTCGATCTATCTGATCTTCAACAAGGGCGTAGGGCAAAGCCAGGACTTCGAGGTCTTCTACATAGCCGGCAAGCGCATCCTGGCCGGCGATTTCGAGATCTACAAGTTTGCCGACGCCAACATGCCCTACAAGTACTGGCCGGGGTTTGCCTATCTGATGATTCCCCTGGCCGTGCTTCCGGTCCCCGTCGCTCAGACCGTGTGGGCCCTGCTCAACATCGGGGCCATGTTCGCGGTGCTGGTGCTGGTGCTGCGAGGTCTCTCGCCGGCAGGGAACTGGTGGGTGATCAGCGCCTGGTCACTGGTCCTGACCGGTCAGGCACTGACCGATCACTTCATGGATGGCCAGATCAACCTCTTGATCGTGGCCGCCATGCTCGTGGCCTTCCAGATCATTGGGACGAACCGGTCCTGGCGTGCCTTCGGGGGCGTAATGCTGCTCCTCGCGGCCGCCGCGGTCAAGCTCTTCCCGCTGCTGGTGTTTCTGCTCTTCGTGGTCAAGCGCGAGTGGCGACTGACGGCCCAGGCAGCGGTGGCCGTTGTCCTCTTCGCCCTCGTTCCATTCCTGCCCGTGGGCATCGAGGCCGGCCTCGACCAGTACCGCATGTGGTTTGCCATCCTGGCGGACTCCGGGAATCACCTCAACCTGGCCTGGACCACCAACCAGTCGTTGTTCGGGATGTTCCTCCGGTTTCCCATCAGCCTGGAGCTGGCGGGCACGCTGCACAAGGCCGCTTCGTTGCTCGTGGTCGGTCTGCTGGTGTTCGGCATTTCCAAGTCGCCACTGCACGGTATCGACCGCGTCTTCGTCCTGGACTTCACCATGGTGGCGTGCGGGATGCTCTTGGTCAGCCCGCTGACCTGGATCCACTACTACGTCTTTCTGATGCCGTTCACGATCCTGATCGTGGCGGAACTGGCAACCCGGGAGACCCGGTCTTCCTGGTCATGGATCGGGCTGGCCCTGCTGTTGATCACCGTGGTGCCCACGGAGATGACGACCGGGCGAGAGGTGCGGGACTGGTTCCGCGGGATGTCCCATCAGGTCATCGAGTCGCTCTTGATACTCGGATACGCCATGGTGCGGCAGCGCCGGGAACGGTCGCCCGACTACTCGTAACGCAGCGCCTCGATGGGATCCAGGACCGAGGCCCGACGCGCCGGCCAGATGCCGAAGAACAGGCCGACGCCGGCACTGAAGGCAAAGGCCAGGGCGATGGCTGGCATCGAGATGAGCGTGTTCCAGTTGGCGAAATACGCCAGCGCCATCGCGCCACCCGTCCCGACGGCGATGCCCAGGATACCACCCAGCATGCACAGCGTCAGGGCTTCCACCAGGAACTGCAACAGAATGTTGCTCCGGGTGGCGCCGAGGGCTTTCCGGATTCCGATTTCCCGGGTGCGCTCGGTGACCGAGACCAGCATGATGTTCATGATGCCGATACCGCCCACCAGGAGGGAGACGCCGGCGATGCTGGCCAGCAGGTAGGTGAAGATCTGGGTGGCCTCCTGACGCGTTGCCAGGATGGAACTGAAGTCGAACAGGCGGAAGTCGTTGTCCTGGCCCGGCGGGATCTTGTGCTCCCGGCGCAGGATCCGCTCCAGGTCCACCATCCCTTGATCCAGGGGCACCCCCTCGGCGACCTCGACGGTAATCGAACCCAACCGGTCGGAACCGAACACGCGGTACTGGGCCGTCTTCACGGGAATCAGGACTTGCTCGTCGGGGTTGGAGAACGATCCCGTCGAGCCCTTTTCCGCGAAGGTGCCGATGATCTCGAACGGGACGCCCTTGATGTGGATGCGCTGCCCGATGATGGCAGCGGGGTTGGCGTTGAGGAGTTCCGGGACGGCGAAGCCGAGGACCGCCACCCGCTTGCGGGCCTCGTCGTCTCCCTCAGTGAACATCCGTCCGTTGACGACCTCGTAACGGTTGACCTCTGCGTAGTTGGGCGTCGTGCCGGTCACGTTCACGTTGATGTTGCTGTTGCCGAACTTGATCTGCTGATTGCCGCGGATCTCGGGGACGACGGCACTCAGGAGCGTGGCGTCACGGGCCAGGGCGTTGGCATCGTCCGTCGTGAGGGCCGTGCGTTGAGCGCCGGCCACGCCCCGGGAGCGGGACTGGCCGCCGAAGACCGTGAGCTTGCGGGCGCCCATGGCATCGATCTGTTCCTCGATGGACCGTTGGGCACCGGTTCCCAATGCCACCATGGTAATCACCGCGCCCACCCCGATCACGATGCCGAGCATCGTGAGCGCCGCCCGCATCTTGTTGGCTCGAATGGACGCCAGGGCGACGGCGATGATCTCTCCGAGGAGCATGGTTCGTTACCTCCGTGAGACGCCGGGGAGCCCGCCGCCGCTGAATCGTTGGACCCGTTCCTGGAAGGCCTGCTGGCTCTGCACCAGGCTGGCGCTCGGCAGCACGAGCACCGAGTCCTCAGGTTCCAGGCCGGACACGATTTCGCTGTAGTCGAGGTCCGTCAACCCGGTCTGAACATTCACCGCCGTCGGGGCACCGTCGCGAAGCACGAACACGATATAGCGGCCGCCGAATTGGTACTCGTTGCCACCTCTTCGGCTGCCACGGCCTCCCCCACCGCTGCCCATCGATGAGCGGATCTTCCGCAAGACGGCCATCTCCTCGCTCGAGGGCTGTTGGCCGCTCCGAAACTTCTGGAAGATGTCCTGGACCTGCTTGCGGGTGATCCCTTCCGGAAGCGTGACGGTCCGTCCTTGGAATTCGATGGTCTCACGGCCGTCGGTCGCCTGTTCCTCCTGTGGCGCCGAAGCGGCGAGTGTGGCCTGGTTGGTAGAGTCTCCTGCCGCCCGCCGGGTCTCGGCCTCGAGCTGCTCCCGGACCTGGTCGTCCGTCAACCCGAGGATCATGGCCGCCGAGCCGATGTCCCGCTGCGTGCGCAGCGACGCATTCGGGACCGCGAGCACTCCATCGCGTCGCCCGATGTGAATCTCCACTTCGGCGTTCATGCCGGGCCGCAGCAGATCGTCCACATTGCGAATGCGGATGATCACGGGGAACATGGTGACGTTCTGAAGTTCTTCCGCCTGCGGTTCGATCTTGACGACCTCACCCCGGAACGGCCGGGTGGGGTAGGCCGCGACCGTCACGGTGGCCTCCAGCCCAGCGCGGATCTTGCCGATGTCGGTTTCGTCGACCAGGGTACGCACCTGCACCAGGTTGAGGTCCGCCATGCTCAGGAGGACCGTGCCGCCCCCGACGTCGGAGGTGGGCGAGGAGATGACCTGGCCGCGCTCGACTTGCTTCTGGATGATGGTGCCGGAGATGGGCGCCCGGACCTCGGTGTCGGCCATTCGAATGCGGTCGTTTTCCCGCTGCACTTCGGCCCGCACCACCTCGGCCTTGGCGTTGGCGAAGTCGAGCATGGTGGCCTCGTACTCGGTCTCCGTGATCGACTTGGTCGCGAACAACTCCTCGGCCCGGGCCTTCTGCGACGTCGCGTTCTCCAGGCGTGCCCGGGCCACTTCGAGATTGGCCTCGGATTGCGCCACCGCGTTGGAGGGCGTGCGCTGATCCACCAGGATGAGGAGCGCGCCGCGCTCGATCCGCTGGCCGGTTTCGATGCGGATCTCGAGGATTTCCCCCGACGCCTTGGACTTGACTTCAACGAGGGTGTCCGGCTCGATGACGCCGGCGGCTTCGGCGGACACGACGATGTCACGCGTCTCGACCGGGACGGCCTGGTACACCAGTTCCGTCACTTCCTCTCCGCCGCAGGCGATACTGAACGCCAAGGCGGCGACCGGGCCGAATGACCTCCGGCGCAGGAACGTCGTCATGCTAGAGCTCTCTTCCAATCAGGGCTTCGATTTGCGCCTTGGCCAGCAGCAGGTCGAAATGGGCTTCGACTTCATCGGTCTCGGCCTGGTTCAACGCTTCCTGTGACGTCAGGACCTCGATGATGGTGTTGGCACCGAGACGGTACCGCTCCTGCTGGACCCGGAGGTCCTCCTGAGCCGCCGCAACGCTGATCAGGGTGATCTCCACACGAAGCGCGGCCGCATCCAACTCCGCCAAGCGAGTGATCATCTGCGCCACGACCTGGCGCCGGGCGTCCTGGGCCGTCGCCAGGGCCGCATCATAGTTGTTGGACTGGACGGCGATGCTGGTCTCGCGTGTGAATCCGTTGAATAGCGGCCAGGTCAGGCTGGCGCGGAGCGACTTCTGTTCCAGCAACTCGTAATCGTTGACCTGGTTGCTGCCGTTCCAGTTCCAGGAGCCGCTGATCGAGAGGTCAGGCCACCAGCTCCCCTTGGAGGCCTTCCACGACTGCTCAGCCGCGCGCGCCGAGGCCTCGGCGCTGATGACGGCCGGCGACGAGGCCGAGGCCTCCTGGATCAGCGCGTCCTGGCGGACAGCGAACTCGACCTGATGGAACGAGGGATCGTCCAGGGCACTCACCCGGCCTTCGACGCCCACGAGACGCCCCAGGTTGGCCTCGGCCGTCGCCAGGATGGTCGCGGCGTTGACCAGTTGTACCCTGGCGTTCCCCAGCGTGACCACGGAGCGGAGCGAGTCGGATCGGGTCGCCGACCCGGTCCGTAACTTGTTGGCGGACACGTTCAGCTGTTCCTCAGCCCGCCGGACCGCCGCCCGTCGCACACGCAACAACTCTCCCGCGCTGAGCGCGGCATAGAATTGGACCTTGGTCTGCAGTGCGACTTCGTAGCGGGCATCGATCAGGTCCGCATCGGCCGCTTCGAGGTTGGCACGGGCCTGCCGGGATTCGGCACCCCTGGAGAAGCCGGTGAAGACGTCCCAGGTGCCGTTCAGCCCAAACCCGACCGTTCGGCTCGCGGTGTTGGCTGCGACGGGAAGGCCGGTGATCGGATCGACTCTGGCGACCCCCTCGTTCCAGTTCGAAGACCCGCTGGAGCTGGCGCTGATGCTCGGGAGCCAGGCGCCGAGGGAAGCCGACCGCTTCTGGTGTTCGGCACTGCTGACGGTGCCGGAGGCGCGTACCACGAGCGGCTGCACTCTCTGAGCGCGCGCGATGGCTTCGTCCAGCGTGATGCCTGGGCTGGATGCACCGGGAACCGTGTCGACCAGGGCGGGGCCCGGGTCCTGGGCACGGACGTCCGAGACCGGAGCCGCCATGAGGAGAGTGCTGATCGTGGTCAGCAGGCCGATGCGAACGGTCACGGACGCCTCCCGCGGGGTTCGCCGCTCCGCTTGCCGTGGCGGCTCCGGTAGTTGACCGTCATGGCTTCGTATTTTTCCTGTTGTTCCGGGGTCAGCAAACCCCGAATGTCACTTCCGATCTGCTCTCGCATCGTATGAAACGTCTCCCTGTATTGCTCGAGGATGGCACGAACGCTGTCTTGCTGTTCCACCGTCAGGTCGAGCTGCTCGGTCATGTGCGCCACCATGTTGCCTCGTGGTGGGCGCCACTCCCCGGTGCCGCGGTCTGATAGACCGACGGCGGCCCCACCGGAGAGGGCGCCCAACACGAAGGTCGCCACCAGAAGCAGCGCTGCAATCCACTTGGATTTCCTCATCGTTGTTCTCCGCTCATCCCGGGTTCCGTCAGGGCTGCCGTCAGCACGAATTCCGAGGTCACCGGCTGCCCGGTGGAAAGCCACACCACCGGATCAGCCGTGTCTGGCGCCGACGCCGTGGAGGCGTTCCAGGCCATCCCGAGTCCAAGGCCGGCCGCCAGCGCCAGGATCGCCGCAGCGGCAACCCCGAGTGGGGCCCATCGTGCCAGGACGTCCCAGCTCGACTCGCGTGTCTCGCCCCCGATGCGGGACAGGATCCGCGCGGTGAAAGCGGCGTCGTCCGTCGTCTCGAAATGAGCGCGCAGGCGCGTGCCCAGGTCGTGGTCGCGCCCAGCGTCAAAGTCGTTCGATGCCGTCATGGCAAGTCTCCTTCAAACGGCGCCAAGGCAATCCGAAGCGCTCTCCTGGCGTGAAACACCAGGGAGCGCACCGTGCCAACCGGCACCTCGAGAGTTTCCGCGATCTCCGCATGGCTATAGCCCTCCGCGTCGAACATGGTGACCGCGATCCGCTGACGCTCCGACAACCCCGCCAGGGCGGTCGTCAACCGGTCCCGAAGGATCGATCGATCTGTCTGGCGCTCCGGCCCGGCCTCCCGGCTGGCAACCGACTCCGGCAGCGTCCCCACCTGGCGGACCTTGCGCCGCCGGTACAGGTCGGTGGCGGCGTTGACCACGATTCGCATGAGCCAGGGGCGAAACGGTCGCCGGTCGTCGAAAGACGCCAGATTCCGCCAGGCCAACAGAAACGCGTCCTGGGCAGCATCGTCAGCGTCGAAACCATTCCCGAGGACCGAACGGGCCACCCGTCTGGCCTGCCCGGCGTACAGGCCAACCAGCTCACCAAAAGCGTCCTGGTCGCCGCCCTTGGCTGCAAGCACCAACGCGGACTCGGGCCGGCCGGCAGCGGAGCGGCTCACCACTCGCGTCGCGGGCTCATGCCCGGCCTGGACTGGGGTTGAAAGGGCCATGGTCGTCACATCCATCTTTACGGACCGAAGCCACGGAACGTTGAACACCCCACAGCGCTCCCCTGACACGGGCATTCATTAGATTGCGCGAAGGATGTGGAATTCCCGGAGGCTGGAGGCTCATCTCATGAATACCCGATTCCTGGCCCTGGCCGCCGCGGCTTTGGGCCTGGCCCAGCCTGCCGGCGGGCAGGGCACCCTGGGGGGGGTCTGGCGCCTCGACAGTACCCGAAGCGCCGACCTGGAGAAGGCCTTCGAGCTGCATGCCCGGAATGATGGCCTCAGGGCCCGCGGCTCTCTTCAAGGCCAAACGGGTGCCCGACAGGTCCCCGGTGTCGGATCCACCGTGCCGGACGTGTCTTCCTCGAGGCCAATATCCGCGGAAGAGGCCGCCGACCTGGCGCGTCCCCTGGTGGACGAGGCCGATATGTTCGAGCTGGTCGAGACCGATAGCACCGTGGTCTTTCACCCTCTGGACCTCACCCTGGAAAACGTGTCTCTCGTGACCGACGGCAAGAAGCATGATGCCTACTTCGGAATGTCGACCGAAAAGGGACAGCTCAAGGCCGAGCGGAAAGGTGAGGGACTTCGCATCGAGCGCAAGACGGAGGAACTGCAGGTCAAGGAAGACTGGTCGCTGGCGGAAGATGGAGCCGCGCTGGTCCAGGACGTCGAGATAAAAGGCCGCATTCTTCAGAAGACGCTCAAGTACCGTCGGGTCTACCTGCGAGGGCTGTGAGTTCCCTTCTGAAACACGTTGTGTGCGAGGACCGTAGAGTCACCGACGCGTTTTCCCACTGCCAGAGGCCGCATGGAATCTACCGGGTTCGAGCAGTCACTTCAGGCGGTCGCCACCAGACCATACCGCCGATTCATTGCGGACCGCATGGACGAGATGTCCTCCGAGGCACTGGAACAGGCCGTTGGAGATGCCGGTCGGCAGCTCCCCGACCGGCTCCAGTCTCAGGTGCCGGTCTTCCTCGATGCCGCCCGCGACAAGTTCCTCCAATCCCGTCTCTTCTGGGAAGCCTCGACCTGCCGCGAGGCCCTGGCCAACATTCTCGAATTGGCGGCGGAGGTGATCGAGGACGACGAGGTCTGGACCTGTCACAAGCGCCCGTTCGAGGGCGGAGGCGCTCTGGCCGGCCGGTTCTTCGAACTCGCGACGGCCTACTTCGCCTCTCAAGCTGCGATGCACGACGGGCAACGGCGCCTCATGGGCATCAAGAAGGGCTGGCTGAGATGAGGGCGCCCGACCGGGCGCCGTTCGCCTGACTCCCATCCGAGCGCTATCTTTTTCAGGTCCCCGCAGGAGGTTCCTTTGACGAGAAGCATCTGGGCGTCGGCGCTCGTCGTGTCCGCCGTGCTGGTCCCGATGGTCGGCCAGGCGCAGGAGGCTGAGCCCGAGCCGTTGCAGCAGCGATATCAGGCCGTCGTCGATACGCTGGTCGCTCGCCTGGGCCTGCCGGACTCCACCGCAACCCAGTTTCGTGCGGCCATCGCCACCTATCTACAGGAAACAGAAGACATCTTCGCGGCACAGCCGGCCAATCCGGACCGTGGATCCATGGAAGCCACATCCAAGGCCGTGGCCGAGGCCCGTTCCAGGATGAACGAGGCTCTCGATGAAATCCTGACGCCTGAGCAGATCACGCAGGCGACGGAGATCATGGAGGGGTTGCGCAAGCGTGCCCAAGAGGATGCGTCCGGGGGCTAAGGCTTCCGGGGTAGCCGAGAACCGGTCCGACCCGGACTCGTTCTATCGTCGCGTGTACCACCAGGTGTGCCGGATTCCTGCTGGAAGAGTGTCGACGTACGGAACGATCGCGCGACTGGCCGGACGCCCGGGTCATGCTCGCCAAGTCGGTTACGCTCTCCATGCTTTGCCTGCCGCGCGCGCCGTGCCGTGGCATCGAGTGGTGAACCATCGCGGCGGCATCAGCCGGCGGAAGGTGACTGGGCCGGACCTCGAGCAACGAGTCAGGCTCGAGGCAGAAGGCGTGGGGTTTGGCATCCGTGGCCGTATAGATCTGTCCCGTTACGGTTGGCCCCCGGCCCGAAGGGTCACCGCCCGGTCCAAGCGGTGAATCCGATCTCGGAACGGACCACGGGCTCCGGGGTGGCTCGAGCGACTGCTGTGGGTATGGCCTGTCCCTTGGGCATTCATTGACGCGAGGGGCCTCGGGCCCCACCTTATCTGCTTCTTCCAACTCTCGCAGCCTGAAACCAAGGAGTGCCGCCATTAGCGAACTTCCATGGTGGGCCTTGCTTTACGCGGTGGCCATAGCCGCGTTGGGTCTGGTCACGGCAGTGAGTTTCCTGCGTCGCGGGGCTCCCTGGCTCTATTCCGTCGCCCAGATCGTCTCCACCCTCGGGCTCCTCGGCTTCGTAGCCGGCCACTGGAATCTGGAGGTGAGGTATGCCCTGGGCCGGGCCTGGCTCCTGGTCTTCCTGGCGGTTCTTGGTTGGGAGTCGTTTTTCCTGGGGCACCGCCTGGCGACGGTGTTCCCGCGTCTGACGGGTACCCAGGAGTTGCAGGCCAGGACGGAGGTCGTGGTGCTCGTGGCCCGGGCGGCGTTCATCGCTCCGGCCATGGTGGCGGGAGCCGCGTTCGCCTATCGCATCTGGTTCTGATGCCTCGACGCGGCGCAGCGGGAACGTGCCCTCTCTGCTAGAAGAGTTCCAGCCGCCACAGGTCGTGCAGGTGAATGAGTCCCTCGAGTCTGCCGGCCTCGTCGCAGACGAACAGGGCCGTGATGTGATTCTCTTCCATCACCTTCAGGGCCGCTGAGCCCAGCGCTCCGGCATCGATGGTGCGAGGCGCCTCGTGCATGCACTCGGCGGCTTGGCGCTCCAGGAGCTGCGGGTCCTCGCTCAGGTGCCGCCGCAGGTCGCCGTCGGTGATGCAGCCCTCGAGCCGGCCCTCGCCGTCCACCACGGCGGTGACACCCAACCGCTTGTTCGACATCTCGTAGATAGCGTCCGGCATCGGGGTGTCGGCCGCCACGCGGGGCAGCTCGTCGCCTTGGTGCATCAACTCTGCCACCGTGAGGAGCTTGCGGCCCAAGGCCCCGCCCGGGTGCAGCCGGAAGAAGTCCTCCCGGGAGAAGCCCTTGGCTTCGAGAAGGGCCATGGCGAGGGCATCCCCCAGGGCCAGGATCGCGGCCGTCGAGGCCGTTGGGGCCAGGTCGAGTGGGCAGGCTTCGCGGTCGATCGCGACCGAAAGATGAATGTCCGCCAGTCGTGCCAAGGGGCTTGCGGGGTTGCCCGTCATTGCCACCAGCGAGGCCCCCAGCCGCTTCAGGATCTCCGCCAGACGGGTGAGTTCCTCCGTCGCCCCAGAGTAGGAAGCTGCCAGGACCACGTCCTCCTCCCGCATGACCCCAAGGTCGCCGTGGATGGCTTCCGCCGGGTGAAGGAACAGGGCGGGCGTCCCGGTCGATGCCAAGGTCGCCGCCACCTTGCGCAGCACCAGCCCGCTCTTGCCCATGCCGGTGCAGACCACCCGGCCGCGGCACCCTGCCAGCAGCGTGACCGCCTCGTCGAAACGTTCGTCCAATTGACCGATCAGGCCCTCGACGGCCTTGGCCTCGATGGCCAGAACACTTGCCGCCGTCTCGCGTGCGTGACTCACGATACGTCCTGGCGGATCATCTCGTGGAGCCGGCTGAGACCAGCCACCAGGCGCTCGGCCCGTTCGAGGTCCAGTTGTGTGGTGCGATCCGACTTGGCCATGTCCGGGTGGGTGTGTGTCTCGAGGTAGATGCCGTCAGCGCCGGCAGCGACCGCCGCCCGGGCCAGCGGTTCGGCGAAGGCTCGTTCGCCGCCGGACTCGGTACCACCACCGGGCAGCTGCAGGGAATGGGTGGCGTCGTAGATCACCGGAATCCCATGGCGGTGCAGCATCGCGAACGCTCGCATGTCGACGACCAGATTGTGGTAGCCGAAGGTGGTGCCCCGTTCCGTGACGCTGACGTTGTCGTTGCCGGTGGTCCGTGCCTTGTCGACCGCGAGGACCATGTCCTCCGGCGCCATGAACTGCCCCTTCTTGATGTTGACGGCCCGTCCGGTACTCGCCGCTGCCACGATGAGGTCCGTCTGTCGGCAGAGAAAGGCCGGAATCTGGAGGACGTCACAGACCTCCGCGACCGGGCCACATTGGCCCGGTTCGTGGACGTCGGTCAGCAGGGGAAGTCCCGTCTCGCGTTTCACCCGGTCGAGTGCCGCCAGTCCCTCGGCCATGCCAGGCCCGCGAAAACTCGAGATGGCGCTTCTGTTGGCCTTGTCGAACGAGGCCTTGAACAGCAGCGGGACCCCCAGGCGATCCCGCCAGCCTTGCAGGGCCAGGGCCACCTCCAGCACCATGGCTTCTGATTCGATGACACAGGGGCCCGCGATGACCGGCAGGGATTCGCCGCCCAGGTGGACGTCCGCGGCCAGCTTCAGTGCCGGCACTGCTCGGTCGCTGCCCATCGAGGTCCTTGGTGGAGGTGGCGGCACAGGCACAGCCGGATGATCCGGCCCGCGCACGCGGTCAATATAGCGACTCCACCACTTCCGATCAGGGCGCCGTCTCGTCCATCGCCCCCTCGAGCTCGAGGAGGCGCTGTTTGCGCCACAGGCCACCGCCGTACCCGGTCAGCGCGCCCGTGCGGCCGACGACCCGATGGCAGGGCAGCAGAATGGCGAGACGATTGTCGCCGTTGGCCCTGCCGACCGCGCGGCGGGCCTGCGGCTTGCCGATCTCCTGAGCGATGTCCTGGTAGCTGGTCACCGATCCATAGGGGATTCTGGCCAGAGCTTGCCATACCGAGTTCTGAAACGGGGTCCCGGCCAGCACCAACGGCACCGAGAAGACCCGGAGATCCCTGGCGAAATACTCGTCGATCTCCTGCCGGAGCAGCCGCAGGTGTTCGTGGTCGCCGGGGACCGTGGCGCACTGGAGCCGGCTTCGAACTCGTGCCAACTGCGTTTCCAGCATGCGGCGATCAGCGAACTCGAGGAGACAGACGCCGCTGTCGGTGGCCCCGGCGATCATCGGCCCGAGCGGAGTGGCAATACGCGTGAGGTAGGCGACGCCACGGTCGCGACTGCGTCCCGGCGGCTCGCCGAACAGCTTGCGAAACGCCTCGCGGAATCCGCTGTCCGACTCGAATCCATGCCCGTAGCCCGCCTGACTGAGCGACTCGCCCTGGCGCAGACGGTCGAGGACCAGACCAAGGCGTTGAGCCCGCTGATAGGCATGGAACGTCATGCCGTGATGCCGTTGGAACCAGCGTCGTACCCGGTCGGGGTCGAGGTGCCGAGCCCGAAGGTCTGCGTCGGTCAGGCGCTGCTCGGGGTGACGCTCCAGTTCGGCGAACAGGGGTTGGGCCCAGGCCGGCCGGCCGCGGTCGGGGTGGTCGGGCTGGCACCGCTTGCAGGGACGGTAGCCGGCGCGGAGGGCACCACCGGCGTCGGCGTAGAACTCCACGTTCTCGGGCCGGGGCTTTCGAGCCGGACAGGTGGGGCGGCAGAAGATGCCCGTGGTTCGCACGGCGGTCACGAAGACGCCGTCGTAAGAGGCATCGCGCGTGGTGAAGGCCTGGAGCATTTCGGCCCGGCGGGGCATGGTCGGTGTCGTCATGGCAGGCAATGTACCGGCTGGGACCCGGGCCTTCCACCGAAGAATCGACGGTGAATTTCCCGGGCCTGACGCATGGTGTATGATCCAGGGCAGGGAGGTCTCCACGTCCCCCGTTGGCCGGCATGGAGGGCCCATGGTTCCTGAGGAATGCGACGATCTGGTGTCCGCGGCCGACCGTGAGGCTCTGCGCGGCAAGCTGGCGACCGAGATTCCCGTCACCCAGCATCTCGGCGTCGAGGTCGTCCGGGCCGATGCCGAAGGGCTCTGGCTGTCGGCGCCGTTGCGGCGCAACGTCAATCACGAAGGTACGGCGTTCGCCGGGAGCATCAACGCCGTCGCCACACTGGCAGGGTGGGGTTGGACCTGGCTGATGCTGCGCCGGCGGAACATGGACGCACACGTGGTCCTGCAGGACAGCACCATCCGTTACCTGCTCCCGATAGACGGTGACTTCGCGGCGCACTGCGTTGCGGCTGGCGGTGACAGGTTCGACCGTTTCCTTCGTGCCCTCGAGCGACACGGCAAGGGGCGGCTGGCGTTGAGGGTGGAGGTGCGTGTGGCCGACAGGACGGTCGCGACGTTCGAGGGTCGCTACGTCGCACTGGCAGAGGGCTGACCATGCGGGCCATGGTCATGATGGCTCCCGGCGAGGAGTTGCGGTTGACGGATCTCCCCCGGCCCGAGCCCGGTCCCGGACAGCTGCTTCTGTCGGTGGCGGCGTGCGCCGTGTGCCGGACCGACCTCCACGTCCTCGACGGCGACTTGCCCGACCCGAAACTCCCGCTGATCCTGGGCCATGAGGTCGTCGGCCGGGTGGTCGCCGCCGGACCGTCGGTGACCGGATGGGTGCCGGGGACTCGTGTCGGCGTACCATGGTTGGGGTCCACGTGTGGGGCCTGCCGGTACTGCGTCGAGGGTCAGGAGAATCTGTGCGACGATGCCCTGTTCACCGGCTACCACATCGACGGCGGTTTCGCCGAGTGGTGCGTCGCCGATGCCAGGTATTGTCTGCCGCTGCCCGACGGACTGAACGACCACCAGGCGGCTCCATTGTTGTGCGCCGGGTTGATTGGGTACCGCTCCCTTCGCCAGGCGGGGCCGGGTCGCCGCCTCGGGCTCTACGGATTCGGAGCCGCGGCGCACATCGTGACGCAGGTGGCCCGCGCTCAGGGCCGCCGTGTCTTTGCGTTTACCCGGCCCGGCGATGCCGAGGCCCAGTCGTTTGCCCGAGACCTCGGCGCGGCATGGGTCGGTGACAGCGAGTCCGATCCGCCAGAAGCGTTGGATGCGGCCATCATCTTCGCTCCTGTCGGCTCTCTGGTACCGACGGCGTTGCGACACGTCGCCAAGGGAGGGACGGTCGTCTGTGGCGGCATCCACATGACCGACGTCCCGTCCTTTCCCTACTCCATCCTCTGGGGTGAACGATCCATCACGTCCGTGGCCAATCTGACTCGGAGCGACGGCATCGAATTCCTGGAACTGGCCCCCAGGGTCCCGGTCGAGACGCACACGCAGGTCTACCCGTTGGAACAGGCCAACGAGGCCCTCGCCGACCTTCGGTCAGGGAGACTTCGCGGGGCGGCGGTGCTGGCGATGGGGCCCGAGCACGCAGGGTGAGCCGGAAGGCAGTAGGTTGCTGTGCCAATCCATCCAGTGGCGGCGTCTCACCCCGGGGCTTGAACAAGTACCGAATGGAGCATTAGAATGCTCCCCCGAACGAAGAATCCGTTCGGGTACCACTCCCCGATTCGTCTCTTAAGTCGTTGGTTCTCATGGCCTTGCTCACTCTGCAGGATGTTTCCAAACGATTCGGCTCCGTCACCGCGGTGGACGCCGTCTCCTTCTCCGTTTCGCGCGGGGAGGTGATCGGGTTCCTGGGCCCCAACGGGGCCGGGAAGTCCACGACGATGCGGATGATCAACCAGTATCTTGAGCCCGACGAAGGCGCCATCGAATTCGATGGCCGGGCCCTCGCGGCCGACTCCCTCGAGATCAAGCGCCGCATCGGGTACCTCCCGGAGAACAACCCGCTCTATCCGGACATGCTGGTGTCGGAGTACCTGGTCTTCATTGCCGATTTGCGGCAGATCTTCGGCGCCGACCGGGGGCGGGCGCTCGACCGCACCGTGGCGACCACGGCCCTCGAATCGGTGTACTATCGTCCCATCGGTGAACTGTCCAAGGGCTTCCGGCAGCGTGTTGGACTGGCGCAGGCCATTTTGTCGCAGCCGGACCTGCTGATCCTCGATGAACCGACCGAGGGGCTCGATCCCAATCAACGCCTGGAAATCCGCCACCTCATCGAGAGCCTGGGGCAGGACCGGACCGTGATGCTGTCCACTCACGTGCTTCCCGAAGTGCAGAACACCTGTACCCGGCTGCTCGTCATCAACCGGGGCGCCATCGTGGCGGACGGGTCGGTCGACGATCTGGTCGCCAAGGCGAGCGGGACCGTCGAGATCCGAGTCGAAGCCAGCGGTGCCGCCGTCGAGCGGTCCCTGACCGAGCTCCCCGGAGTGCACCGGGTGAGCGAGTCGCACCAGCAGGACAACGGGCGCGTTGCCTTGTCGCTGTATGCCGATCACGCGACGGACGTGCGGCCGGCCATCTTCGAGCTGGCCAAGACGAAGGGGTGGATATTGTACGAGCTGCATCAACGGTCCCGCAGCCTGGAACACCTGTTCCAGGAGCTGACCGTGGAGGAGCCGTCATGAAAGCGATTCTGACGGTGGCCCGCCGAGAGCTCCGGGCCATGTTCGACCACCCCACCGGCTACGTGCTGCTGATCGTCTTTCTGGCCCTGAACAACTACCTGTTCCTGCGGCAGGCCTTCCTGATCGGGGTGGCCTCGGTCCGGCCGATGCTGGAGCTGTGGCCCTGGCTGCTGCTGTTTTTCATCCCAGCCGTGACGATGCGGGCGCTTGCGGAGGACGTGCGGTCCGGCACCATCGAGGTGGTGCTGGCGCAGCCGATCAGCGAATTGCAGTTGCTGCTCGGGAAATTTCTGGGGCAGGTGTCGTTCATCTGGATCGGGATGGCGCTCACCATTCCGATCCCGCTGGGCCTGTCCCTGGGAGCGGATCTGCCCGCCGGGGTGGTCTTCGCACAGTACTTCGGTGCAGCGCTCCTGGCCGGGGCGTTCTCGGCGATGGGCATCTGGAGTTCGAGCCTGGTGCGCAATCAGATCACGGCGTTCATCGTGGGCGTCGCCGTGATGTTTGCCTTCGTGCTGATCGGGTTCACGCCGGTCCTGACGGGACTCCCGGTCGCGCTCTCGAATGTCCTGTCACGACTCGCCGTGCTGCCACACTTCGCCAACATCGCCCGCGGCGTCATCGACCTCCGCGACCTCGTCTACTTCGTGTCTCTGGCGGCCGTCTTCATCGTGATGGCCTACGGCGCCTTGATGAGCCGCAAGCTGGCGCCCCGGGGACCCGCCCTTGTCCGATTGCGCCTGGGCACCCTGCTCCTGATCCTCACGGTGGTCGTCGTCAACCTGTTCGGCCGCCACATCCGGGGGCGCATCGACCTGACGCCGGGGAAGGCCTACACCCTGTCGCCGGCCACCAAGGCGATCCTGGCGGCGTTGCCGGATCTGGTCACCATCCGACTGTACGTGTCCAAGGACGTCCCGCCGGAAGTGACGCTGGAGAAGCGCAACGTGGACGACCTGCTGGCCGACATCCGGGCGGCCGGGGACGGCATGGTCCGGCTGGTGGTCCTCGATCCCTCTGAGGACGAGGCCATCGTCGAAGAGGCGGAATCGTTCGGTGTCCCAGCGGTGCAGTGGAGCGCCTCCCGCGAATCCGAGTTCCAGATCAAGGAAGGGTACTTCGGGTTGGCGGTGCAGTTCGCCGACCAGAGCGAGGCCATCCCGGCGATCATCGGAACCAGCGACTTGGAGTACCGCCTGGTGTCGTTCATCCGGTCCCTGACCCGGGACACCCGCACCACCGTCGGCATTCACGTGGCGACGGCGGGCGCCCCGCAGGACGCCCCGGTGTTCTCGGGTGTCGAGGGCCTGCTCCGCGAGAACTTCGACGTCCGTCCGGTGCTGCTCGAAACCGACACGCTCGATCCCGACGAGATGCCGGTCCTGATGTTGGCGGACACACCGTTGGCACTGGCCGACAGCGTGGCGGAGAAGCTCGCCGACTACCTCGACGCCGGGGGTAGCGCCCTGATCATGGTCCGAGGCATGGCCACCCAGGCCGTGCGTGACCAGATGATCGGGGTAGAGCGGCCCGTGGCCTGGAACCGGCTGTTGCAGCCCTACGGCCTCTTCATCCAGCCGGACATGGTGTTCGACCTGGCGTCGAACCATCCAGTGTCGATGCGGGGGCAATTCGGCACCGTGTTGCGAAGCTACCCGTTCTGGCTGCGCACCATTTCGACCCAGGCGAGTCCCATCAACCGGGATGTCGGGTCGGTCTTCCTCCCCTGGAGCAGCTCCATCGACACCAGCGGGGCCCGGGCCGGGACGGTGACACCGCTGTTGGTGACGAGTGACAATAGCGGCGCCGAGCAAGGCAATGCCTTTATCTCGCCGCAGCGGACCGACTACACGCGTGGACCGCTGGCGTCCCGGCTCGTGGCGGTGCAGGTCAATCCGGCCGATGCGGTGGCAGGGGAGGGCGATTCCGCCGCGGCCCCGCTTCCAGCGGGCCGGCTCGTCGTCGTCGGATCAGACGATTTCGCCAGCGACCAATGGGTCCGGTCGATGCCGGTGAACGCCTCGTTCGTCCTCAACGCCGTGGACTGGCTGGCCCAGGAGGAAGGCTTGATTTCCATCCGCGCCAAGGACCGCACGCCACCGGCGCTGGTCTTCGAGTCGGACGGCGTTCGAGACCTGGTCCAGTTCGGGAACGCCATCGGGGTGCCGCTGCTGTTGGCATTGCTGGGCGCCGTGCGCCTGCTGCGACGTCGACGGATGACGCGACGGAGCTACGTCCCGACGGTGGAGGCCGCATGAGCACGACACAACTCAAATGGGTGGCCGTCATTCTGGCGATTGCCGCCCTCGGTTGGTTCATCAGCGAACGAACGTCTCAGCGCCCCGACGATCGCGAAACCGGTCGGGTGCTTCCCGAAACCGTCGAGGGGGTCGACCAGGTGGTGTTCGCCTCCCCAGGGGGCACCATCGTACTCGCCAGAGATGGCGCTGCATGGACCGTCAACGACCTCGACATCTCCAACGAGCAGCTGGCCACGCTGTTCACCGCTCTCAGTGACACCATGGAGTACGAAGTCGTGGCCCGAAGCGCCGCCGTGCATGGCCGGATGGGTGTCGACGATTCTGGCACGCTGGTCACGTTCTTCCGGGGCAACCAGCAGGTCGATCAGGTGGTGTTCGGGAAGCGCGGAAGCGATCAGAACAGTGTGTTCGTCCGCCGGGAAGGGGAGGACGCGGTGTATCGCTACGGCGGGCCGATGGCCGACCTGGTGGACCTGCGATTGGACGATTGGCGCAACAAGATCATCGTTGATGCCATGCCCGAGATGATCGGCCGGATCGATGTGTCCCGGCCCGATGGCCGCTTCGCCCTCGAGCGCCAGGCTACCGGGTGGGTGCTGGCTCCCGACACCCCTGCCGACACGGCGGCGGTGACCCGGTTGCTGAGGAACTTCCGGCCGCTCCGCGCGACCGGCTTCGCCACCCAGCCGCAAATCGACTCGCTCGATTTTGGTCGCTCAGGCCGCCGGCTCACCCTGGTCGACACGGCCGGCGACACGCTCATCGCGTTGGCGGTGGACAGCCTGGCGAGTCGGTACTTCGTACGGTCGCATCGGAGCCCCACCGTCTTCTCGCTCGGGCCCGGGCAAATCGAGCGGATCCTCCCCGATGAAGCCGGCCTGCGACCGGCGCCCTGACGGCATCCGGCCACCCGCGTCCGAGCGCTGTCTTGACTGACCCCGAAGGCCGCCTCGGCGACAAGCGCTACGACAGGGACTACTTCGACAAGTGGTACCGCGACCCCAGGCACCGGGTCACCCGTCCGTCCGACGTCGAACGCAAGGTCGCGATGGTCGTCTCGATGGCCGAGTTTCTGCTGGGGCGGCCCCTCAAGTCCGTGCTCGACATCGGGTGTGGCGAGGGGGCCTGGCAACCGATTCTCCACCGACTGCGGCCGACCACGCGCTATGCCGGCGTGGATTCGAGCGAGTATGTCGTGCGTCGCTTCGGCGCCCTTCGCAACATCCGCATGGGCACCTTCGGTGCCCTCGACCGCGTCGGCCTGGCGGCGAGCTATGATCTCGTCGTGTGCTGCGACGTGCTCCACTATGTGCCCACGGCCGATCTCAGGGCCGGATTGGCAACGCTCGGCGACCTGGTGGGCGGCCTGGCCTACCTCGAGGCCTACACGCAGGCGGATGACATCGATGGCGACCTCGGCGGCTTTGCCAGGCGTTCGGCCCGGACCTACCGGCGGCTTTTCGCCGAGGCGGGGTTGCAGCCGGTGGGGCTCCAGTGCTACGTGCCTGAAGAGGGCGAAGCACGGCTGACGGCCCTGGAGCGGGTGCACCCCGGACAGAGCCGCTAACAGGCGACTGGCTCGCGACTTGCAGGGCTGGGCCCGGCCCAGCGACGGGTCGTCGCCGGGGTGTCATCCGACTGGAGAACGCATCCTGGAACAGCTTCCCGAACACCCCGGTCCCGACCGCCACTCCGACCGTCCTTCAGAAAGACCGAGGGGCGCGTCAGGACGCTGGACCATGGCCCTCCTTCTCCTGCTCCTCGCGGGAACGGCCTACCTCCGGGTCGGGGTGCTGCGTCAGCCACTGTTCGGCCCTCACCACGAGCGCATGAACGAAACGGCATCGATCGCCAAGAACTTCTCCGAGCGGTCGATGAACATCCTGCTTCCCGAGATCAACTGGAGTGGCGATGCGCCGGGCTACCTGGAGGAGGCGTTCCAGGCCTACTCGTACTCAGTCGCCATTCTCTACCGGATCTTCGGTGTCTCCGACGCCCTCGGTCGGGGTCTGAGTCTGGCGTTCTTTCTGGCCGCGGCGTTGCTGGTCTATCTCATCGGTCGCCGGATCATGGACGAGGGAGCGGCACTGTTCGCCGTCTTCTTCTTCGGCATCGCCCCGCTCGGCATCTACTACAGCGCCGCCTTCCAGCCGGATGCCATGATCGTCTTCTGGTCCCTGTTGGTGGTGTACCTCTTTCTTCGATGGGCCGACGACGGCTCCGAGTGGGCCTTGTGGCTCAGTGCCTTGGCCATGGTCCTCGTGAGCCTCATGAAACCGGTGAACCTCTATCTCGGGTTGCCCCTGCTGTACCT
>JBDHIK010000154.1:0-5246 GCA_039587475.1 Gemmatimonadota bacterium | reverse complement strand
CACCCGCCGTGGCCGGGTCGATCTGCTCGAGCATTCCTGCCTGGAAGTCCGCCAGCTGCTCGGCTTCGGTGCGCGCCAGAGCTTCGGCTTCGGCCGCGTCGATGGCGCGGGTCAGCCCCCACAACGTGCCGACCATACCGACGACGAGCGCCGCGACCACCAGCGACGCCGCAGCCACGCCCGCGCGATTCCGCCGGACGAACTTCCGCATCCGGTACCCCGCACTCGGGGGTGAGGCCACCGTGGGCTCGCTGTTCAGGTAGCGGTCGATGTCCGCCGCGAACCCGTTGGCCGTCTCGTAGCGGCGCGTCCGGTCCTTCTCCAGCGCCTTCATCACGATCCAGTCCAGGTCGCCACGGATCAGCGCGCCGAGCCGGCGCGGCTCCGTGTGACGCGCCTGCGCCACCTTCTCCGCCGTGTCGAGCGAACTCAGCTTCGTCGAGGGCTTCGGCGGCGCCTGTTCGCGGATGATCCGCTGGATCTCCCCGTACCCCGCGCTGCGCAGGCTCTTCGCGTCGAACGGAGTCGCGCTGGTGAGCAATTCGTACAGCAGCACGCCCAGCGAGTAGATGTCGCTGCGCGTGTCGATATCGATGCCCGACATCTCCGCCTGCTCCGGGCTCATGTACTCCGGCGTGCCGATCAGCTGCTGCTGCTGCGTGAACACCGTCTTCTCGGTGAGCCTGGCGCTCGTCGCCTTGGCGATGCCGAAGTCGATCACCTTGGGAGCAGGCTCGCCGTCGTGCATCGTGATCAGCACGTTGCTCGGCTTGATGTCGCGGTGGATCACGCCCTTCTGGTGCGCGTGCTGCACCGCGTTGCAGACCTTCTGAAAGAGTCGCAGGCGCTGCGCGATGCTCAGGTTGTGCTTGTCGCAGTAGTCCGTGATGGGGTCGCCTCGGACGATCTCCATCACGAAGAAGGGCCGGCCCGTGTCCGTCGCGCCCGCGTCGAGCACCTTGGCGATGTGCTGATGGTCCATCAGCGCCAGCGCCTGACGCTCGGCCTCGAAGCGGGCAATCACCTGCTTCGTGTCCATGCCCAGCTTGATGACCTTCAGCGCCACGCGACGCGTCACCGGCTCGGTCTGCTCGGCCTCGTAGACCACGCCGAAGCCGCCCTCGCCGATCATCCCCAGCACACGGTAGCGTCCGATGCTTTGGGGAAGCGGGTCGATGGACGAGGCTTGAGTCGGAGAATCCGAACCGGTATCGATGGTGGAATCGTCGTCGGAATTCATAGCCGCGAAGTTTAGCAAAATGGCCGCTTCGACAGCACCCCTTCGTGGCTGTGGGAAGCGATCAGTTTGCCGGCTTCGAAGGGCGACACTGGAATGGGGCCAAAACGACCCTGTGCGAGCCGGAATCCTCGCTGCTTGCCTGGTGGAGGCGGCGGGATTCGAACCCGCGTTCCCTGCATGGTGCCGGGGCTGGGACTCGAACCCAGACGGCCTTGCGGCCAGGGGATTTTAAGTCCCCTGCGTCTACCAGTTCCGCCACCCCGGCATCGGGTGGATTCTACTGCAAAACAAGAACTTAGGAGCAAGACGTTCGTCTGCCGGTGGGGCTGAAACCAAACAGGTGGCCGTCTGGTTCGTAGCTGCCGGTCGTTTCAAGGCAGCCTGGGCCTGCTTGCCCTGACGGGTGCAGCCGACTGCGCCCGCGGCCTGGCCGCCGCGTTCAGGGTGCCAGAGGAGTCGGCCCGACGCACTTCCGCCGACGATACCGGTTCGCTGAAGTAACCCTCGCGCCGCGAACGCACCCCCTTCGCCGCTGAGGCTTATCCCTTTGTCGATCCTATCCCCCAGGAAACCACCGAACGATTCCTTAGCGGGACGTCAGGGCCATCGACGCGGGGCCTTCGCCGGTATGGAGCACGAATGGGCTCGGCACCAACCGCATCCCTTCCACCGAGTACACCGCGATGTGGTGCGCCGTGGTGGCCTGCACGAACAGCATCCTCCCGTCCGGGCTGAACTCGATACCCTCCGGGACGAACGCGATTGGCAGGTAGGAAAGGAGCCGCATCGGCGATGTGGTCAGGTCGATCACGGCGAGGTGGCCGACGTAAGGTCCGTCGATGCACCCAACCACGGCGAACCGACCGCTGGGGTGAAAGGCAACGCTCTCAAGGCCCTGGGCGACGTTCTGAACGACCTCAGTGACGATTGGCGGAGAGCGCGTCATGTCGATGCTCAGCACGTCGTCCAAAGGTGGCGAAAACGGGGCACCAAGACCGTTGAGCACGAGCACGCGCCTCCCATCCGGACTGAATCGGGGCGCGAAGGGTTGATCAATAGCGCCGATCTCCGGTGCGATGGAGATTTGGGAGGCGTAATGGATCACATCTCCTTTGAGATCGAAGAGTTGCAGTTCAACGGCCGATGAAGTCGTCAACTTCCCGGCCGTGGCCGTAGCCACGATGGAACTGGCGTCCGGGTGAATGGTGAACGACACGAGCGAAAAAGACACGGGCTCGGACTGCGCGATGAGCCGGGGCTGCCCGTCCTCCACCCGGAACACGTGAAACTGGTGATCGGTGATGACAATTGCCCGCTCCCCGTCCGGATGAGACAGCGCCTGCCACGGATTTGGCGGTAGCGGGACGACAGCGACCACATCCAGGCCCGGCGCGTCCAGGTCGACGACCGTCACCTGGTTCGGCGCATTGGCCTCTGTGCCCTGCGCCCCCCATGAGTGGCTGGGAATGAAGGCGTACCTCCCGCCGTGGACGATGGCGGCATAGGGCGCGCCTGCGATGGTGTTTGGCACAGTGCCTGAGACCGTCCGCGTCGCCGGGGGCTCGTCGCTGACCAGGTCGATCACCGTCACCGAGTCAGGCAAACTGACGTCCGGCAGCCCAATCGCGTTGAATGCACCGCCATCGTTGATGCTCAGGATGCGGAGGGGTGCGGGAGACGCGACGTACGGAAGCTCGCGCTCACCTGCACAAGCCCCGGCGAGAGCAATGGCACAGACTATAAGCCCCGCCCGCAGGCTCAACCTGGCAGCCGTTGACGGCGTTACCTTCTGCCCACTCATGCGCATCATGATAAACCTTCGTCGCCCTTGAATATCAGCGTCCGGGGTCGCGATGGAAGCGGTCAGCGCCGCAGGGTCGCTCCCCATCCCGGCCACAGGCGAATGTCCCGGGCCAGCATCAGTGGGTCGGCGATGCGCCCGATGAGGACGGACGAACCGTCGGGCGCAATGTCGAATCCATCGATCTCACCGGGAGCTTCCGACCCGCTCACCGCCTGCGGCGCGTCGAAGCGCATCCCCGGGGCGGATTGGAGGGCCACCGAGAAGACGCGCCCGTCATTCGAGTAAAAAAGACGGCTGCCTTCACGATTCCAGAGCGGGTCGCGGCCACCGTCGTTCGTCAACCGGCGCCTGACGCCAGGTTCGGCGAGGCGGGTGACGTACACCTCGGCGCGCCCCGACTCGTACGATTGATAGGCCACCAGCGTTCCATCAGGGGACACGCTGGGCGCGTACTGGCCATTGGGTCCCCCGGCAACCAGGAGCGGCTCGCCCGTGGGTTTGCCATCTTCCGCGATGGCCACCACATAGGCATCGAAGCCGTCGCGCTCTGTCTGCATGGAGACTCCGAGCATGCGCGCCGGATAGGAAATCGAGTGGATGAACCCATGCCCATCGAACAGCGACTCGGGCGCCGCGCTGCCCCCCAGCGGCATGCGGTAGAACCGGTAGCCGCCTCCGGCGCGATCGGACGAGAAAAGCAGCCAGCGGCCGTCGCGAGAGAACAGTCCACTGCTGTCGTTGCCACCGCCGGCGGTCAATGGCGTGGCGTTCATCTGTTCCAGGTCAATCAACCAGAGCTTGTCGTTGGCGCCATCAACCTGGACGACCGCCTGTTGAAAGTCCCGTGACAGCCGAGGAGAGCCGAAGAACATGGAATCCAGGCGATCAAGGAACTGTGCGGGATGGCCGGGGCCTTCCCATGAATAGCCTCCCGTGGACAGGCGCGGCCCGCCTGCGATGTACACCAGCGCCCCCTGGCGCGTGACGTCGTAGAAGGCAGTGCCGTTGGTCGGCACGGTGGCCACATCGTCGAGGGCAGAGACCGGCGCACCACGGACTGTGCGCGACTCCAGATCGAATGAAACCGCGTAGAGCCTGCCGGCCCGTGCGAACACCAGGCGGCCATCGTCGAGGTAGCGCGGCATGCTGCCACCTTCGATGAGGACGCGATGCTCCCCGGTCTCAAAATCCGCGACCGCGATGAGCGCGTCGTCCAGAGTCTCGCTGGTCGTCATTTTGATCGAAAACAGGACACCTGCGCCCGCCGGGAGGACGGACGGCCAGCGGTGGCTGACCTCTCCGCTTTCACGATCGACCTGCGTGAGCGGGCGTGCTTCGCCGCCGGCGGCCGGGATCGTCCACAGCGCGTCCGAATAGCTCGGTGCATAGACGATCTGGCCGTCATCGCTCCAGCTGCCGCCCACCGAGGTGCGCTCCATTGACGTGAGTTCGACGGGGACGCCGTCAGGCAGGTCGATGAGCCACAGCCGTCTGTCCGCAAAGAAGGCCAGCCGCGTGCCGTCCGGCGAGAAGAACGGCGCCGCGGCGCCATCCGTCTTCGTCAGGCGAACACTATCGAAGCTGTCGAAGCGCCGCAGGTAGAGGGCGGCTTCGCCATCCTTCAGGCCTATGAACGCGGCGCGGTCACCGCCAGGAGACAGGGCCAGGGTCGCGCGGGATGCCCTCCCGAGGTACGCGAGCGTGGGAATACCGACATCGTCAGGGAGCGCCAGCGAGGTCCGCCACTCCGCGATGGAAGCCGGGAAGAGACCTCCCGACCAGCGCGCCTGGAACGCGACCCCCGCCAGAGCGACTGCGGCGATCAGTGCCAGTGCCGCCAGACTCCATGGGAGCCGTGTGCCGAGCCGGCGCCGTGGCGCCGCCACCGGCGCCGGGACGCCCGCCTGCGATCCGTCCTCGGCCAGCCACGCGAGCTCACGGCGGAGGTCGCCGGCGGTCTGCCAGCGCTCGTCGGGGTCCTTGGCCAGGCACTGCTTCACAGCGCGATCCAGCGCCGGCGGCGTCATCGGCGCCAGCGCCGCCATCGGCCGCGGCTGCTCCTTCAGGATCGATGCGATCAGGCTTGCCTGGCTGGCGCCTTCGAAGGCGCGCCTCCCCGTCGCCATCTCGTACAGCACGCACCCCAGCGCCCACAGGTCGCTGCGTCCATCGGCTTCCTTCCCTTCCAGCTGCTCCGGCGCC
>JBDHIK010000153.1:0-5529 GCA_039587475.1 Gemmatimonadota bacterium | reverse complement strand
CTGCGCCTCGGCGATCTTGTCCCAGGCGCCACCATAGCGGGCATTGAGGTCCGGATCGGCCGCGATGCGACTCCTGAAGTCGCCCTCGAAGTCGGCCTTCCGGGCCATGATGCCGGGATCCTCGAGGCCGCGCAGATAGCCGCTGACCGCCTTGTGGGCGTTCTCCAGGCCGAAGATCTGGTTCTGGTACTGGCGGCGGGCCTCTTCGCTTTCGGCCGCCAGCTCGCGAAGCACCCCCAGACGTGATTCGTAGCTCCGCAGGCGGGCCGGATAGTCGGCGTCGCGCAGGTACTCCATCTGCGCCATGGTCAGGAGCCGGCCGGTCGAGCCCGGGTTGCCGGTGACGAACACCGGCTCGCCCTCGGTGGCGCCATGGTCGCTCCACGGGAAGAAATGCTCGGTGGCCCGGGGTTGGCCGTTCTCGTACACCCGGAAGAAAGTGAAGTCGAGGTCGAATCGTGGATAGGTGAAGTTGTCCGGGTCCCCGCCGAAGAAGCTGATGTGCTCCTCGGGCGCCATGACCAGACGTACGTCATCGAACCGGCGATAGCGGTACAGGGAATACATGCCTCCCTGGTAGAAGCGGACCACCTGGCAATGGTCCCCGGTCGTCTCGGAGCAGGCCTCCTCGAGGGCGCTGGTGACGGAATCCCGCTGGGCCAACTGGCGGGAGGCGTCCGTGGCGGTCACGGCGGCACGGACCTCCTCGGTCACGTCCACGATTTCCTGAAGTTGGTCGACCCACATGTTGGGGCAGGCCTTCTCCTCGGAGCGGTCGCGGGCCACGAACCCGGTTTCCTGGTAGTTGGTGTCCGCCGGGGAGACCGCGCTGATGCAACCGCGGGCGCAGTGGTGATTGGTCATCACCAGGCCGTCGGCCGAGACGAAGGAGGACGAGCACCCGGGGATGCGGACCGAGGCCAGGCGCACGTGGTCGAGCCAGGCCTGGTCGGGGGTGAAGTCGTAGGTGGCCTTCCAGTACGCCAGGGGCGGCGCGTCGAAGGTCCACATGGTGCCGAATTCCTTGACGAAGACGGCTTCGTCCGATCCGGGGGCCTGGGCCGAAGCCCGTGTCGTGCCGACCGCCAACAGGATCAGACCGGTGAGCAAGGCGAAACGCCGGAGCATGCTGTCCTCCAATGAGGGTAACTGGAGAAATGTTCCGGCGCCGCGATGAAGGAAGCCTGAAGGTGGTCGGAAACCGGCCTCATGGGGGAATGGGGGGGGCGGTCCACGCAGTCACTTGGCCCCCCCCAAAAAAAGCGGCAGGGCCCACTTGCGTGAGCCCTGCCGTTCGGTCTGCATCCGCGTCATCCTCCTTCGGTACCACCCTCCGTTCCTCCACCTTCCGTCCCACCGCCCTCACCATCGCACACCTCGAGGTCGCACGGTGGCGGCGGTGGTTCGCAGGACTCGCCCTCACAGGGCGGTGGCGGTTCGCAGGCCTCCCCTTCGCAAGGCGGTGGCGGCTCGCAGGCCTCGCCCTCGCACGGGGGTGGTTCGCATCCCTCGCCTTCGCACGGCGGCGGGATTTCGCCATAGCAGAACGAGACATGGCTCAGGCCGTAGTACTTGCCGTTCTTTGGATTGAGCGGTGAGTGGAGTCCGTCGTCGCTGGTCTCCGCCGGCGAGTAGAAGTACACGTTGGCGTTGGGGCCGCCTTTCGAAACGACGGCATCGACGCCACCGTTGGCCGACCAGTCGAACGTCGAGCCATTGATGGTGACCGTCACCGTCAGGGCCCCGTCGGAGGAGCTGCCGTCCGTCGGGTCGTTGATCTTGTACTCGTAGGCGTAGCCGAGTTCCGAGCAGGCGCCGCTGTTGGGCAGGTCGGTGTACAGCACCGGGGCGACGTGGGAACTGAGGGTTGGCGATCCGGCCGCGGCCAGGCCGCTGCCCCCCTCTCCCGTCATCTGGGTGCCGTCACAACCTGCTGCGAGAAGCATGACCGCTCCCGCCGCAAGGGCTCCGAGTTGTTTCATCTTCGTTCCTCCGGGTAGGTGGTAAGCCAATGGTACCTCCGTCCACGGCCTCCGCAACTGATCGTTGGAGGCTGGTGTTGAGAATCTCGACGATTGGTGTCCCATGTGGGCGGGTAAGCTCGGGATCGGGTTGGCCAAACCCGAACGGCCGCATCCTCTACGAAAGGCAAACGGCAGGCCACCTGAGGGGGCCGCGCCCGAGGGCGCGGGCTGCTGGAGGGTGGAGGGCCTGTTGTGGGTGACGGACGACAGCGGCACGCCGACGCGTTGTATGTACGCGACGCCGCCGGTGATTTCCTTGGCCGTCCGGAAGGTCGCCAGCGGTCTGTCGGCGCCGGGGCGGTGTTTGAAATTCGGACGGGGCGAAGTCTGCTGCAGGATCTGGCAACCGCGCCCTGTGGCCTCGCCCATGGCGAGCCGATCAGCCGCCCGATCCACGAAAACCGGGAGCTTTCGCTCCCGTTCTCGTGGTTGGTCCCTCGCGTGCCCGGCGTTTCAGCCGAGGTGCTACGCGCCCGTCTCACAGCTGGGCCGGCCCGAGCCGTCCGTCGGGTCGTCCGTACAGGGTACCACGTTGTCCGTGCATGCCAGCCCCGCGACCGCGACGAAAGAAGTATGAGCCACCAATGGGATCGCGAACGCGGGTTGCGAATGGTCATGAGATCCGAATCCTTTCATGAGGGAGGAGTGCAGGATGTCGCTAGACGTACACCACGATGGTGCTTGCGCCAGTCGCTCGCGGTTCATGTGGAGAGGTGCCGGGACTGGGCCAGAAGGGCCCGGCCTGTAGGGCACGAGGGCTGAGGGCGGCAGGACTTGACTCGATGTGTCCAGCTCGCTGGGCGCGAGGACTGAGTCCCACAGGGCCCACGAGAAACGGGAGCGTACGCTCCCGTTTCAGTGGGCCCTGTGGGACTTGAACCCACGATCTGCCGATTATGAGTCGGATGCTTTAACCAAGCTAAGCTAAGGGCCCGACGCCCTAAGGTCGCTACGGCTGGTCCCTCGGGCAAGCGTCATTCGGCTCCCAGCACCCGTGCCGGATCCACACGCGAAGCCCGGCGCGCCGGGATCGCGCAGGCCGCCAGGCCCACCACCAGCAGTACCAGCGCCACCATCACGAACACCCTCGGGTCAGTCGCCCTGACCTGGTACAACTGCGCGGTCAGCGCTCCGGTCGAGAGTCTTGCCGCTACCAGGCCGATCACCGTTCCCGTTGCGGCGTACGCCATGCCTCGGGCAATCACCAGGCGTCGCACGGTCGAGGCGTTGGCGCCCAGCGCCATGCGCAGACCGATATCGCGCGACTGGCGGCTCACGAAGTAGGCCAGGACGCCATAGATCCCGATGGCGGCCAGCACCACGCCAAAGGCCGCGAACACCCCCACCAGTTTCGACCAGTAGCGCGGCCGGGCCAGCGCGTCGGACAGGCGTTGCCCCATGGTGACGACGCCGGTCACGGGAATGTCCGGGTCCTGTGACTGAATCACGTCCCGCACACGATCCATGACGGAGCCCGGCGAGCCGGCGGCTCGGACGACCAGTTGGACGGTACTCCAGGTCCACTGGGCCTGTGGCTGGTAGACCGCTACGGCATCCTCGTCGTCGAGGCCGCGGTAGGGCACGTCTCCCACGACGGCGATCACGGTGGTGGGCTGGCAGGTCCTGCAGCCTCCGGAATACAGCCGCCGGCCCAGGACCTCGGTGTCCGGGAAGTAGCGGCGAGCCCAGGCCCGACTAACGGCGACCACCGGTGGGGCGGGTCCAGAATCGGCCGGCGTGAAATCCCGGCCCCTGAGGAGTGGGATCCCCATGGTCTCGTAGAAGCCCGGAGTCACGATGAGCCAGGGCGCCGTCGGTTCGCTGGTTCCCGGGGCCACTGGGTGGTCGAGCAGGTCGAAATTGTTGCTGACCATGAGGTTGTCGGGCGGCAGCTCGGAGGTCAGGGCGGCCTGCTCCACCTCGGGGAGGTCTCGGATGCCGGCCAACACGGTCCGCCAGAATGCCTGAATGGACGCTGCATCCGGATAGGCAGCCGCCGGCAGGGACACGTTGGTGCTGAAGACGTCGTCCGGTGCGAAGCCGACATCGACGTCCTGTAGCCGGGACAGGCTCGACAGGAGCAGGACGGCCCCGGCCAGGAGCGGAACGGCCAGCGCAAACTCGGCCGTGACCAGTATGCCACGCAGCCGGTGCCAGCCGCGGCCGGCCATGCCAGACCGGCCCGCGGCGTTGAGTCGCGCCGCGAGATCCTCGGACCAGCCGTGGACCAATGGGGCCAGGCCGAACAGCAGTCCGCTGCCAAGCGTCAGCACCGCGGTGGCCCCGAGCACCTTGAGGTCGACCGACACAGCGTCCAGGCGTGGCAGGTTCGGGGCGCCTGCCAGAAGCGTCTGGAGGCCGACGAACGCCAGCAGCAATCCCGCCAACCCGCCCGCTGAGGCCAGCACCAGGCTCTCGACGACCAGTTGCCTGACCAGACGAGCTCGGCTGGCGCCAAGGGAGGCGCGGACCGCCATTTCGCGCTCACGGGCGCTGGCCCGGACGACCATGAGGCTGGCAACGTTGGCGGTGGCGATCATGAGGACGAGCACCACCGCTCCCAGAAGGAGATACAACGGCGTCACGACATCACCAACGATGGTGTCGCGCAACGGGTAGGGAGTCAGTGTGGCCTGGCTGTCGCGGAACCCCTCGGACCACTGCGGGAAGATCGACCGGCTGACGCGCGCCAGGTCGGCTCCGGCCAGTTCCGGTGAGACGGTCTCCCTGAGACGACCGATGGCGCGAATGAAGAAGGGACCGCGACGGGTTGGAGGCGTCAGCTGCAATATGGGCCACACATCGGCGCTGCTCGCCCCGCCCAGCCTGGTGACCCCCGGGGCCATGACGCCGATGACCGTATGGGGGACCTGATCGATGGTCAGGGGCGCCCCGACGGGGCTGATCCCGGTGCCGAAACGTCGTTCGCTGAACGCGTGGGAGATCACCACCACGGGAGGCGTCCCTGGTTCGTCCTCGCCGGGCCGGAAGCCACGTCCCTCTGCCGGCTCCATACCCAGGGTCCGAAACAGGTCGGCCGTGGCCGGCGCCGCCCGCACCCGCTCCGGCGTTCCCGATCCGGTGATCGTGACTTCGCGGTGTGTCAAACCGGCAACGTGTTCGAAAACCCGTTGGTCTTCCATCACCGCCTGAAAGTCCACCACTGAGAGGGCCCAGCAGCGGTTGTCTGGGGCATTCTGCTGGTAGATCCGGACCAGGCGGTCGGCGTTGGGGTAGGGAAGCGGCCGGAGCAGTACCCCGTTGACCACACTGAAGATCGCGGTGGTCGCTCCGATGCCGAGTGCCAACGTGAGCAAGGCGGCCGCCGTGAACACGGGCGTCTTCGTGAGGCTTCTCACGGCCAGCCGCGCGTCCCGCATGACCTCCCGAGCGACACCACCCACTCCGGGGACATCCGGTGATCGGCGTCGGTCGGGGGTCTGGTAGCTGCGTACCTGCTCTGCGAGTGCGCTCGCCAACGCCACGAGGATGTTCAGGACGCCGA
>JBDHIK010000152.1:0-5635 GCA_039587475.1 Gemmatimonadota bacterium | reverse complement strand
TGACTCGCTTCCAACGGCCAGTCCAAAGGTCGTGTTCTGTCCTGTCGATGATGGTGCCGTGCTCCTCTCGACCGAGGACGAGGTCTACTTCGGGCTCAACCACGTCGGAGCCAGGGTGTGGCAGCTCCTTCCGCCGGAGTCGGCGTCGATGGAAGAGCTGTGTGCGGTGCTTGCCGCCGAGTTCCCCGAGACACCCCCCGAAGACATCGGAGCGGACGTCATCGAGCTTCTGGAAGACCTGAGGACCCACGGACTGGTACTACCCGCAGCCTGACGGCCGCACCGATGGGCCTACTCTGTCGCCCCATCGCCACAACGCAGTCACTCTCCAGCTTTCGACCGACCGACATTGGTCCCGCTAACCCTTTGCTGGTAAAGAACTTCAACATGCCAGGCCTGGGTGCGGTCGCCGTGTCTCAGGAGCCTGACCGTGGCCCGAACCGTGCCCCGAGTGTGATGATACCGCTCAGTGCAAAAAACTGCGTGCCTCCATTGGGGCCACAGATACCTGGTTCAGCACGACAGGGGGCGTCATGAGTTGGCGATGGGCCCTCACCAGGCTTCGTGATCTCGAAATGTCAGAATTCAGGGACATGGCCTTGGCCCAGTGGGCCATTCTCGAGGCACGACTGGCGCTGTGGACCAGGCCCCGTGGAGAACTGCTCCGGCTGAGCGAAGCCGAATCGGTGGAGGCCCCCTCCGGCAGTGAGGACCGGGCTCGGGCGCTGGCCCTCGCCACGATGCGGGCCGCCCGGTTTGGATTGGGGAGGCCACGCTGTCTGGTGAGGGCCCTGGCGCTCCATCGGCTGTTGAGCCGGTCCGGGATTCGGGGCAGCCGCATCCGCATCGGGGTTCGTGGAGCGGGGGACAGTTTCCAGGCACATGCCTGGGTGGTGTGGGGTGACACCGTATTGGGGGACGACCTGAACCATGTCTCGCAGTTCATGATCATGACTGATGGCAGCGCGGTGACCGGCCTGTGACCGGGATCGTCGGGTGGTTCGCGCGCGAGCGCGACGACGTCTCGGCAAGACTGTCGGTTGCGCTTGGCGCCATGACGAACCGGGGCGGCGATGCCACCGATGTGGTTTCCACCGACAGCGGTGCCGTCGGGGCGACTGCCTTTCTGTGGGAATCAGAATCTCCTCAGCAGCATGCCGCTCGCGCAGCAGCTCTCGATGCGTGGGTCGTGGTCGCCGACGCACGCCTGTATTACCTGTCCGATCTTGGGCAACGTCTCGAGCGTGAGACGGGACACCGTCCGTCGCCGGGAGCCACACCAGCCGAACTGATTCTCCAGACCTACGCTGCGCGTGGCGCCGATGCTCTCGAATGGCTGGAGGGGGACTTCGCCTTCCTGGCCTGGAATCGGCGCAGCGGAGAGGTGTTCGCGGCTCGGGACTTCGCCGGAAAACGACCCCTGTACTACGCTGAACCGCCCGGAGGGCTGGCGATCGCCTCGACCGTAGCCGGCGTCACGGCCCTGACCGGAAACAATGTCGGCCTGGACCTCGGAGCCCTGGCCTGGACCACGAGTGGGCTGCCGGTCCTTGGTGACCGGACCTTTGCCAAGGGCGTATCCGTGCTCCCCGCCGGCCACCTCCTGCGATGGCGCCCGGGTCGTCAGGTGGAGGTGGTGCCCTGGTGGTCGATGCCTCCACAGGAATCCAGCGATCTCGATTTCGAAGAGGCCGGCCTCGCTCTTCGCGAACTCCTGGTGGGTGCCGTCGCCGAACGAAGCGGGTCCGACCTGACGACGGTGTGGCAGAGCGGCGGCATGGACTCGAGCGCGGTGACCGGAGCCGGCCGGCACAACGGTTCTGGTGCCTGGCGGGCCGTCTCGGTGAGTTACCCCGAAGGCGATCCTGGCCGCGAGGACGAGTTCATCGCCGACCTCGCAGCCCACTGCGACATCCCGGTCAGCTGGGTCGACTCGAGTGATCTCCCGATCCTCGATTGGTCTCGGGAGCTCCAGGAGCCGTTCACCCACGCCTTTCAGAGCATGATACGCGGATTGGCCGGGGCCAGCCGGTCCGCGGGGGCCCGGGTGGCGCTCGAGGGGTATGGTGGAGACCAGCTGTTCCAGGTCTCGGATATCTATCTGGCGGACCTGGTGCGGCGCGGTAGGTTCCTGACGTTGGTCCGGGAGTGGCGGCATCCCCGTTGGCGCGGGGCGGGCGCCGCGGAGTTCTTGCGCTGGTCGGTCAAGCCAGCGTTGCCGGGCTGGGCCCGGGCATCACTGGCGGCGGCGCGCCGGAGCTCGACGCGCGGACACCTCGACCGGGTGCTGGCGCCGTGGATTCGGTCCGACTTGCCTGATCTCGCCGGTCGGGACTCGCTCCCGGCTTGCGAGAGGCAGCCCGGTGAGTCCCACGGCGAGCACGAGATGCGCTGGTATCTCACGGACCCCTACTTCTCGGCCATCACTTGCGCGGTCTCCCAAATGGGGCTCGATGCCGGCGTCGAGGTTCGCTCGCCCTTGATGGACGCCAGGATCGTGAAGTTCGCTGCTTCCCGGCCCAGCCAAGAACGGGCGTCCCTCGGCAGCAACAAGCGGCTGTTGCGGCAAGCCCTTCAGGGTTTGCTGCCGGAATCGATTCTGCAGCAGCGGTGGCCCAAGGGCGGCACCACGGAGGTGTACTTCTCCGGTACGTTGCGGCGCGATGCCGGAGATGGGGTCCCCCGGTTGTTCCGGCGCTCTCGACTGGCAGAGCTTGGCATCATCGAGGTGCCGATCTTTCTGCGGTGGTGGGAGTGGTTCGCCCACGGGGGCCAAGGCGCGTGGGACGTGCCGCTGCTGGCAACGATTCAGGCCGAGCGCTGGTTGCAGCAACGGGCTTCGGTGGCTGCACCGAGTTCCGCGCGACCCAGCTTGGAAAGTGCCTTGACGTGAGTGTTGGAAAGTCGCCGGTCGATCGGGCCGGCACCCACCGAGCGGGTGGCTCGGGTCCATTTCTTCCTAAGGAGGAGCCCAGGTGTATCAAAAACCGAGGGTAGAGCGATTCGGCACCGTCCGAGAGCTTACCCAAGTGGGCTTCACTGGAGCCAGTGATGGGTATACCATCTCTGGTGACGGGACCACGGGGAATGGCAACAACTACTGCGGCGCTACCACGCCGTGCCCCTCGTCCTCCTAGCCTGCGGGTGTGGTAGGGAGGCAACTCCCTACCCACCTCACTCGCTTTTCCTCCAGTCACAAGCCGATCATGACCGAGCAGCCCTGCCGGAGGGATGAAGCCTGTGCCTGACTTCAAGCTCTGTGGCGGTTGTCTCCGCTCCTCTGTGGAGTTCCCGGAACTCAGGCCGGCCGACGGGCTGTCGCCATGCTGGTCGTTCGAACGGGTCGATGGCACGCCGCCTGAGCGAGAGACGACCCCGCTCGGTGAAGAGACCATCTACGGTGACGTATCGGCCAGGCTCTATCGCCATGACAACGGCCTCCGCATCGTCGTGGACGACACGGGCACATTCGACATCGCGGACGACAACGCCACCATTACCGGGTATCCCATCGCCACGGCCTGGGATGACTTCGTTCGGGCCCATGTGATGGGTCGTGTGCTCGCGACGGTGCTCCATGTGGCCGGCGCGCTCACTCTCCATGGCAGCACGGTCGCCATCGGTGGCCGTGCCGTGACCTTCCTGGCCCCCAAGCATCACGGGAAGACCACCCTGGCACTGGCCTTGACCGCCTCCGGGGCGGAGCTGATGTCCGATGACGCGGTGCCGGTCGAGGTCGAGTCGCGGGCGCCGGTCGCCCGCCCCGGCGTCCACTCGATGCGGGCGGATCCTGACGTCGCCACCTCGCTCGTCGGTGCGGACAAGAGGCCGCTGACGAGGGAAGGGAAGGCGCTGGTGGACCTGCCGTCCTCGTGGATTCGAGAAACGCCAACCGAACTCGACGCCGTCTACCTCCTGGTGCCCGCCAGCTTCCCCGACGACCGAACGGTGGCTCACCGGAACCTGCTCCAGGGGCCCGATCCGGTCATCGGCCTTCTGGCCCACACCAAGATCGGAGCCATGTTGGGTGGCTGGGGTGGACAACAGCTTTTGGATCGCGCCGCAACCTTGGCATCCAAAGTCCCGGTCTACCGCCTCGCCGTCGCGCATGATCTCGATCTCATGCCGCAGGTCGTCCAGACCATCGGGGAATGGCACGGGGCTTCGCTGACCTGGCTGGCACGTCGCGCGGAGGCGGGTACCCTCTCATGACGGACGGGCTTCCTGCGGTCGCCGTCAACAATGTCACGAAGCGCTTCACCGTCCGGCGGTCCTGGGCGGACACCATCCTTCATCCTTTCGATCGCTCGCGGCTTCTGGCGCTCGACAGCGTGACCCTGGAGGTAGCCCCGGGGGAGTGCTTCGGACTGCTGGGCCCGAACGGAGCCGGCAAGACGACGCTGTTCAAGGTGCTGGCCACGCTCATCCAGCCGGATGAAGGCTCGGCCGCGGTGATGGGGCAGGACACCGTCACGCAAGGGGATGCCGTGCGCCGTTCCATGGCGCCGGTGATTGCCAACGAGCGAAGCCTGTACTGGCGCCTCTCCGCCCGAGAGAATCTCCGACTCTTCGCCGCCCTCCACGGACTGGAGACACGCGCCGGCGAGGTTCGCGTCACCGAGGTGCTCGAGACCGTGGGACTGGTTGCGGCTGCGGATCGGATGGTGGCGCAGTACTCCACCGGGATGAAGCAACGCCTCCTCATCGCGAGAGCTCTCCTGGCCCGCCCGGCCGTGCTCCTGCTCGACGAGCCGACGCGGAGTCTCGACCCCATGTCCGCGGAGGAGTTCCGCCGCTTTCTCCGGGAGGACATTCTGCACCGCCATGGCTGCACGGTGATGCTGGCAACCCATGATGCAGAGGAAGTACGGGATCTCTGCGATCGGGTCGCCATTCTGAACGAGGGTCGTATCCTGACGACCGGGGTCACGCAGGACCTCATCGAGGCATACGGCGAGTCGACATTCCATGTTTGGACGACGGACCCCGACCACGAGGTGCTGACTCCCCTGCGAGCGCACCATGACGACGTGCCCGGCGACGGTTGGTGGCGCGTGGCGGTACGCATCCCTGGAGGCCCGGACCGCGCCGCGGCCTTCCTGGCACGCCTGATCGAAGAGGGCGTGCCGGTCTCCCGCTTCGAGAAGGCCGAGCTGTCCCTTGCCGACCTCTTGCGTCGCGTCCTCAACGCTCACCCTGGGAACGATGGCTAGGGTACTCGCGTTCATCCGCGCCGCCTTGTTGTCCGCCATGAGCTACCGGCTCGGGATGGTGTTCTCGATCGCTGCGCTCGCGGTCACGTTCGTGATTTCGTGTCCCAGGCGCTGCAGCCGGTCGTGGCCGAGTCCATCCGGACCGAGGGGGGAGACTATTTCGCCTTCCTGTTGCTCGGCCTCATCGTCATGGCGCTCGTGCTCGCGGCCCTCGGAACGTTCCCCGCCCGGCTCTCGTCGACGATCGCGACCGGCACGCTCGAAGCGGTACTGGCGACCCCCACGTCGATGCCGCAGTTCATCCTGGGACAGGTCGGCTACGAACTCCTGTGGTCGGGGTTCAGGTCCGTGCTCATGTTGATCGCCGGCGTCGTCCTTGGCGTGCACCTTGAATGGGCTGGTGTGCCGCTCGCGCTGGCCGC
>JBDHIK010000297.1:1085-2268 GCA_039587475.1 Gemmatimonadota bacterium | reverse complement strand
GATCAGCCCCTGGTCGTCGGTCAACCCCGGACCGGCGTTGAAGTCGCCCATTTCGTTGTTGAGCAGGAAGCCGGCCCCCGGCACGGTGATCTTGGAGCCGTAGCCGTACTCCAGGGTGTAGGTGACGGACACCGCCATCCCGCTCTCGTCGACGACCGAGTAATGGGTCGTCTGTGGGCCCTCAACGGACACTTCCAGGTCCGTGGGCTCCGAGACGCCGGCCGACATGGAGCTGATGCCCTCTCTCAAGGCCGCGGCGTACTGCTTCTCGGTCAGCCGGTCCACGGGCACGTCCGCGAAGTCCGGGTCGGCGGCGAAGCGGGCCCGGTCCCGAAAGGCGAGGCGCATGGCCTCCACCAGGTGGTGCACATACGCCGGCGAGTTGTGTCCCATCCGAGCCAACTCATAGCCCTCCAGGACGTTGAGCATCTCGACCAGGGCGATGCCGCCGCTGGACGGCGGTGCCATGCTGATCACGTCCACGCCCCGGTAGGTGCCGCGAATCGGCTCCCGTTCCACCGCTTCGTACCGGGCCAGGTCCTCTTCGGTGATGATACCCCCGTTGGCCGCCATTTCCCGGGCGATCAGCCGCGCGGTTTCACCCCGGTAGAACCCGTCCCTTCCCTGGTCTCGGATCCGCGTCAAGCTCCCGGCAAGATCCGGCTGCCGCCACAGCTCGCCTGTCTGATACGGTGTGCCGTGGTTGCTGAAAGCGGCGAGGCTCGCGGGGTAGCGGGAAAGGGCGTCCAGGGCACCGGCCAGGGACGACGCGAGGCCCGGAGTGACGGCGAACCCCTGACCCGCCAGCTGGACCGCCGGGTCCACCAGCCCCTGCCACACCGCGGAACCGTACCGTTCGTGCGCCAGGGCGAACCCCGCCACCGTGCCCGGGACACCCACGGCCAGGTGACTCCGGTGATGGATCTCGGAGGAGTACTCCCCGTTCTGATCCAGGAACATGTTGGCGTGCGCGGCCAGAGGCGCTTTTTCCCGGAAGTCGAATGCGGTGGACCGGCCGTCGGGGAAGCGGACGACCATGAAGCCACCGCCACCGATGTTTCCCGCGGTCGGATGCACGACCGCCAGGGCGAACCCCGTCGCGACCGCGGCGTCCACGGCATTTCCGCCCTGAGCCAGGACTCGGGCACCGACTTCGCTGGCGATCGCGTTGACCGAGACGACC
>JBDHIK010000297.1:0-1075 GCA_039587475.1 Gemmatimonadota bacterium | reverse complement strand
GACCGCCGCGACCGGGAATCCAACGACGGCGGGGGCAGCGGGTGCGGCAAAGGCGGCGAGGACCGCCAGAAGGGAGAACCAGCGGCTGAGCCGAATCCGGCGTATGGGGCGGTTGGGCGACATCAGATCCTGCTTCCCTTCGGATTGGGTGTGGCCAGTCGAAATCCCGCGCAGCGCAGTCCTGGTCCGGCTGCCGCAAGTCATACGGACGTCTTGCAGATCGAGAGACGCCGAAAGCGAAATCGAGTTTCACTCTCGGCGGGCGTTCGGCCGTCTATGTGTTGGAAACTAAGAAGATTTCGCGGCGCGGGGTGGGGATGGCAACCCTTTTGCCCCCTTCAGCCCCAGGCTGAACCCAATGGAGGAAGCATGGACGCGAAAAAGATCATGATCATCGTGGTGTTTGCCACGGTCTTCTTGCTGGGACTGGCGGGAGAGGCCTACGGTCCCGACCCCCAGGGAGAAACCCGGGTGGCCGTCGTCGCTGGCAACGTGGGAGCCGAGGTCTCGCAGCAATAGAAGCATCGAGGAACACGGTCCTCGGTCCGACCGCAGCCGCGGACCACCGGGCAGCCTCGGAGCTATACCCCTACCGTTCCGCTGCGCCGCTCGAGCAGCAGCACGTCGCGCCAGACACCGTCCATCTGACCGAGAGCCGACCGCCGGCCCACCAGGCGGAATCCGGCTCGGGTGTGCACCCTCACGCTCGCATCGTTTTCCGGGAAGACGCCCGCCTGGAGCGTCCAGTATCCCAACGCTTCGCTTCCCTTGACCAGCGCCTCCATCAACCGGGTGCCCACGCCCTTGCCGCGAGCGTCCGCGGCCACGTACACGCTGACCTCGCCGACTCCCGTATACGCACATCGGTCCGACACCGGACTCAGCGCGGCCCAGCCCTGCACCTTCCCGTGGTTGACCGCGACGTACCGGCACGCCTGGAGGTGACTCTCGTCCCAGACCTCCCAGTCGGGGGCCTCGGTCTCGAAGGTGGCGTTCCCGGATTCGATGCCCTCGACGAAGATCTCTCGAACTCGGGGCCAGTGGGTGGCCTCGAGGGGTTCGATCGAACTCTCGG
>JBDHIK010000032.1:0-32360 GCA_039587475.1 Gemmatimonadota bacterium | reverse complement strand
GAGGGTCACGATCTCCTTGTTGGCCAACGACGATGGAACGTCCCCGTCCACGATGCGTTGAGCCAGCCCCTCGACGATGGCGGTCTTCCCCACCCCGGGCTCCCCGATCAGGACGGGGTTGTTCTTGGTCCGGCGCGACAGGACCTGCATGACGCGCCTGACCTCCTCGTCCCGCCCGATGACGGGATCGACTTTGCCGGAGCGGGCCAGGTCCGTCAGGTTGACGGTGAAACGCTGCAGCGACTGGTACTTCTCCTCAGGCGTCTGATCGGTGACCCGGTGGGAACCGCGCACCTCGTCCAGTGAGGCACGCAGTTGCACCGCGGAGACGCCCTCCTCCTGGAGCAGGCGCTTCGCGGTGGTCCCCTTCTCCTCCGCCAGGGCCAACACCAGGTGCTCGGTCGAGATGTAGCTGTCGCCCAGCTCCTGGGCTTCACGATCGGCCCGGTCGAAGACGGCACTGAGTTCCCTGCTCAGGGTCGGTTCGGCGCCCCCTTCCTGACGAGGCAGGCGCTCCAGGTCTGCCTCGACTCCCTCGCGCAACCGGCTGACATTGACGCCGGCCTTCTGGAGCTGAGGTAAGACCACGCCCTCCGGCTGGGCCAGGAGGGCGGCGAACAGATGCGTGTCGTTCACCACCGGGTTGCCGCGCCGCCTGGCCTCCTCCCCGGCGTCCCGGAATGCTTCCTGGGCCTTGAGTGTCAGCCGATCAGGCCTGATCATCGCCTACTCCACTGCTCCGGTCTGCCAAAAGGCTAGCGCCCGCGACCTGAGGATACCATGAAGACCCTGCGAAAATCACGGCGTCGCCTCCGCGGGACGAGCGATCTCCTCCCTGACCTGCATGAGCCGCACCGCCTGGGACTCGTCGTTGACGTAGAGCCGGTAGAAATAGGAGCCCGGGGCGGCCTTCCGGTTGCCTTCGATCAGGGTTCGGTCCCAGAATGCCAGATACCGGCCACAGGGCAGCTCCAGATCGAGAATGGCTCTCGCGCCGGTCGAATCTCTCAGGGTGGGGGACGCCACCAGCTGGACCAGCACATTCAGGATCTCGATGCGGACGACCGCCTCCTGCCCGTCACGGCAGGCGGTGGGCAGAACCTCGAACGGGATGGCCGTCCGGCGGCTGAACGGGTCGGGGAAGCTCTGCTGCAGCAAGCCCAGCGGCGGGCTCTGCTGATTCTGGGCCAGGCCGGGCTGGGGAGCATGGACCAGGAGCAATGCCGCACAGCCGGCACGAGCCAGTGCTAGCGTCCGCATCTGCCCCACGGCAGGCTCGAAAGTGCTAGACCCATCGACCATCAACCTCTTACATTACAGTTAGTTAGGGTCTCAGTACCCAATGTGGCGGCCCTTCGAGTACTCTGTCAAGATGGCCTCGAGGCCTGTCCCGAAGCCAGACGTCTCGCTTGGCCCGCCCTCTTCGTGAGCCCCTCCCGATCGGCCCATTCGAGCAACGGGATGATGAATTTCCGGCTCAGGTCCACCCGGTCGCGAATAGCACCCGGGGTGATCTCGCCTTGCCCATCGAGCCCGCCAAGTTCGTCCAACAGGGCGGCGAATCGAGACAGCGCACTCGAGGCGAAGTAGCGGTCGCCCTGTACCTGGGCAACCCGGCCCTGGCGCGCGGCTTCTCTCAGGACGTCTCCAACGTCTTCCCGTCCCAGATCCTGGCCCAGCTTGGCCACAGTCGGTGGGGTCAACCCGGCCTGCTCGAGGGCCTCGACGACCCGGTCCACCTCCTCAGCGCCACCGACGTCGGGGCTGAAACCTGCCGTTCGCACCAGACTGCCCTCGATCTGGAACGCTCCGCTGGCGGCGAGTCGGTCGACGACCGCACCGGCCAGCCAGGACGGTACACCGAGGGAGCCCCGCAGGGTCTCCAGCGGCATCCCCGGCCGGGCCGGGCTACCCGCATGGAACTGGCCCAACACCCGTGCGGCTCGGTCCGCGGCCGCAGCGACCCGGGACTCGCTGATCCAGCGCCCGGCGATGCAGGCCAGACCAGAATGCCCCCGAGCCAGCTCCAGCGCCATGGCCGGAGGCAGTCCGGTGACGACCGGGAAATCCGCCTCCTTCAATCCCGCAGGTCGGCGCGCTACCAGCCCGAGGAGACACTCGACCGGCACGTCCGACCGGAGGCCCGCCACCAGCACCGAACCCCTGCGCGGAGGACTGGGGTCCAGCACTCGGCCGCCTCCGATGGTGGCCACCGGACTGTACGATCGCAACACGAAACGGTCTCCGCCGCGTGCCACGATGGCGGACTCGCACAACAGACGGACCACCCCGCTCTCGCCCCCGGCGATGTTGCCCTGGGGATAAGCTCTCGCGATCACCTCACGCGTGCCCAGCAGCAGGCGGACTCGGCGCCGTGCCGTAAGAGCCTTGCTGTCCTCGAGCAGTGTCGCTTCCACATCGATGACGTTGACGGTCTTCCAGGGCTGTCCCGCCGCCACCACGGTCCCGCCCCTCCCGATGGCGTCCCGGTCGGCGCCCACCAGCCCCAACGCCAGCCGCTGCCCCGCCGATCCATGCTCTACCGCGGCGCCGTGACACTCCATCGACCGGACGCGCATCTTCAGTCCGCCGGGGACGACTTCGAGCTGGTCACCAACGGCCACGGAGCCGGACCAACACGTTCCGGTCACCACGGTGCCCACGCCGGCCACGGAGAAGGCCCGGTCGATCGGAAGGCGGAATACGTCACTGGGGTCACGCGGTGACACACGTACCGCCAGCGCGGCGAGGGCCTCCCGCAAGGTACCCAACCCCTCTCCGGTCGGGGCGGCGACCGGCACCGGCGCCTGAAACTCGACCGGGGACGCTGCGGTTCGGGTCGCAACCTCCTCGGTCACGAGGGCCAGCCATTCGGGGTCGCATTGGTCGACCTTGGTGATGACCGGGATGCCCCAGGGGATGCCGAGCTGTTCCGCGATGGCCAGATGTTCGTGGGTCTGCGGCATCATTCCTTCATCGGCCGCGACGGTCAAGAGGACCACATCGATCCCCGTGGCCCCGGCGACCATGGTACGGACGAAGTCCTCGTGCCCCGGAACGTCGATGACGCCGGCGATACCGTGTTCGCCCAGATCGAGCGCGGCAAAATTCAGATCGATGGTAATGCCGCGGCGCTGTTCATCTCCCAAGCGGTCCATGGTCTGACCGGTCAGCGCCTGGACCAGGGTGGACTTGCCGTGGTCGATGTGCCCGGCGGTCCCGATGATCATCCCCCACTCCAGCTGTGAGCCAGCCAGAATTCCAGGGCCGGCAGGTCCCGGCCGTCCGCCAGGTGGTAATGCACGTAGTGAGCGAAGAGGCGGCGGTGGGCCTTGGCGTGGGGCTCGTCCAACACCGGGAGATCTACGCCCTCGGCCAGCAGCGCCACCAGATCGTGCCGAGCCTGCACCGGGAGACGGTGCTGACCATCTGACGCCTGGCCACAGGTGCGGCACAGCATTCCGCCCTCGGCGGGACTGAACACCGCGGTGCCTTCCGTCGGCAGCTCCGCCCCATCCCGGGCACAGCTGTCGAGCACCGGAGCGTAGCCGAGCGACGCGACCAGTTGCCACGCCAGCCTGAGCGCATGGGAGGCGGTCGCCGCCCCTCGCGCCTGTTCCAGGTGGTCGAGGCCGTCCCGCAGCAGTTGGAAACTCTCCTGATGCCTGTCGGCCGGGGCAAAGCGGATCATCAGTTCCGCGAGGACCGATGCCCCGGCGAAGCGTTCGAGGTCATCGGTGAGCGACAGGTGAACCGTCGTGGGATCGAACGCGGTGAGCGTCTGCAACTCGCGCCGGTCACGGTAGTGGAACATGGCGGTGCCTTCACTCAACACCTGCAGAGAGGCCCCGAACCGACTGCGGGGCCGCATGGCACCCTTGGCGATGACGCTCTGAACCCCGAGGTCGAGGGTGGCCAGCCTGACGATCTTCGAGGTCTCCCGGTAGCGGAACGTCGAGAGGACGATGGCGGGCGTGGAGACCACGCTCAGGGGATCGCTCCTGCCGGCAGGAGTGTGACCTGGGCCTCCCGGGCACAGGTGCCCAGCGGGATCGACCGCACCAGCGCCAGGGTACTGTCGAGTACCGCGGCTTGCCCGTCGTCCCCGGCGCACCCTCCGGATTGGATGGCATAGCTTCGGAACTCGGCGTCCACGGCAATCCCGCTGTTGTCCGGCACGGCCACTCCGTTCCCGGAGCCTCGTTCCACCGTCCTGGTCCGGGTGTTGAACACCATCACGCCTTCGGTCTCCGAACTGATGAGGATCCGCTCGCCGGGATCGGCGGCCATCTGACCCGGGGATGCGCCGAATCCCCCGAACGAAGCAATTTCCTGCCGGCCTACCGGATCGACGATGGAGAGGCGGCTGTCGGCTCCAGTACCCCGGACCATCACGTACAGCAAGCCATCACGCCCCAGCGTGGCGTACCGTGCGTTGCCGGGACCCAGCAGAGGAATGGAATCGGTGCCGTCGGCCAGGGCGTTGGTCGCCGGGTCGATGACGGTCACCCAGCTCGGGCCCAGACTACAGAGTCCCCCCGGCTGGCCACATGGTGCGACGTTGCCATTGAGGACGAACAGACGGCCTCGGGCCGCGATCAACCCCTGAGGGTAAACACCGACCGCGATGGAAGCTGTGTCACCCGCGGTCAGGTCGATCCTGGTCACCGAGTTCAGGTTGGGATTGGCGACGTAGCCAACGGTGTCACTGAGGACCACCGTTCCGGTGGCACCGGACCCGGCGGGGAGGGCGATGGTCATGACCACGGCCATGACGTTCAGGTTGAGCAGGTCGGCGGCGTCCTCGTTGGGAAGCGATGCCAGCACCAGCGACCCCAACGCATCGAAGTCGTTGAGCACGACTCCCGACAGCGCCACCGACACGCCGCCGGAGCCTTCGATGGGAATGACACTGACCGTCGCAGCCGTGGTGTTGGCCACGAGGAGTGCTTCCACTGGCGGTGGTGGAAACGGATTGGGCTCGGCACAGGCAGCGGCCAGCATGATGACGGCCACGAGGGCCGGGCGGGGACGATTCGCCATATCTCCTTGGGAGTGCAAGGGACCACCGGGATCCGGGCCGGCGTATGCGCGGCCGACCCTGGCAATCTACCGCCGTCCGGCGCCCTCCGGTACGGCGGTCACGATGCGCAGACCGCCCTGTCGCGGAGGGTCTTCTGGTCTGGCGTCATCGTCGTGGCCCGGCTCGGCGATGGCCGTCGTGCGCCGCATGCCGTCCGCGGCTACGGGCGCCCCGCTCTGGCGAGTGCCCGTGCCAGCTGCGCTTTCAGTTCGGCCCGTAAGGCCTCGGCGCCCGCGTCGGCGGACCCGCCGGCACGTTTGGCATCGAGCAGGGCCAGCCTGCGCACCAGCACTTCGACGGACTCGTCCTTTCTCGCCACCGTGGCTGGAGCCTGTCGCCGGCGCCATGCGACCACACTGGACAGGAGGGCGGCGCTCAGCAACAAGACCAGGGCGATGAGCGCCACGCGACTGTCCGGCCCCACGACCCCGGTGAATGCGATACTCACGGTATCCCCGGGCGCCGGACGGCCCCGGAACGTCCGGAACGACCGCCCGCCGATGACCTGGGGCGCCGACGCTTCCCGCACCGGGCCGGTGACGACCGGACCGTCGTCTTCCACGAGAACACTGAAGTCGAACACCGTGTCGGCGAACACCAGGTGCCAACGCTTCATGCCTTGGGGCACGCGATACTTGAGGAGGAGCGATTTCTCGCCGGGCGCGATGGGACCGAAGACCTCGACGCGCCCCTCACTGAAGAAGACCGCTTCGGGAGAGAAGTCACTCGAGCCCAGGTGAAAGCCGACCATGCGCTCGTCGAGTGGGGTGTTCCAGGTCGGTCGCTGCGCCTCACCGGCAATCCTGGTACTCCAACCCGGGTTGTTCAGCCCTACCAGGTCCACGACATCGCGTGTCCCGTCCGTTCCGGGCGTTCCCAGCACGACGTGACGGGCCGACACCTCGACCAGCGCGACACTGGTCGTGTCCGAAACGGCGATGACCATCGTGGTGTCGTGCCGGGACGGATTGGTATGGATGGGTGTCGAGAAGTACTGGATCCCTGCATAGGAGGCGCTGAACAGGTAGACGGCCGCGCTATCGTGTGCGAATGCGACGCGGAAGCGGCCGGCCTGGTCCGCAGCCGTGCTGTCGACGGGGCCCTGCACGTCGCGTCCCACTCGGTGCAGCACCACGGTGACCCCTGGCAGGGGCATGCTGTCCACAGGCCCGGCGATGACGATGGTGCCGCCGGCACGGATCGGCTCCTGCGCGTGTACCACGCCGGTGGCCATCACGGAGACGGCAAGGAACCAGCAGCGGCTAGGGATTGAAACGGCCGAAATCCTGAGGATCCAGATTCTCGAGATACCGTTTGAGCGACTCGGCGGTCATCGAGGTATCCGGTGCGTGACGGTCCTCGGTCTCGAGGCTGGGTTGGTTGAGGAGCGTTTCCTCGGTGTAGATGGGCGCTTCGAGCCTGAGCGCCAGGGCGATCGAGTCGCTGGGGCGGGCATCCACCTGGAACACATGATCGTCCCGGTCGATCACCATCTCGGCGTAGTAGGTGTTCTCTTTGACGGAGGTGATGAACACCCGTCGGAGGGAGCCGCCCAGGCCGGTCAGGATGTGTTGCAGGAGGTCGTGCGTCAGCGGCCGTGGCGCCTTGACGTCCTGGAGCTTCATGGCAATGGCACTGGCTTCCGCCGGGCCGATCCAGATGGGGAGTACCCGCGTGCCGCCCTTCTCCTGCAGGATGACCACGGGAGAATTGGTGGTGCGGTCCACGCCCAGGTGGGCAACGACGACTTCGATCATACCCCGAGAATATAATGAGCCCGGTGCAGGACCGGGCTCGTGGGAGTCACCGAACTGCGGCTTTCAGGTCTTTGGCGCGGTCGGTCCGTTCCCAGGGGAACAGCGTGCGCTTCTTGCCGTGGACCGGGCCCGTCGTGGGCGTCCGCCCAAAGTGCCCATAGGAGGCGGTTGGCAGATAGATCGGTGCCTTGAGGCCCAGCGACTCGATGATGCCGGCCGGCGTCAGGTCGAACACCTTTTGCACGGCGCGTTCCAGTTCGGCATCCGGCACGACCCCGGTACCGTAGGTCTCGACCAGGGTGGACACCGGCTTGGCCACGCCGATGGCGTACGCCAACTGGACCTCACAGCGACGCGCCAGCTTGGCGGCGACGATGGTCTTGGCGACCCAGCGGGCAGCATACGTGGCGGAACGATCGACCTTGCTGGGATCCTTGCCGCTGAAGGCACCGCCACCATGACGGGCCATGCCACCGTAGGTATCGACGATGATCTTTCGACCCGTGAGGCCGGCGTCTCCATGGGGGCCACCCAGCACGAATCGCCCGGTCGGGTTGACCAGATACCTGGTGCGTCGCCCGTCGAGATCCATGCCGGCCATGACCGGAGCGATGACGTGCTGGATCATGGCTTCCTTGATGGCCCGCTGGGACAACTTGCGGGGGCCGAAACGTTCAGCATGCTGGGTCGATACCACCACGGTACGCACCGCCACCGGATGGTCGCCGTCGTACTCCACGGATACCTGGCATTTGCCGTCGGGCCGCAGCCAGGCCAGGGACCGTTTGGTTTTCCGCACATGGGCCAGCCGTTGCGCCATGCGATGAGCCAGGAGAATTGGCACCGGCATCAGTTCATCGGTTTCGTCGGTCGCGTACCCGAACATCATGCCCTGGTCGCCGGCCCCTTGCGCCTTGCTCGACGAGGAATCGACGCCCTGGGCAATGTCCGGCGATTGCCGGTCGATGGCGGTGAGCACCGCGCACGTGGCGGCGTCGAACCCATACGCCCCGTCCGTGTAGCCGATCCCGCGGACCGTCTCCCGGACGATGTCGGGCACGTGCACGTAGGTGTCGGTACTGATCTCACCGGCCACCAGGGCCATCCCCGTCGTCACCATCGTCTCGCAGGCGACCCGGGCGTTGGGATCCTCCGCCAGGATGGCATCGAGAACGGCGTCCGAGATCTGATCGGCCACCTTGTCGGGGTGCCCCTCCGTGACCGACTCGGAGGTGAAGACATGGTTCTGGGCATGCGGGGTCTGCGAGGCTTTCACGTGCACTCCAAGGAAACCGGCGATAATGGGCGACGTCGCTTAGCCGCCCAAACTAGCCACGGTGCCCACTCTCGGGCAACGGATGGCCGTCAGAACAGGTTCAGATCCACGTACGGCTCGACATGCTCCCGGACCACCTGGACCGCGGTTTCCGCGGTCGTGGCGGCCAGGGCTCCCTCGGCCGCTTCACGGGCGACCTGGTGCGGCACCCGGCGAACCACCCATTTGACCAGGGGGATGGCCGGCGGGGCAACGCTCAGGGTGGTGTACCCCAGCCCGAGGAGCAGAATGGCGAGGATGGGGTCCGACGCCATTTCCCCGCAGACGCTGACCGGAACGTCGAAACGCCGACCCGCCTCGATGACGTCGCGCAACTGCCGGATCACAGCGGGGTGATGCGTGACGAAACGGCTCCCCAACCGGGCGTTGCCGCGATCGACCGCCAGGGTGTACTGGGTCAGATCGTTTGTCCCCACGCTGAAGAAATCACTCACTTCGGCGAGATGATCCGCGATGAGGACGGCGGCCGGCGTCTCCACCATCACGCCGAGGGGAACTTCGGCGGCGGCCCGGATGCCGTCCCGCTGCAGCGCTTCGGCCTCTTCCTGCATCATTTCGCGCGACTGGGTGACCTCCTCGACACTGGTCACCAACGGCAGCATGAACTGAACAGGCCGGTCGGCGGCGGTGCGGAGAATGGCCCGAAGCTGTGGCCGAAAGATGTCGGGCTGATCGAGACAGACCCGGATGGAGCGCCACCCGAGGAAGGGATTGGGTTCCGCCGGCGCCGGAAAGGCCGTGGGAAACTTGTCGCCGCCCAGATCGAACGCCCGGATGGTGACGCTGTAGTCCCGGAACGCGTCGGCGACTCGTCGGAAATAGACGGTCTGTTCGTCCTCGCTGGGGAGCTCGGTGCGGCCGGTGACGAGAAACTCGGTCCGAAGCAACCCGACACCGCGGGCCCCATAGCGGAGCGCCGGCTCGATCTCCTCCGGAAGATCCACGTTGCCGAGCAGGGCGACCTCGTGCCCGTCGGGCGTGATGGCCGGCTCGCGCGACGTGGTATCGAGTTCCAGTTGGAGCCGGTGCCACCGGCTGATGCGCACCCGGGCATCCTCGAGCTCCTCCCGCGTCGGGTCGACGTAGACAACACCGGTATGCCCATCGAGGAGCACCGGGGCGCCATCTTCGATCTCCGCCAACGCGCCTTCGGCGCCCATCACCGCCGGGATGCCAAGCGAATGGGCCAAGATCGCGGCGTGTGACGTCGGGGTGCCCTCCTCGCACACCATGCCGACGACGTGCTCCCGGTCCAGCTGGACCGTCACCCCGGGGGACAGCTCTCGCGCCACCACAATGACCGGGTCCTCGATGCTGGCGGACCACCACTCGTTCTCGTTCCACCCCGTGAGGCGGTGCAGCACACGGCGTTGGGTGGCCGTGATGTCGGTCAGGCGTTCGCGCAGGTGGGCCTTGGCGGCCCCGGCGTACAACTCGCGAAACTCCAGCGCCTTGAACTCGTACGCCGTCTCCGCGCTCAGATTGTTGTTGCGGATCAGGATCTCCACGCCCGCGAGGAAGTCCGGATCCTGTACCATCAGGACCTGGGCGTCGAAGATGCGCGACTCTTCCTCTCCGGCTCGTAGCCGAACGCGTTCGCGGAGCGTTTCGAGATCGGCCACGACCTCTGCCACCGCGTCGCGCAGCCGCTGCAATTCCGCGTCGACCTGGTCGGCCTGGATGCCGCGGTCGGGGACGTCGGGAAAATCGAGGCGCACCACCAGGGCGGTCGCATAGGCCACCCCTGGGGAGACCCCGGTCCCCGAAAGCGTGCTCCCCCTGGTCACTACTCGCCGAATCCCTTCTGAACCAACTGACACAACGCCTCGACCGCGGTCGTCTCGTCAGGCCCGTTGCCGCGGACCGTGACGGTACTCCCCTCCTCTGCCGACAGCATCATGACGCCCATGATGCTCTTGGCGTTGACGGCCATGCCGTCCTTGAGGATTTCGAGGTCGGACTCGAAGGTCGCGGCGAGCTTGACCAATTCCGCTGCCGGCCGCGCGTGGAGTCCGAGCGAATTCACGATGGTCGTCTCTCGTTCGATCACGCACGCACCCCTAGCCAGAGAAACACCAGCACTGTGCCCACCAGGACGAAACGAAGCGCCGTCATCCGGGGATCGACCCGTGTGGCGACCAGGGCCAGGCCAGCCATGCCGATGGTCCCGAGGGCCAGAGAAGGCGCGACCGTCCGGACCAGCCAGGCCCCGGTGACGGGCACGGCCACCCCCACGGCAAACGCCGCCGCCGGCCCGATCCATGCCACGGCCGTCGACATCCAGGACCGCTGCACCACCATGCCCACCGACAGTCCGGTCCGCCATCCGCGGTGCAGGCCCCACCACTCCACGGCCACCCGGATGCCGTTGAACATCACCAGAAACACGATCACGCCAATCAGTGGCCATCCCGCGGCCGTGAAGAGCAGCGCAACGCTCATCAACAGCGGCAGCAGGCCGGTCCAGAACAACTGGTCACCCAGCGCCCCCAGTGGTCCGCACAGCGCGGTCCGGAGCCTGGCGATCTTGTGGCCTGGCACTCCCTGATACTCGGCTCGCGTTGCTGCCCCCAACGCCAGGCCGGCCAGGTAGGGCTGGGAATTGAAGAAATCCGACTGCCGGGCCACGGCCGCGCGGTAGGCCACCGGATCCGTGCGCCGCAGTTCCTCCAGCAGCGGCAGCGCCGAGTACCCCATTCCGATACCCAACATCCGCTCGTAGCTCCAGGCGCCCTGCACCGCGAACAGCCTGAGAAACGCCCTCCACAGGGGCGCCTTCATGCCATCACCGCCGTGATGATCAGACCCAACACGCCACCCGCACCCAGCCACCGCATCCGGGTTCCACGGCCACTGCGCACCGCACCGGACACCCCCCCGGCCAGAGCCCCGCCCAGCACCAGCACCGACAATCCCATATGACCCGCCTCGGGCAGCGACGGCATCTGCCGCACCGTCAGCGCCGCCGCCAGTGCCAGAGCCCCAAGGGCCGAAGACCGGATGACATCCCGCCCCAGGCTGGAGAAGTGAATGGCGCGCACCGCGACCGGGTCGCCGCTCGCCAGTGAGGCGGTCCGACGCCGCACCGCGGTGGCGTTGACGTGCCGCAGCCTCGACAGCGACCAGCCCCCAAGACCTGCCAGAAGCAACCCGAGCACGACCGCTGCCCCCAAGGCCTCAACGGGGGGCCGCCCGGCGCCGGTGAGGACGGCGGCCACCGTTGCCGCCCCATAGTCCGGGTAGCGCGCTGCCCCGATGGCCAGGGACTCCATGGCGAACAATTCGAGGACGGCCCCGGCGGCGACACCAAACTGGACATCGCCAACAATGATGCCGGTTACGGTGCCGGCGACGAGGGGACGGGACGCCATCACCTGTGGCAGGCTGACCAGGTCGAGTCCGACCACGGTCGCCCACACGAACAGACCCGCCAGCAGGACCGGCGTTGCCTCGATCATGCCATGGCCCGTAGCTCGGTGCGCGACGACGAGGGTACGTCCTGGGCCACGACGTTGATGCCGTCCTGCTCCAGAGCGGTCAGCGCGTCCATCTCTTCACCGGTGAGATACACATACGGCAGGCGCTTCACCCGACCCGGCCGGTGATGAATGCCTCCGAGGTTGATCTCCCGGACCAGCGTCGGATGTGCCCGCGCCAGGCCCGTCATGGTCGCAACATCCCCAGCGAGAAGCACGGTCCGCCGCGGATCGGCATTCCATGCCGGCAACTCACGACGGGCCTCGTCGAGCCCGGCAAAGCGGACTTCCATCCCCGGTGGCAGGGCCGCCCGGTACAGGTCCTGTTCCCAGGGGGCCGCGACGACCTCGTCGTCGATCAACACGACCAACCGGACGCCAAGGTGCTGACCCCATCCGATGACGACTTGGCCATGGATCAACCGATCGTCGATCCGGTACAGGGCGATGGACACTACGGCACCGTGATCGCGGTGGTCCCCACCGTCGCCAAGCGCGCCGCGGTGGCGTCGAGTTCCCCGTCGCGATGGAAGACGAATTCCAGCAGCATGGCGAGGTTCACCCCCGTGACGATCCGGGCCTCGTGTCCACGCTGAAGCTCCCGGAGCGCCGCCATCACACAGGAACCGTTGGGAAGATCCGTGAATACGATGGTCGGCACGTCGCCCACCGCCACGCCGATCCGTTCGCGGAGCGCTTCGCGGTCACATTCGGCGTTGGTCACGGCCACCAGCGCGTCCGTGGCCCCGGCGATCTGTTCCACGGCTCCCACAAGGGCCGCGGCCAGGTTGCCATGACACACCACGACACCCTGCACCCCGTCACTCATAGTCTTCCTTCAGATACTCACGGATGCCGCGTTTGTCCTGGAGCCGCCGGATGAGCCGTTCGTTGAACGCCGCCGCCACGTCGATCCCCGAGAACCGCAGCAGGTGCATCATCGCCACGACCTCGGAGATGACGGTGAGGTTCTTCCCCGGATTGAGGGGCACGATCACCTTCGGGAGCGTGACGTCGAGGATGGTCGTCTCCTGGCGGGACAAGCCGGTGCGATCGATGTTTCGCGCGGTGTCCCAGGGCTCGAGTTGGACGACGACTTCGATCCGTTTCTGTTGCCGCACGGCCCGGACCCCAAACAGGGTGGGAATATCCACCAGGCCGATGCCACGGATCTCCATGTGATGACGGGCCAACTCGTGCCCCTCGGCGATCAGCATGTCGTGGCCACGCCGGGTGATCATGACCACGTCGTCCGCGACCAGCCGATGCCCCCGCTCCACCAGGTCGAGCACACACTCGCTCTTGCCAATGCCGGACGACCCGACAAACAACAGGCCCACCCCATACACGTCCGCCATGGACCCGTGCATGGTCGTCCGTTGGGCAAAGGCCTCCTCGACGATGGGTTTGATGCGACGGTAGAACTCTGCCGTCTTGAGTGCCGTCCGGAACACCGGGATGTGCCGTTCCTTGGCCAGTTCGACCATCAGGTCAGGCACCTGTTGCGCCTTGGTGATGAACAGACACGAGAGATCGAAGGCGAAGAACGCCTCGAGTCTGGCCCGGCGCTCTTCCGGGGCCAGCGAATCCAGGTAGGTAATCTCCGTCTCGCCCAGCACGTGCAGCCGGCGCGGCGAGAACCGCGCCGAAAAACCGGCCAGGGCCAGTCCCGGGCTGGCGACCTCGTCTTCAGGGACGGGCTGGTCCAACCCGAGCTCGCCAGTCAGGCACTCCAACTGGAGCGGGTCACCCCGCTGCTCCAGGAGGTCTCGGAACCGAAGCGTCACACCTGATCCGGTGCGGGTTTTCGAACCCGTCGCGGCCGCTCCGTCACCTTGCGCAACTGGCTCCGCAGCTTGGCCTCAGCGCGGTCCAATGCCGTGCGATGATCGGGCCCTTCGCCGGACGCGACGATGACCTCGCCCTTCGCCAGATGGAGCCTGATTTCGGCCTTGGCAACCGGCCCTTCCGTGTCAAAGACGATGTGATTCGACACCGGCCTCGGCGCGGCGTGCTCCAGACGCTCCATGATGGTATCGGCCCGTGACCGGAGAGAGTCGCTCAGTTCGAAGTGCCGTGCCGTAATGGTCGTCTGCATGGAATTCCTCCAGATCATCCCTCAATGAGAGCCTCGAGATGGCGTTCGGTTTGGTCCGCGGCATCGGTCCAGGTCAACGTGGCAGCAAACCGGCGTGCACCCTCACCCAGGCGAGCCCGAAGCACCGGATCCCGGACCAGGGACAGCATGCGCTCGGCAAGCCGGGGCACGTCGCCATGTGGCACCAGATAACCCGTTTCCCCGTCCCGCACCGAGTCGCGGAGCCCGGGGCTGGCGGAAGCGAGTGACGGCGTACCCCGGGCCGCCGCTTCGACGATCGTCATCCCCCACCCCTCCTTGGGCGAGGTGAAGACGTTGGCCACGGCGCCTTCCAGCAGTCCTCGCTTCTCCTCCTCAGGAACATAGCCATGAAAGAGCACCCCGTCTTCCACGCCCAGGCCACGGGCCAGGTCACGCAGGCGGTCCAGGTCGTCACCGCTTCCAGCAATATGCAGCGTCACCTCCGGCATCACCTCCCGAACCCGTGCCAGTGCCCGGATGGCGACATCTACCCCTTTATAACGTTTCAGCCGCCCAACGTACAGGAAATATGGCTCCGAATCGGGGGGAGCGGCCGTGGTCGTGGCTGCCACATCGTCTACTCCGGGGTGGATCACCTCTACCCGGTCCCGGCGCACTCCACGTGCCACCAGATCGTCCCTGGTGCTCTCGCTGATGGCGTGGAACCCGGCGCGCCGATAGACCCAGGGAATGGGCCGTTCTGCCAGCCAGACGATGGTGGCGGCCGGCCACGACGCCTCCTGAAACGCGGTGGTCCCGAACAGATGTGGCACGATGGCGCAAAACGGGGTGTCGCACAGAGTCGTCAGGTACAACGGCAACTTGTTGATGTCTTCCACCACGATGTCCGGACGTTCCGCGCGGTACAGATCCCGGAAGGCCCGCCGCCCCAGCGCGGCGAAGGAGTTGCGCAGGCCCACCCGATGGACCGTGATCCCCCTGACGTCCTCGCGCGGCGCGCACCCGGCCCAACCGGACGACAGCAACCGTACCGAGTGACCACGTTGCGCCAGGCGCCCGAACAGCTCGAAGAAGTGGACCTCGGCACCGCCTGCCTGCGGATTGGAGAGGTCGAGCCAATTCACGGCCAGGATGTTCACAGGCGACCAAGGCTGTGGGCCACCCGGTCGAGGACCCCGTTGACGAAGGCGGGCGACTTGGAGCCGCCGAACCAATGTGCCAGCTGGATCGCCTCGTTCAGGACGACCTTGACCGGTACCTCCGTCTCGGCGAGTTCATAGGTCCCGATTCGCAGGATGTTGCGTTCCACGGCACCGATCCGACTGAGTCGCCAATTGTCTGCCGCGGCCGACACGTGCCGGTCGAGCACCTCGAGCCGCGCCACCACCGACCCGGCGAGATCTTCCGCGCGCTCCACGGCGGCGCCCCCACCACGGCACAAGTGGAGGGCCCGGGTGGTGACGGCAGCCATCGAGCCATCATTCCGGAATTCCCAGGCATAGAGGAGCTGAAGGGCTCTGGCCCTGGCCTTGGAGGCCGGATTACGCATCGACGGCGCGCAGTGCCGCCAGGGCATCAGCCATCCGGATGGCTGACTCGGCGGCTTCATACCCCTTGTTGCCGGCGGCACCACCGGCGCGTGACGTGGCCTGAGGGAGCGAGTCCACCGTCAGAACCCCGAACCCGACCGGTAGCGCATAGTCCACCGACACGGCGGTCAGGCCCTGCGAAACTGACCCCGACACATACTCGAAATGGGGCGTCTCACCTCGAATGACCGCCCCCAACGCCACGACGCAGGCGTAGCGGTCCAGCTTGGCGGCCGCGGCGCAGCAGCCGGACAGCTCGAAGGCCCCAGCCGCCCACACCACGTCGATCTGGTCGTCGGGGATCCCGGCGTCCCGGCAACACCGGAGAGCGCCCTCCAGGAGCTTGCCGGTTATCACCTGGTTGTAGCGGCTGGCGACCAGCGCGACCCGCCCAACGGGGCGCAGTTGTCCCGTGTATTCTGGCATGAGGCTAGTGTCCGATGATGTGGCCGAGCTGATCACGCTTGGCGGCGAGGTAGCTGCGATTCTCATCCGTGGGCTCGATGACGAGCGGCACACGTTCGACGATTCGCAGTCCATATCCGTCCAGCCCGACCAGTTTGCGCGGGTTGTTGGTCATAACCCGTATCGACGAGAGACCCAGGTCGCGAAGGATCTGCGCCCCGATCCCGTAGTTGCGGAGGTCCGCTCCAAATCCCAGGCGCTTGTTGGCCTGAACCGTGTCGGCACCGTCATCCTGCAGCTCGTAGGCCCGCAACTTGTTCATCAAGCCTATCCCGCGACCCTCCTGGTCGAGATAGACGATCGCCCCTCGGCCGTTTTCAACGACCAGATGCATGGCTGCCTGTAACTGCGGTCCGCAATCGCATCGCGCCGAGCCGAACACGTCCCCTGTCAGGCACTTCGAGTGCATGCGGACCAGAACATCCTCGACCCCGTCGACTTCGCCATACACCAGAGCAACGTGCTCCGCGCCGTCCACCTCATTGGCATACCCGACGATGGTGAATTCCCCGAAGGCCGTCGGGAGCCGGGCTTCAGCCACGCGCCGGACCAACCGTTCGGTCTGGAGGCGGTGGGCCACCAACTGAGCGACCGTGACCAGGGTCAGGTCATGCTCTTCGGCGAAAGCCTCGAGCTCCGGCCTGCGGGCCATGCTGCCATCGGCATTGAGGATCTCGCAGATCACGCCCGCCGCCCGCAATCCTGCCAGTCGGGCCAGGTCGACGCTGGCTTCGGTCTGGCCGACACGCTGCAGCACCCCACCCGGCCTGGCGCGCAACGGGAAGATGTGGCCCGGGCGCCGAAGATCCTCGGGCCGGGTCTTGGGGTTCATGGCCACGTGGATGGTCGCGGCGCGGTCGGCGGCCGAGATCCCGGTCGTAACGCCGAACCGTCGCTCGGCGTCCACGCTCACCGTGAACGCCGTCGAAAGCGCTTCGGTGTTGCGATCGGCCATCTGGGGGAGACCAAGTTCATCGCACCGGGGGCCATCGAGCGCCAGGCAGATGAGGCCGCGGCCATGAATGGTCATGAAGTTGATCATCTCGGGCGTGACCAGTTCGGCCGCGCAAACGAGGTCGCCCTCGTTCTCCCGGTCCTCATCATCGGCCACGATGATGATCTTGCCGTTCCGCAGGTCTTCGACTGCCTGGGGGATGGTGCCGAACTTCATGATATGCTTTCACCCCGCAGCCCTGATGCCGGGGGTTGTGGGTCCTCACTGATGCGATCATCGAGGCCTCGGGTCTGGCGGGCCGGGCCGAGCAGGCGGTCCACGTACTTCCCGATGACGTCCCCTTCGATGTGAACGCGGTCGCCCACTTCCAGCGCCCCCAGGGTCGTCTTCTCCAAAGTAATCGGTATCAGGGAGATCTGGATTTGGCCCGGTCCGGGCATGTCGTTCACCGTCAGACTCACGCCGTTGACGGTGATGGACCCCAACGGAATGACCGATCGGTGGACGGCAGGCGGAATGGTGAGGTCCACGAGGCGGGCGTCCTCGGCCCACCCGACCCCGACGACTTCCCCGACGCCGTCCACGTGGCCCTGCACGATGTGGCCCCCGAGGCGGTCACCGGCTCGAAGCGCCCGTTCGAGATTGACGCGCGCCCCAGGGACCACGGCCCCGAAACAGGTACGCCCGATCGACGTCTGCACCACGTGCACGGCGAACATGCCATTCCGGGCCCGGACCACGGTTAGACATGCTCCGTCAACGGCAATGCTCTCGCCGACCTCGATATCGTCGTATTCGGCCGTCACTTCCAGCTCGAGACCGTCCTCCGAACGATGGACCTTCGCCACCTCACCGACGGCCGAGATCAGTCCGGTAAACATGGCACTCGATCCATGACGCACAGGGTGTCCTGATCCAGGGCCCGGCGTTCCACGACGGTCCATCGGTGGGCCTCTCGCAGAGGTGGACTCGGGAGATCAGCCGCGCCAGGGACTCCGTCCGATCCCAGCCACAGGGGGCTCTGGATCGAGTAGTAGCGGTCAACCAGATTGGCCTCCAGAAGACTCCCGGCCAGCACACCGCCTCCCTCGACCAGGAGGGTCTCCAGGCCATCGCTGCGAAGCTGACGGAGCGACGACTCCAGCGTCGGCGCCGAAATGCGGTGCACGCCGGCATCGGTGCTCACGGGCTGGGCGTCTTCGCTGCCGATCGTGACCAGTATGGTGCGCCCATTGCCGGTGTTTCGGACGAGGTTCGCGCCGGGCGCGACATCGCTCGACGACATCATGACCACCCTGGCAGGAGCCACGCGGGGCTCGACGACGCCCCGGACCGTCAGCCTGGGGTCATCGGCACGTACCGTCCCCGCACCGACCGCGATGGCGTCGAAACCGGCTCGGAGCCAGTGGACGTATTCCCGCGCCGTGTCCCCTGAGATCCAGGTAGAGTTCCCGACGTGGTCCGCAATCCGGTAATCGACGCTGGTGGCCAGTTTGAGGGCTACCCAGGGTCGATCCGGCTGGCGGAACCGGTGGTAGAACCAGGCATTGAGGACGCCCGCTTCCTCCGCGAGCAAGCCAACGGCCACCTCGACGCCCGATTCGCGCAAGGCCGTGACGCCACCAGTTGCGACGGGGTTGGGATCCAGCCCGGCGATGACGACCCGACGAATTCCCGCTTCGATGATTGCCTGCGAGCACGGCGGCTGCTTGCCACGATGGGCGCACGGCTCGAGCGTCACGACGAGGGTGCCGCCTCTGGCGCGGTCTCCGGCGTTCTGGATGGCAACCCGCTCGGCGTGGGGCCCACCGAACTCGGCATGGTACCCCTCCCCCACCAGCGCGTCCCCTGAGAGAACCACCGCGCCAACCAGCGGATTGGGATGCACCCGGCCCCAGCCCCCGATCGCGAGATCGAGAGCTCTGAGCATGGCTGCGCGCTCGGCCGCCGAGGGATCCCCGGCTCGTTCGGAAGATTCGACCGCTGGAAGCTCCATTGTGACAGAATGTAACGGCGCCCCACCCGGAGGGTAGAGCGCCGCGCCAGCCCGCACCTTCACAGCCGCGAAGACGTCGGAAGGACTAGTCGAAGGAGACTCCTCGCTCGCCGGCCCGGATGTCGCCGATGATCCAGGTCTCGACTCCGGCCCGTTGGGCCTCGTCCTGGGCGGCCTGTACCCGATCGACCGGGAGCACCGCCACGAACCCGATCCCAAGATTGAAGACCTCCCGCATCTCCTCCGTATCGATGGCGCCACCCTCTTGCAGCACCTCGAACAGTGGCGGCATGGGCCAGGCCTCAGAGGCGATGTGCGCCCGCGCCTGTTCTGGCAACACCCGCACCAGATTGCCGGCTATGCCGCCGCCGGTGATGTGGGCCATGCCGTGCATCGCATGCAGGACCGGCCATACCGCGTCGAAGTAGGAACGGTGTACCGCGAGCAAGGTGTCGGCGACGGAGCCCTCGCCACGGGGCATGGCGTCATCGAGTCCCAGGCCCATGTCCTCGAGAAGTACGCGCCGCGCCAGGGTATACCCGTTGGTGTGCAGACCGGTCGAGGCGTATCCCAGGAGCGCGTCGCCCGGGGTGATGGCCGCTCCGTGCAGGATGCGGCTCTTGTCCGCGACCCCGATGATGGTGCCCGCGAGATCGAAATGCCCCGGTTGGTAGAGTCCCGGCATCTGCGCCGTTTCGCCGCCGGACAGGGCCATCCGGTGGGCCCGACAGCCACGGGCGATTCCCTCGACGATGGCGGCGATGGTCTCTACCGAGAGGGCCGCGCCGGCAATGTAGTCCATGAAGGCCAGCGGCTGGGCCCCGTGGACCAGGACGTCGTTGACGCTGTGGTTGACGAGGTCTTCCCCCACGGTGTCATAGCGATTCGACGCCAGGGCCACCATTACCTTGGTGCCGACCCCATCGGTGCTCATGACGAGTGCGGGGTCCTGCAGGTCGTCAGGCAGTCCGACCATGCCCCCGAAGGCCCCGACCTCCCCGATCACCAACGGGGTTCGGGTCCCTCTCACGGCGGCGGCAATCCGGTCCTTGGCGGCGTCAGCTGCGGCAAGGTCCACGCCGGCCGCCCGGTAGTGCGACGCGGCGGTGTCGGGTCTGCCCGGTTCGTCGCTGGTCATGCGGCTACCCATCGGGGAGAATATCGAAACGCACCAGTTCGCCGAAGGCCCGGACCCGCTCGGTGACCTCGGCCCGCCCGATCTCGTGAAAGCGATTGACGGAGAACGCCTCGACCGCGAACGATCCCATGGCGGACCCGTACACCATGGCGCGGCGAACGTTGTGGGGCGACAGGTCCCCGGTACGGGCCAGGTGCGCCATGAAGCCCCCCGCGAATGCGTCGCCCGCGCCGGTCGGATCGAAAATCTCTTCCAACGGGTAGGCGGGGATGTAGAAGGTGCTGTGCTCGGTGACCAGGACGGCCCCGTATTCCCCCTGCTTGATGACGGCCATGCTCGGGCCCTGGGCCAGAATCCACCGAGCCGCCCGGTAGATGTTCCAGTCTCCCGACAGTTCTCGAGCCTCACTGTCGTTCACCATCAGGATGTCGATACGTGACATCAATTCGACCAGCTGTTCCCGCTTGCTCTGGATCCAGTAATTCATGGTATCGCAGGCCACGAGGTCCGGCTTCTTCACCTGATCCAGGACGCCCAGCTGCAGCTCGGGATCGATGTTCCCCAGGAAGACGTGTCGAGCGTCCCGCTGGTGCTCGGCGATCGTGGGTGTGAAATCGGCGAAGACACCCAATCGGGTCTCGAGCGTTTCCCGATTCTGCAAATCGTAGGAATACCGGCCTTTCCAACGAAAGCTCTCGCCAGCGACCCGTTGCACGGCGGACCAGTCGACACCGCGTTCCGTCCACCGCTCCAGTTCCGGGGTGGGATAATCGTGTCCGATCACCCCCACCACACTCACCGGGTGTAGCACCGAGCCGGCGACGCTGAAGAACACGGCCGAGCCTCCCAGGGCATCGGCTGTTTCGCCGAACGGGGTGGCGACGGAGTCCAGGGCAATGCTGCCTACGACAAGCAGGGTCATGAAGACCTACATCCGATCCGGGGCCGACAGCCCCAACAAGGTCAGGCCATTGGCCAGGGTGATCCGGGCGGCGCCTGCCAGCGCCAGACGGGCACGCTCCACCCGCGGAGGTTCCCCCAGCACACGGCAGTTGTGATACCAGGAGTGCGCCGCCCGCGCCACCTCCTCGAGATATGCCGCAATGCGATGCGGCTCCAGCTCGCGCGCGGCCCGGGTTGCCACCGCCGGAAAGGCACTCAGTTTCTTCAGCAGCTCCAGATCGTCCTTGGCGGGAAAGTCCTCCAACCGGACATCCTTCCCGACCTGGGCCGGATCAACATCCGCAACGCGAAAGATCCCGCTCATGCGGGCGTGCGCCATTTGGACATAGAACACCGGGTTCTCGTCGGTCTGGCTCTTGGCCAGATCGACGTCGAAGATGAGCTGCGAATCGCTGCGCCGCATCAGGAAGAAGTAGCGCGCGGCGTCGACGCCGACTTCCTCGACCAGGTCGCGGAGGGTCACGAACTCTCCCGACCGCTTCGACATCTTCACCTCTTCCCCGCCCCGAACGATCTTCACCAACTGGACCAGGGCCACATCGAAGAACCGCTCGGGATAGCCCAATGCCCTCAGCGCAGCCCGCATGCGCGGGATGTAGCCGTGGTGATCGGCGCCCCAGACGTCGATGACCCGGTCGAAACCGCGATCGTGCTTCTCGATGTGGTACGCGAGGTCCGGGACGAAGTAGGTGAGACTGCCGTCCTGTTTGCGGAGGACGCGGTTCTGGTCGTCTCCGAACTGCGACGACTTGAGCCACAACGCGCCGTCGGCTTCATACGTGAGGTCCCGCTCGGCCAGATCCTGAAGCGTCCGCTCGACCCTGCCTTCATCGTAGAGAGCCTGTTCCGAGGTCACCTGGTCGAATCGGACCCCGAACCTGGCCAGGTCGTCATCCTGTTCCATCCGTTGGGATTGCAGGGCGATCTCCCGGCATCGCGCCACCCCTTCCTCTTCGGACCGACTGGCGATGTCGGGCCCCTCGCGTGCCACGACGGCCGCTGCGGTCTCCACCAGATACTCCCCGTGGTAACCGCCATCGGGTATGGCCGCTTCGTGCCCGGTTGCCTGTCGGATCCTGGCCCACAGGCTCCGCGCCAACTTGTCGATCTGGCTGCCGGCATCGTTGATGTAGAACTCCCGAACCACTTGGTGGCCTCGCCATTCCAACAAGGAGGCGATGGCGTCGCCCAGCGCGGCCCCTCGGCCGTGGCCCACGTGGAGGGGACCCGTCGGGTTGGCCGACACGAATTCGACGTTCCACGACAGGGGGCGCTCGACCCTGGTCCGTCCGTAATCCGGGCCGCGGTCCAGGATGGTGCCGAGGACCTCGACCAGGTGGTCCTCGGCCAACCAGAAATTGATGAACCCCGCGCCGGCGACCTCGGCACGCGCGACCAGGTGGTCCGGGAGGTTCAGACGGGACACGATCTGTTCCGCCAGCGCTCGCGGGTTGGTCTTCAGGGGTTTGGCGAGGACCATGGCCAGATTGGTCGCCAGGTCGCCGTGGGACGCTTCCCGCGGCCGTTCCAGGACGAAGCCGACGTCGGCCCCGCCCAGCTCTTTGGCCACCCGAGCCAGCTCGGCGTGGAGGGCGTCAGTCACTGGCGGAAGAGGAGGGCGTGTCGCTCTTGGTGGAGGGTGCGGGGCTGCCACCATCCTTGGCGGAGGCGCCGCCGTCGCTCTTGGGGGCTGGGTCCTTCCCGGACGGTTTCGTGGTCTTGGCGTCCTTGGCAGGGCCCTTGCCATCCTTCCCATAGTCGGTGATGTAGAATCCGCTTCCCTTGAATACGAGTCCCGCCCCACCGGAAATGACCCGTAGGGCCTCGGCACCACACTCGGGACAGGTGGTGGCGGGTTCGGCGCTCATCTTCTCGAAGCGTTCAAACGTGTGCCCCGTGGCACACCGATACTCGTACGTGGGCATGGGCTCCCTGGCGTCACAACGGCGAAACATCTTAGCGGCACACCGCCCGGGATTCAAGCGATTCGCGCCAAGATCAGCTGGAAACTAATGCGTCGCAGGTCCCGGCGCGGCGGCGGGGACGGCGGTCTGAAAGGCAACTTCGCCCACGAAGGCCCGGGCCCCGCGCCGGACGATCGACGACAGCACCGCGGCTACCAGTACGATCAGGCAGAGGACCTGGAGGACGGACGCGTGCTCGGCCGTCAAATCGGCTCCCGGTAGCGCCGTGACACTGGGGACGATGAGGTTGGTGACGAGGCCCAGTGCCAGGGAGAGGCCGATGATGGTGACGCTGACGGTCAGGGCCGTGCGCCTGCCATGCAGCTGTGCCAGGACCCCAAAGGTGGTGACGTTGGTGGCGGGGCCGGTCAGAAGGAATGCCAGAGCGGCCCCGGGTGACACGCCGCCGGCCAGGAGGACGGCCACCAGGGGCGTGGCCGCCGCGGCACAGACGTAGATGGGCAACCCGATGAGCCCAAAGACCACGACGTCCAGCCCGCGGGGGATGGCGGCCAACATCCCCGTATTGATCAGCGGGGTGGCAAGCGCCGCGATGCCCAGGCCGAGGATGATCCAGGGCGCCGTGTGATCGACGACGTCGCCGAAACCGATCGCCAGTGCCTGGCGCACACGACTCAACGGCGTCGGACTCTCCTCAGCATCTGCCGCCTCGCTCACCGGAAGCGTCATCGCCCCGGCCGGCGGCGCCAGCCGGGCAACGAGCCACCCCACCAGGACCGCCACCAGAAATGCCCCCACGATCCGGATCACGGTCATCTTCACGCCCAGGAGCGGGACCGAGAGAAACACCGCGTCCAGGCCGAGCTCCGGTGTGGCCACCAGAAAGGCCATGGCCCCCGCCATCGGGGCCCCGCGCAGCACCAGCGTTCGGTACAGCGGCACGACTCCACACGAGCAGATGGGCAGCGGCAGGCCGACGGTCATGCCCCTCAGGGCCTGCATCCAGGCGCCACCCCGGCGCATCCACGCCACCGTGGACCTCGGGAGCCACACGCTCATGAAGCCGGCCATGGCATAAGCCAGCAGCAGCGCCGGGGCGCTTTCGAGGGCCAGGCCCAGAAAGGCCTGGCCGATACGCGACGATGTCGGAGAGCTGGTCGTCTCGCCGGCCAACAGTAGGACCACCAGACCAACACCGGCCAGTGCCCCGATACCTTCCAGGCGGCGGTCTTCCCTGTGGCGCTCGTCGTGATGGGGCCGATGGACTACGACATGGACCAGGGCCCCCGCCACCAGGGCTTCGAACCAGCCCACCGCGCTAAAGGAAGCGTGTTCGAGCAGAGCCGGTCCAGCCACGAAACCGCCAACCGTGCTGAAGGCAATCAACGCCAGGACGCCCATGGCGGCCCGGGTCCCGAAATGGGGCCGCACCAGCCACCAGACGGCGAGTCCCACTGGAAAGCGGTGCAGGATGACGGCGACGGGGAGCATCGAACCGGACCCGCCGAGCTCACCCAGCGCGGCCCCATCGAGCAGACCATGGAACGCGAGCCCAACCAGCCCCAGCATCAGCGCGAAGTTGTGACTCAGGTGCCGGCTGTCGCGGAAGACGTGTTCCGACACGGTCGGCCCCAGCGCGCCCGCCAGCGCCCATAGCAATGCGACCCAGCCGCCGTGGGTCACCGCGTCCGGGAGGATGAGGAACACCACCATCCCGGAGATGGCGACGAACACGAAGCCGTCCACCACCGAGGATACGGCATGTCCCTGGCTCCAGAGCCGGTACAGCCAGGGGCCCAGGATCAGGGCAGCGATACTCAACAGCAGGAGAATCATGTAGTCTTTCTGACAGATGGCCGCCCGGGCATTTTAACCACCCGGGCGTCGTGAAACGAATCATCGTCTCCGTTGGAGTTCTTCCATGGTCCGATTGCTGATGGCGTTGCAGGTCGCGGCGCTCGACCCCGGCGGCCCGGTGCCGGTCCACGATGCGCTGCACTATCGGATTGAGGTCACGCTCCCGGATTCCGGAACGACCATTACCGGCGTGGTCAAGACGCAATGGCGCCTGGAGGGATCCGCCCCGCTCCGTATCGATCTCGACACGACCATGCAGGTGACGACGCAATGGCGCCTGGAGGGATCCGCCCCGCTCCGTATCGATCTCGACACGACCATGCAGGTGACGCGAGCCACCATCAACGACAGCCGCGACGTCATCTGGGATCGCGACGACAACGCCATCGTCATCCACCACGGCGGTGAACGTGGGGACTCTCTGGCCACGACCCTGTACTACCGAGGCGCTCCGGTGGACGGACTGGTCATCCGAGGCAATCCCCTGACGGGCCGAACGTATTTCTCCGACAACTGGCCCAACCGCGCGCGCCGTTGGTTTCCGGGTCATGATCACCCGGCCGACAAAGCGTCGGTGGACATCATCGTGGAAGCTCCACCGGCCCTGATGGTCATCGCCAATGGGAACCTGGTCCAAGTCGACACCCTGCCCTCGGGTCGGGTCCGCTGGAGCTCTAATCAGCCGGAACCGATTCCCACGTACACCATGGTGATCGGGGCGGCGCGGTTCAGCGTGGCGACACTGCCTCCGGCCGCCTGCGCCCACCGCTGCGTGCCGCAGTCGGTCTGGCTCTACCCGGCGGACTCCGCCCAGGCCATGGCCGGACCGTTCCGGCGCACCACCAGCATGGTCGACTTTTTCTCCTCGCTCCTGGGGCCCTTCCCCTACCAGCGTCTGGACCATGTGCAGGCTACCACCATCTTCGGAGGGATGGAGAACGTCAGCGCCATCTTCTACAGCGCGGAGGCCATCAGCGAACGGCGGTTGTCCGAGGAGACCGTGGCCCATGAAGTGGCTCACCAGTGGTTCGGGGACGCGGTCACACCGCGTGAGTGGCAGGACCTGTGGTTGTCGGAAGGCTTCGCTACGTACCTGGCGATGTTGTGGCGCGGTCACGCGGACGGCTCCGAGGCGTTCTTTCAGTCCCTGGACCATGCACGCGCCAGTGTCGTGACCTCCCAGGTGGCCGGCGCGGCCATCGTGGCGGACACTGCGCCACGCAATCTCCTGGCGTTACTCAACAACAACACCTACCACAAGGGCGCCTGGGCTCTGCACTCGCTGCGCGGCGTGGTGGGCGACTCGGCGTTCTTTGCCGGGTTGCGAACCTACTACCAACGGTTCCAGCACCGAAACGCCACCACGGCCGACTTCGTCGGAGTCATGGAATCGGCTTCAGGTCAAGACCTCGACTGGTATTTCGAGCAGTCACTCCGCGTACCCGGCTACCCGAGGCTGTACGCCGACTGGACGCATGAGGCGGAGACCCGCTCGCTCGTCCTGACCGTCACCCAGCAACAGCGCGGTACGTTGTTTCGGCTGCCGGGTCTGGAAGTCGAGGTGGATGGACGGGTGGTGCACATGGACGTCGAGGGCCCGGAGACCAGCGTGACCTTGGCGGACGTAGCGGCGCCACCTCGCCGGGTGATCATCGATCCACGAGTCTGGTGGCTGTTGGAACGGCACGTCAGGGAGTGACCGGCTACCCTGTTCGGTAGACTCCCCAGGTGTCGCGGAACACGTCGCTGATCTCACCCAGAGTGGCCCGGGCCCGCACCGCTTCGATGATCAATGGCATGAGCGGCGCCGTGTCCTCGGCAGCCCGGTGCAGCGCCGCCAGCGTCTCACGAACAGCCGCCTCCTCCCGGCGGTCACGAACCTGCCGCAGCTGGCCGCGTTGGCGTTCGGCGAGCGCTCCGAAATCCGGCTGCGGCATCTCCGGCGCCGGACCGTCCTCGACGAACCGATTCACACCCACCACCACCGTCTCGTTGGATTCCTGCCTCAGCTGTTGCTGATAGGCGCTTCGGGCGATGGCCTCCTGGAAGAAGCCCCGTTCCACAGCCGCCGCCGCCCCTCCCAGGGCGTCGATTTCCTCGATGAGCGTCATCGCCTGGCTCTCGATGGCGTCGGTCAGGTGCTCCACGTAGTAGCTCCCGGCCAGGGGATCGACGGTCTCGGTGGCTCCGGACTCGTAGGCCAGGATCTGTTGTGTCCTGAGTGCCAGGGTCGCAGCCTCCGCCGAGGGCAGCGCCAAGGCTTCGTCATACCCGTTGGTGTGCAGCGATTGGGTGCCACCCAGCACCGCGGCCAGCGCCTGATACGCCACTCGAACGACGTTGTTGAGCGGTTGCTGAGCCTGTAGCGTCACGCCGCCGGTCTGAGTGTGAAACCGTAAGCGGGCGCTGGTGTCGTCCCCATCGAATCGTCGCCGCACGATGCGGGCCCACAGACGCCTGGCCGCGCGGAACTTGGCGGCCTCTTCGAACACGTCGTTGTGGGCGGCAAAGAAGAACGAGAGGCGCGGCCCAAACGTCGCGAGTGGCACGCCCGTCGCCACCGTCCGGCCGACATACTCGATGGCGTTGGCCAGGGTGAAGGCCACCTCCTGGACGGCCGTCGCCCCAGCCTCCCGGATATGGTAGCCGCTGATGGAGATCGGGTTGAACTTCATCCCCTCGTCGGCCACGAAGCGGACCAGGTCCGTCGTGAGCCGGAGTGAATGCTCTGCCGGGTAGATATAGGTCCCCCGTGCGATGTACTCCTTGAGGATATCGTTCTGCACCGTGCCGGTGAGTTGGGATCGGGCAACCCCCTGCTCTTCGCCCACGACGACATACATCGCCAACAGGATGGCGGCGGTGGCGTTGATGGTCATGGACGTGGATACCTGGTCCAGCGGGATTCCCTCCAACAGCAGGGCCATGTCCTCGACCGTGTCGATGGCGACCCCCACGCGGCCAACCTCTCCGCGGGCCAGTTCGTGATCCGAGTCGAGCCCCATCTGGGTCGGTAGGTCGAAGGCGGTCGACAGGCCCGATTGCCCGGCGGCGAGGAGCCGCCGGAATCGCTCATTGGTCGCTTCCGCGGTGCCGAACCCGGCATACTGCCGCATGGTCCAGAGCCGGGACGTGTACATGGCCGGGTAGATGCCCCGGGTATAGGGGAACGCCCCGGGGACGGCCAGATCGGCGTTAGGCACCCCACGCCAATCCTCGGGGCCGTAGACGACCTTCCGGCCGCTGGCATCCTCGCCTGTCACGCGCCCTCGGTCTCCTGCATCACGGTACGGACGAAGGCGACGTCATCCCGCGACCCGATCACCAGCGGCGTGCGCTGATGCAGGGATTCCGGGTCGATGTCCAGGATGCGCGTCGTCCCGTCGGTCGCTGCGCCGCCGGCCTGTTCGGCAAGGAAGGCCATGGGATTTGCCTCGTACAGAAGCCGCAACTTCCCGTTGGTGTTCTTGCTGTCGGCGGGGTACATGAAGATGCCCCCGTTCACCAGGTTGCGGTGGAAGTCCGCCACGAAGGACCCGATATACCGGCTGTTCTTTCCGGTGATCCGGTCGGGGAGGTCCCCGTGGAAGCCGCGAACGGCCGTCTGGGTACCACGGCCCCACCGCGCGAAGTTGCTCTCGTTCACGCTGTAGTACTTGCCGACCGGCGGCATCACGATCGACTCGTGGGACAGCACGAACTCCCCGATGGTGGGATCGAGCGTGAACCCGTGTACCCCCTGCCCGGTACTGTACACCAGCATGGTGCTGGATCCATACATCACGTACCCCGCCGCCACCTGCTCCCGCCCCGGCCGCAGCAGATCCTCCAACGTCCCGGGTCCGGAGGCGGACACCCGCCGGTAAATGCTGAAGATGGTGCCGACCGAACTGTTGGAATCGATGTTGGAGGAGCCGTCCAGCGGATCGAACAGGACCGTGTACTTCCCGATCGGCCAATCCTCCGGAATCGGAATGGGACCTTCATCTTCCTCGCTGGCCATGACGGCGACCCGGCCGGTGTGTCCCAACGCATTGATGATGGTCTCGTTGGCGAAGACGTCGAGCTTCTGCTGCATTTCTCCCTGGACGTTGACGTTCTCCGCCGACCCGAGGATGTCCACGAGCCCGGCCCTGCGAATGGCTGCCGCGACGACCTTGGCTGCAAGGCACAGGTCGTACAGCAGATTCGACAACTCGCCGGTCGCTTCGGGAATCTCCCGTTGGCGCTCCAGAATGAAGCGCTCGATGGTGCGTACCCCACTATCCGATTTCACGATCCCTCCTCATGAGATCCCCCGAGCCGGGCAGCGCGCTGTTCGCTGCGGCCCCGGCCCTTCACTCGAAATGTGTCACCATCGGTGACCACCGTTACCGTGCCTTCGCGATCCGTGCGCCACACCGACACCTGTCGGCGCCTCAGACGGTCCAGAACCTCGGGCGCCGGATGACCATAGCGGTTCTGCCCGACGCTGATGACGGCCACGGACGGTCGCGTTTCACGGAGCCAGTCATCTCCCGTGGATCCATTGGACCCGTGATGTCCCACCTTCAACACATCCACCGGCCCAATACTCCCGGCCAGTTGGTGCTCGACCGGATACCCGATGTCGCCGGTGAGGAGCGCGCTGAAGTCGCCGTACTCCACCAGAAGCGCAATCGAATCCTCATTCACACTGTGTCCCCACCCGGACCAGCCCGTGTCGGGGTGAATCACCGTGAATGTCACGCCGTCCAACTCGAAGTGGTCGCCCCGTCGGCCGGGACGCCACCGGACGGACGCGCCGAGCAACTCATCGAGAAACGCCAAGTACAGCGCCGATGCCGGCGCCGCGGCCGGATCGAGCACCAGGGAAGCAGGCAGGGATTCCAGGATCGACGGCACGCCGCCGAGGTGGTCGGCGTCCGCGTGCGACAACACCATCACCGCCAGTCGCCTGGCTCCGTGTCGCCGCAGGAATGGGACCACCACCTCTCGGCCGGCGTCCCACCGATCCGACCGAGGTCCACCATCGATGGCCACCCAGTTTCCACCCGGTGTCCTGACCAGGGCCCCATCACCCTGGCGAACATCAAGAAAATGTAACGCCAGATCGGAGCCCCCGGCAGAGCGAGGCGACCACAACGACGGGATCAGCGTCCCCCAGAGGACGAGCAGGCAGACCCAGAGAGCCCTGCGTCCGGTCTCCTCCAACGTGTTGCGCCTGCCAAGCAACCACACGCCTGCGCCTAACAGTGCCACCCAGGGGAGTCCCGCGGACACTCCCGGGACCTGATCGATGGCCCCGCCGGGGACCGCGGCTCCCGCTCCGGCCAGGGCGCGCAACAGGCCCAGCAACACGCCCCCGCTTGCGGCCAGCGCGGCGCCGAGGGCGGGAACGATCGGGGCCACGAGGACACTGGCGAACACCGCGGGCAGTGCCAGGGCCGTGAGCGGCATAGCCACGAGATTGATCACCAGGCCCACGAGGGACACCACACCGAACAACATGGCCGTAAGCGGCGCAGTGGTCAGCGTCGCCCCAAGGGAACCCGCGAAGGTGCGCACCAGCCAGCCGCCGCCGAAGACCCGGACCGCCCACGCGTCGAGCACGAGGACGCCGCAGAACGCGGCCACCGAGAGCCAGGCACCGGGCTTGGCAACCACCCAAGGATCCGCGGCGAACATGACCAGACAGGTGGTAGCGACCAGCGCGCTGGACGGGACGTAGCGTTGCCGGACGCGGCACACTGCGTAGAGCGCCGCGAGAATGACCGCCCGGGTCGCGGCCGGAGGCCACCCCAACAACGCCACGTAGGACAGCACCACCAGCACGGCGCCGGCAATGGCCCGCTGGCGGCCGACCCGGATGAGCCGCAGCAAGACGGTCGCCCACAACATCACGACCCCGACGTGGAATCCGGAGATCGCCAGCAAGTGGATCATGCCGGCCCGCGCGAAGGACTCTCTCAGGTCCCGGTCGAGGCCGTCCTTGCGATTGAAGATCAGGGCGTGGACCACCGGGGCCCGGGATCCGTACAACTCGTCGACGACATCCATCAGGCGCCCGCGCACCCGGACGATCATCGCCGGCCGACCGTGCTCCCCGAGAACGCTGTCGACCACCAGGACACCGTCGGTGCGTCCCAACAGACCCTGCCGAGGGCGCCATCGAACCGCGGCGCGGACCGGGCCGTCTCCACCCTCGACACGACGAGACCACTGGGCCACAACCGAACCGCGACACCGAACCTCCGGCAGGCCGACACGGGCCCGTCGCAACTCCCCTCGTACCGGTTCGAGGGGGCGCACCACCAATTGGAGTGGCGTGCCCGCCGGAAGCCGCCCGGCACAATGCTGCCCGGTTGTCGCGGTCGCGATGGCCCCGGACAGACAACCGACGGCGAGGACGCCGCTCCAGAACGCAGCCTCGGCCGGTCGTCGCGGTGATGCCCACCCGATGAGACAGAGCACCGCCACCGGTACCCAAAAATGCAAAAGGCCGGCCAGCAGGCCGGCCCCGTACACCAGGACCACGAGCAGCGGAAGTCGCCGGGTCACCCCGGCCCTCCGGCTACAGCAATTGCGGCTTGGCCTGATCGCACCGGGGGGCGGAGGCCACCTTGCGGAAGGCGTCCATCATGGTGACGTCGATGGTGGCGCGCATTTGGTCGCGATCGAGATTGAACTCGGTGACCACCTGTCCCTCGGTGCTGGCGACGTACCTGGCCGGCAACCGGTTCAAGGCGTACACCAGCACATCCGCCCGGCACGTGTCGCAGCCGCAAAACTTGGGAAAGTGATCGCTCAGAGCGGCATAGCGTTCGACCACGTGTTCTTCGACCAGGTTGCGCAGCAAGAGATCGCTCATAACACCGCCAGATGTGGGGCCACCACGGTCCCGGTGAACGTAGATCCGGTTGTCCCGGTAAGGCGCACGGTGTGGTACGTCCCGACGGCCATCTCCGGGTCGACGAGGACCAGCAAGTTGGTTCGGCTCCGGCCCAGCATGAAGTCGCCGCGCTTGGCGCGCCGTTCCACCAGAATCTCCTGCGACGAACCGATGCGGGCGAGATGTTTGCGATGGACCCCCCGGCGCACGGCCGTGATGAGGCGCTGCAATCGATCCTGGGCGACCTCGTCCGGGACGGGGTTCTTGAGGCGTGTGGCCGGCGTGCCCTCGCGGGGGGAGTAGCGGAACGTGTACGCATCGTCGAAGGAAGCTTCGTCTACCAGGCTCAAGGTGGCCTCGAACTCCTCCTCGGTCTCTCCGGGAAAACCAACGATGATGTCGGTCGAAAACGTCATGTCCGGAACGGCGTCGCGCAGCTGGCCCAGGACGTCGAGGTAACGCTCGCGCGTGTATCGGCGCAGCATGCGCCGCAACTCGGAGTTGGATCCCGCCTGTACCGGCAGGTGCACATGTTCACACACCTCCGGTGTCCCGGCCATGGCCGCGATGACCCGCGGCGTGAAGTCCGTCGGGTACGGGCTGGTAAAACGCACCCGACGGATGCCGTCGACTGCAGCAACGGCCCGCAGCAGGTCCGCGAAATCGTGCGTTCCGTCATGATAGCTGTTGACGGTTTGGCCCAGCAGCGTCACCTCGGTCGTGCCCGCACCGGCCAGCGTACCGACCTCCCGAACGACATCGCCCAATCTACGGCTGCGTTCCTGCCCGCGGGTATGGGGAACGATGCAGAACGTGCACTTATAATCGCAGCCGCGTTGCACGGTCACGAACGAGGTGGGACCCGCCTG
>JBDHIK010000151.1:0-5537 GCA_039587475.1 Gemmatimonadota bacterium | reverse complement strand
TCACTACTCACTACTCACCACGACCCAAAGATGGCGGGACCGCGCCTGATGCTTAGCTTTCTCCCATGTCCGAAATCACCGAACGCCTGACGCCGGCCGTCGCCGACCGCTACCGCATCGAACGGGAACTGGGCGAGGGCGGCATGGCCATGGTCTACCTGGCCCACGACGTGCGCCACGATCGCAAGGTGGCCCTCAAGGTGCTGCGCCCCGAACTGGCCGCGGTCATCGGGGCCGAGCGGTTCCTGAACGAGATCAAGGTTACCGCCAACCTGCAGCACCCCCACATCCTGCCGCTGCACGACTCGGGCGAGGCCGACTCGTTCCTGTTCTACGTCATGCCCTACGTCGAGGGCGACACGTTGCGCGACAAGCTGAACCGGGAAAAACAGTTGGCATTGGAGGACGCCGTCGAAATCACCCGCAGCCTGGCCAGCGCGCTCGATTACGCCCACCGGAACGGCGTCATCCACCGCGACATCAAGCCCGAGAACGTGCTGCTCCACGACGGCCAGGCGCTGATCGCCGATTTCGGCATCGCCCTCGCCATCTCGGCTGCGGCCGGCGGCACCAGGCTCACCGAGACTGGACTCTCCATCGGCACGCCGCAGTACATGAGCCCCGAGCAGGCCATGGGCGATCGTGAACTGGACGCCCGGAGCGACGTGTACTCACTTGGCGCGATGTTGTACGAAATGCTGGCCGGGGACCCGCCCTACACCGGCTCCACGGCCCAGGCCATCGTGGCCAAGGTCATCACCGAGAAGGCCCCACCCGTCACCGCGGCGCGGGACACGGTTCCGCCCCACGTGGCCGCGGCCATCGACAAGGCGCTGAGCAAGCTCCCGGCCGACCGCTTCGCCACGGCCGTGGCGTTCGCCGAAGCCCTCAGCAACCCGGCCTTCAGCACCGCTCTGCCACAGGCCCGGGAGGCGGCCGCCGGCCGGTCGCTGTGGAACCCCGTCAGCATCGGGGCCGGCGCAGTGGCGCTCCTGGCCCTGGGCCTTGCGGCCTGGCTGGGCACCAGGCCTGAACCCGCCCAGCGCCTGGCCCGCTTCGTCCTGATCCCCGACGAAGTCGCGGAACCGGTGTACCGTGGGCCGGGGACGCCCAACCGCCTGGCCCTGACCCCCGACGGGTCGGAACTCATCTACATGGGCGACGTGGAGGATGATGGCGAGCCGAACATGCTGTATCGCCGGCCGTTCGATCGACTCCACGCCACTCCCATCCCCGGCACCGAGCACGGCATCTTCCCCCGGGTGTCGCCCGATGGCCGGAGCGTAGCCTTCCTCGAGGGCCGGGGCAGGCCCTGGCCGCTCAAGATCGCCTCCCTCCTGGGTGGGCCGCCCATCACGGTGTTGGATTCGACCGGGTTGATCGACTACGCCTGGGGTCCGGACAACACGCTGTATCTGGTGAACAACCGCACGGCGACCATTCTCCGGCAGCTCCCGGATGGAGACGGGTTCGAAGAGGTGGTGACGCTCCAGGCCGGCGAGGAGGGCTCACGTTTCTGGGATCCCACCATCCTGCCCAACGGCAAGGGCGTCATCGCCACCGTCACATCGGACAATGCCAACGAACACTGGGAATACCAGGTCCACCTCTTCGACCTGGCGACGGGCCAGTCCCGCGGTGCGGTGGTCGGGCAGTACGGGCTGTACGCCAAGTCGGGCCACCTGGTCTACGTCACCGCCGAGGGCACTCTGATGGCGGCGCCGATGGACCAGGACGCGCTCACCCTCACCGGCCCATCGGTGGCCATCATTGACGGGTTGGACGCGCGCACGTCCGGCGGCACCGACGTGGCGCTGGCGGACGACGGGACCCTGGTGTACGCCACCACGGGGATCAATACCGCAGAGCGCATCGTCTGGGCCTCGCCGGGCGGCGGCACGACCGCCGTCGATGCGTCCTGGACCAAGGACGAGGAGTTCGAAGGGCTGGCCCTCTCACCCGACGGCGGGCGCCTGGCCGTCACCATCATCGACAACACGAGGTCCGACGTCTGGATCAAGCAACTCGACCGGGGGCCCCTGACCCGTCTCACCTTCGACGGTGAGGCCAACTTCAACCCCGTGTGGACGCCGGATGGCCTGTCGGTCACCTATGTATCCCGCCGGGGCCGTCCTGAACTCTGGACGCGCCGGGCCGACGGCAGCGGCGAAGCCCGCAAGTTGCTGGAACTCGACGAGGATTACCGCGAGATGAGTTGGACGGCCGATGGGACCTGGCTGGTCCTCCGAACGAATGCTTCGGACGACATCTGGGCCATCCGCCCCGGTGTCGATAGCGCGCCCATCCCGCTCGTCGTCTCGGACTTCGAGACGCGGGGGCCGGTGGTCTCTCCCGACGGGCGCTGGTTGGCATACCATTCCGACGAATCCGGAGACGAACAGATCTACCTGCGACCGTTCCCCGACGTCGAGCAAGGCCGCTGGCAGTTGTCGACCGATGGTGGCGCGTTCCCCATGTGGAGTGCGGACGGGAAGTACCTCTACTACGGCAGCGAAGGCCAGACCATCGTACAGCTCGACATGACCTCGGGGCCGGCCGCGGCCACCGTCACCGCGAGGATCGTCATGCCGGCCCAGAACGAATACGAGCGGAATTCGGGCAACGTCATGTACGCCGTGGCGCCCGATGGGCGCTTCATCGTCGTCGAACGGACCGGCAAGGGAGACATCTCCGGCAACCTGGTGCTGGTGCAGAACTTCTTCGAGGAACTGCGCGCCAAAGCGGGGAACTGACTCGCCGTCGGCCATCGGCGACTCCGCTCCCCACTCCGATCTCCTTCCTCTCCTCCCCTCCCTCTTCCCTAGAAGGCCCGATAACTGGGCGGCGCCACCCCGTTCATCCGGAAATACGGCACCAGCTGGCCCCGGGTCCAGATGCCGTGCGTCAGGGCCTGCACCAGGACGCGCCACTTGGGCATCTGCTGCCCGAACAGCGTGGTCTCCGCGAGGAATTCCTCGGCCGGCAGCGTCTGCACGCTCACGATGACGTAGTCGTAGGCGCGGTGCAGCGCGGCGACCAGTTCCTGCTTGTCATTGAGGTAGACGGCGGTGTCGCCGCGCTCGGGACGTGACTGCCCCATGACCGGCCCGGCCACGAACAAGGTGTTCCCCAACCCGGCATGGGCCACCTGGTCGCTGAAGGTGCGGACGCCCTCGGTCGGAGCCCAGCGCAGCGCCGAGTCCGGAATGGCCTGGGCGAACTCGACGTCCATGGTGCGGGCCTTCTCGAAGCCGTCGAGCAGCATGGCCCGGATCTCTTCGACGTCCACCGTCGCCTGGGCCTGCATCGTGCCGGCCGTGCCAGCTACCAATAGCCCCAGAATGACTGGGATACGTGCTTTCATGACTGATCCTCTCGGGTTGATGGGTCGGCTGCGAATATACCGGAGATGCGCGGCCGGGCCAGCCCCGTGACGACACCTATTCGGCCCGCAGCACCTCGGCGGGGGCCACCCGGGTCGCCCGCCGGGCCGGAACCCAGGTGGCGAGGAGGGCCGCCGCCACCAGGAGCGTCAACACCACGACCAACGTGACGGGATCCGTGGCGGGCACCCCGTGCAGCAAGGACGCGATCAGTCGACCCAGCGCCAGGGACCCGATGAGCCCGAGCACCAGGCCACCGGCCACCAGTCGCAGCCCCTTGCCCACCACCCACCCCACCAGACGCCCGGCGCCGGCGCCAACCGCAAGGCGAACGGCAATCTCACGGCGGCGCTGTGCCACCATGAACGCCAGGGTGCCGAACACACCCGACAGCGCCAGGGCGACGGCGAGCACTGCGTAGCCCGACACCAGCAGCGCGAGGAATCGGGGTCGCGCCAGTTCACGGTCGATCACCAAGGGCATCGACTCGATGTCCGACAGCGGAAGCGCCGGATCGAGCTGGGCCGCAACGTCCTGGAGCTCGCGCCCCAGCGAGGCGTGATCCCGCTCGCTGCGAACCACGAGGTACATGTCGGGCCGGACGGCCTGGTCGAACGGCAGGTAGACATCAGGCCAGTTGCGTCCGGTCAGCGTCTTGGCCACGTCGTCCACCACGCCGACGACCTCGCGCCACGGTTCTTCGGCAGGACTCGCCAGTCGGCGCCACGTGCCCACCCGGAGACGTTGGCCGACCGGATTCCGGCCGGGCCACACCGATTCGGCCAATCGTCGCGACACCACGACCTGGGGTCCGCCGGCAGGATCGAACAGCCTGCCGCGCCGCAACGCGATGTCCATCGTGGAGAAGTAGTCGGCGCTGACGACCTGGCGCACGGCACGCGTTCCAGCGAGGTCCTCCGCCGAACGACCGGAGGCTTCCAGCAACGAACCGCGCGTCACCTGGAACGGGTAGGCGTCGACCAGAGCGGAACCCGGTACTCCAGGGAGACCGTTGACTCGGTCAGACAACGTGGCGTAGAAGGATCGTTGATCCTCTGTGTCGGGATACCGGCTGGGGTGCAATGACACGTAGGCCCGCAGCAGCCCTCGAGGCTCGAATCCCAACGTGGCCCGCTCGAGCCCCATGGCACTCCGCGTCATCAGGCCCGCAGCCACCAACAGGACCAGTGACAAGGCCACCTCGAGCGTCACCAACCCCTGGCGCGCCAGACTGCGGGACCGGGGATCGCTCGGTGCTCCCGCTCCACCGAGGACCATCGACGGGGTCAGCCGTTTGACCGCCCCGGCCAGAACCGGCGCCACGGCTACGAGCACCGCCAGCAGGGCAGCCGTCAGGCACGTCACCAGCACCACCGCCGCCGGAAGGACGGGCAGCACGCCGCCGGGCACCGCGACCTGAAGCTGGCGCTCGACCAACCCCGACACGGTGCGCTGCACCACGAACGCCCATGCCAGGGCCAGAGCCGCCGCCGGAACCATCAGCACCAGCGCCTCGGCCAACCAGCCCGCCATCAGGCTGCCCTGCCCCGCTCCCAAGGCCCGCCGCACCGCCAGTTCGCGCTCCTTCCGCAGCGCCCGCACCAGCACCAGCACGGTGACGTTACCCGCCACGACCGCCAGAACCACCAGGCCGGTCAGGAGGAGCAGGGTGAGCGCCGGCCGAACCTGTCGCACGTAGGCGTCCCGCGCCGGCTCGACATGCATGCGCCACGAGGGATCCGTCGCCCGATGATCGCGTACGTAGGCCGTGAGGTGGTCGGCCAGTTGCGCCGGCGTCACCCCGGGAGCGGCGAGCACCGTCGTCGGTCGGCGCGTCGTCGAGAGAGGGAGCAGCAGGTCGAAGTCGCCGGTCATGCTCCAGTAGGACTCGGGGAGCACCCCGATGATCGTGAACGACGAGGCCTCATCCGGGCGATCCGTGGCAAAGGCCGTGAGGCGTTCCCCGATGACGGTCGAGTCCGCACCGAACCGGCTGCGCCACAGTCCGTGGCCGAGAACCACGACGTCGCCGCCGCGATCGACATCGTCCTGGGTGAATGCGCGGCCGAGCAGCGGTTGGCTATCGTATGCGCGGTAGTAGCCCGGGGTTGTCCATATGCCCTGCACCCGAAGCGGGACGTCCCCCGGAACGGC
>JBDHIK010000031.1:0-26293 GCA_039587475.1 Gemmatimonadota bacterium | reverse complement strand
AGGGCCGCGGTTGCCAGCAGCCAAAGAGAGACGCCCGCGCCGAGAGCCGCCTTCCGCGAAGGCGGCCTCGGCTCGGACCCTTGGGGCCCCGACTTCGGGATGCGGCGTGAGACCTGCTGGGGCAACCGACCTCCTGCCAGAGGGGCGTCTCGGTCGGCGCCGGCTGCAAGACCCGGACCCGGAAGCCGCTTTGGCTCCATCCCTGGCCAGGAGGGGCGATGAGGCCGACCGGGGCGAACGGACGTGTCCGTCAGCGTCCTGGCCCGGTGACGATGGCCGTCCTCAGTCGGGGCCGATCCTGGGGCCGGCTCATTCCATGACCTCGGAGAGCACCAACTCGAGGGTGGCTGCCAGGTGATCGGCATCGTCGTGCGAGAAGACCATCGGAGGCTTGATCTTCAGGACGTTGCGGTGCGGGCCGTCGGTACTCAGGAGGATGCCCTCATCCTTGAGGCGCTCGACCACGTACGCCGCTTCCCGATCGGCCGGTTCGAGCGAGTTCGGGTCACGGACCAGTTCGACTCCCAGAAAGAGCCCCTGCCCACGCACGTCCCCCACCAGCGGGTGGTGCCGTTGAACCGCGCGCAGCCGTTCGGCGAGACGTGTCCCAACGGCGGCCGCGTGGGCTTGAAGTCCCTCGCGTTCGATCACGTCCAGCACCGCCAGTCCCACGGCGCAGGACACCGGGTTGCCGCCGAAGGTATTGAAGTACTCCATCCCGGTGTCGAACGACTCGGCGATGGCCGGTGTGGTAATGACGGCTCCGATTGGGTGGCCGTTGCCGATCGGCTTTCCCAGGGTCACGATGTCCGGGACCACGCCCTGCGTCTCGAACATCCACATGTGCGAACCGGCCCGTCCGAAACCCACCTGGACCTCGTCGGCGATGCAGACCCCGCCGGCACGGCGGACCTCGGGGTACACCGCGCCGAGATACCCGTCGGCCAGGAGGACCTGGCCGCCACAGCCGGATGCAGACTCGCCCAGGAATGCCGCCACCCGCCGACCCCGGGCGGTCGCTTGTTCGATGGTGCCGGACAGCGTAGCGGCATGACGGCGGCCGGCGTCGTCGCCACGGTACTCCCCTCGATAGGGATCGGGCAGTGGCACCACATGGACCCAGTCCGGCGCCCCGGTCCCGCCTGGTCCGTCGTGCTTGTAGGCGCTCAGGTCCACCAGGGCCCCCGTGTTGCCGTGGTAGGCGTGGTCCAGGACGATGACATCGTGGGCCCCGGTGTGTGCCCGTGCCAACCGCAGTGCCAGCTCGTTGGCCTCGCTTCCCGAGTTCACCAGAAAGCAGACGGACAGGGGATCGGGGAACAGAGCCGTAAGCCGCGAGGCATACGCCACGAGGTTGGGATGCAGATACCGGGTGTTGGTGTTCAGGACGGCCATCTGCCGGGCCGCCGCTGCAACGACATGCGGGTGGCAGTGACCGACATGGCACACGTTGTTGACACCGTCGAGATAGGCGCGGCCCTGATGGTCGTAGAGCCACTGCATCCAACCCCGGGTGATGGTCAGCGGGTCGTGATAGGACAGTGACAGCGATGGGCTCAGGTGGTCTTCCCGGGCGGTGAGAATGGCGATGGGCTCGGGGGCCGGTGCCGGGCCGTTGGCGCCCTTCAGGCCCAGCAGGGGACCGGGGTTGGGGCTCAGGGCCAGCCACACATCGCGCTCGCTGGGGGCTGCTACTCCGGGAAAGTTGCCCACATGCCCCACCAGATCGACCACGACCTGGAAGTGCAGGTGCGGCGGCCAGCCGCCGTTTTCGGAGGGGTCTCCAAGCCGGCCGATCTGCTCGCCGGCGGCGACCGCACTGCCGGGCTCGAGTTGCAGGCAGCTGGTGTCCAGGTGGCCGTACAGCGTGAAGAAACTGACCTCAGGGGTGGGTTGGTGCTCCAGAATGACCGTCGGCCCGTAGTCGAGCGGAAGATCGTTGTGACCAACGCTGTGGACCGTACCGGCCAGGGGGGCATGGACCGTGGTACCGGCTGGGGCAAACACATCCTGCCCCAGATGGACCGTCCGCCGTTCGGCGCCAGCAGTGGCAAACTGGTCCGCCGAATAACACAGCCTGGGCTCGTCGTAGCGACCGACGGCCGCCGAGGCGCCTGCGGCGGACACGAGCTCCCGAATCTTCCGTTCCCAGGCGGGCGCGTCGGTCAGGCGGTCCACGCGATCGATGTCCGGGCTCCCCGGCCCAAGATCGAGCACCAAGGGATGATCCAGGTCGACTCCGGGAAGGACGGCCGCCGGGTCGGCCACTGAACCGATCCAGTGTTCGACCGCGGCCGAGGCGCGGCTGGCGGGAAACCCGCAAGCCACACGCAGCTGGTAGTGAAACAGGTCGGGGTCGAGTGCACCGAGCCGCTCCAGGGCGTTCCAGGCGCCGGCTTCACTCACCGAGAGGTACTCCTCGGTCCGACCTTCACCGGCTTGATGCGCAGCCATGGAGACCGAGATGGCCAGCCGGCCCCTGATCAGCGTCATCAGAACGGCCAGCTCCTCCTCCACAAGGGGATGGACGTCGTGGTAGGCGGCAGTGACGTGTGCCACCGCCGCCACGGGATCGGGGTGACCCATCACGGCGTAGGCGGCGGCGATGGCCAGTTCATTGACGATCGCCGTCCAGACTGCGTCCCCGAAGTCGATGATGCCGACGATGCCTGGTGTCGGCGCCGGGTCTCCGCCAACCAGCAGGTTGTGGTCGTTGCCGTCGTTGTGAATCACACCGTGGCGAAGCGTTGGCAGAACCGGGGCGGCCACAGCGTCGAAGGCGGCCACGACATCGCTCACCAACGACCGGCGCGCCGGGTCCGTGATGGTGTCGAGGTGCGCGGCGACGGTCGTAGGGGTGTGCACCACATCCCATGCCAGCGTTCGTCTGGCGCCGGGGTGATCGAACCCGGCCAGGGCCTTGTCTACCCGCGCCATGAAACGGCCCATACTTCTCAGGAAGTATGGCGGTTTGGAAGGGAGGTCGACCATGAGCTGGCCGGGAAGGTGGGTCATCAATCTGACCAGGTGGTGCCCCTTCGACGTGGGCGCGGTCCACCACGTCGCGCCTTCCAGCGTGAGCACGACCTCGGGGCAGGGAACGGGTGGGTCGGCGGCCCGAAGCCTGGCCATGACTGCGTGCTCGAGATCCAACGCCTCACCCGACGTCGATGCGTTGGCGAGCTTGCAGACGTGACGCCCTCCCGCCGCGTCGGTCAGCAGGAAGTTCTGATCGATGTAGCTGGGGAGCGGTTCGGCTCTGACCTCGAGGCCGTAGTGCTCCAGGGCCAGATTGACGACCTCGGCGGCACTGAAGGTTGGGCGGAGGTCTTGCACGGCGGTCATGACAAGGAAAGGTAGCCCGTGCTATGGTGGCGGAAAGAGGGCCGGCGCCATCGGCTCGGCCACATCAGGGGGTATGAGCCCGGCGTCGAATCAGGGAGCATGGCCCGGCATCAGGAGCGTGAGGTCGAGCGGGGGCTACCACAAGCCGACGAGCCATCGGAGCACCCAGAGCGCCACCAGGACCGACGCGGCGGCGATTGCGAGCACACCGCCGAGGAGCAGGGCGAGGAACCACCCACTGGCCCGGGCGGTCGTTGCTGGATCGACGAGGTGGCGTTCGAGCAGGGCCGTGTTCTTGAGATTGGCTTTCCACACCAGGTCGTGCCAGTCGCCCAGGAGCGGCACCGCGCCCAACAGGCCATCGATGGTGATGTTGCTGAACATCCTCAGGAGCAGGCGCCATCCGGCACCGAGGCGATAGGCCTTGAATAGGATCATCGAGGCGAACACGGCCCCTACGGCATCGCCCAGGCCGGGCACGATGCCGATGACGGCATCTATGCCAAAACGCAGGGACGTGCCCGGTACCGGTATCGCCGAGTCCAGGAGTTGCGCGCCACGCCGGATGGTCGCCAGTTCCTGGCTGGCGTCTACCGGGGGCCGGGCAGAGTAATCGCCGTTGGCCGGCATCGGACTAAGTGGAGCTCCGGCGGAACATGAGCGCCACGCCCGCCAGGATGAAGAACACGGCGGAGAAAGTCAGGAAGGGGCCGCCGCCGTGAGCGATGTCGAAGGACGTGAGTCCCACCTTGATGGCGATCAGGAGAACGCCGAATGTCGCCAGGGAAGGTCCCAGGCGCGAGTGTTTGCCGGTGCTGCCCATGAGACCCTCTCCCTGAGTATGGTGCATTCTCTACGGATCGACGGGGCGGTGGATTCGACCGGGGCGCGACGCTCTCCGGCTCTGAGGCATCTACCCAGACTGATACAGGCACCTGAACGGTTCTCCCCGTGAGACCTCATTGACGGAGGAACGCATGACCCGATTGACGCTGGCCGCACTCCCCGTGGTGGCGGCCCTTCTGGCCCCGACCGCCATCCCCGCCCAGGAACGGCGCCTGACGACGCCGGCGGATGAATATCCGGAGCCGTTCGACGCCATTTCGGGTTTCCGGGCGTTGGACGATCAGCGGGTCCTGGTGTCCGACGGGATCGGGGAAGTGCTGGTGTCCGTCGATCTCGGCAACCTCTCGGCCGATACCCTGGGGCGCAAGGGCAAGGGCCCGGGGGAGTATACCATGCCGGACCAGCTCTTTCCGCTGCCCGGTGGCGAGTCGCTCCTGCTCGACCTCGGCAATGGCAGGATGACGGTCGTCGGCGCCGACGGCACCTTCGGTGCCTCCCACAGTATCGCGCAGGATGATGGTGCCAACTTCGCCATCGTGATGCCGCGCGCGACCGATGGTGCCGGCAACATCTACTATCAACCGATGGGCGGGGGCCCCAATGGCGGGCGCCGGGACTCGGCCGCGGTCCTGCGGCGGCCCCTCAGCGGAGGCCCGTCGGACACCGTCGCCATGATCAAGCTGCAGGAGGTGAAGATCGAGTCCAGCGGGCCGGCCAGTAGCCGCAATATCAGCATGCGGCCGGTGCCCTACAGCGCGCAGGACGCCTGGGACGTGGCGGCCGACGGGAGGGTGGCCATGGCGCGGGCCGGATCCGAGTATCGCCTCGATTGGGCCGGCACCAACGGTGCAGAAGTCCGTGGCCAGCCGGTCGACTATCGCCCCGTGAAGATCGGCGCCGCCGAGAAGGAGGAGTTCATCGACGCCAGGAGTGCTGGGTTGGGCGTCATGGTTGCCATGGACAATGGACGGCGCAGCGTCAGCTTCGGTCGGGGCGGCAGCATGGGGCCTCGTCCATCGGTCGGCGACTATCAGTGGCCTGACAGCAAGCCTCCGTTCCCGGCCGGCTCGGTGTCGGTGGCACCGGATGGAAACGCCTGGGTCCGCCGCAGCACCAAGGCGGGGGAGCCGCAGCGGTTCGACGTGTTCGACGGGGAGGGGAACCGCACCGGAGAGGTCGTGCTGCCCGCCGACCGGAGGCTCCTCGGATTCGGCCCGGCATCGGTATACCTGGCCTACGTGGACGAGGACGATCTCCAGTGGTTGGAACGGTACGAAATGCCGTAAGGACGACCGGAGACAATCGACGCCCTGGGTGGGTCAGACGCCATCCGGTGCAAGGAGTTTCCGGAGGTCGGCCGGGTCGGTGACGGGGGTGTGGCACACGAAGTCCCGGCACACATAGGCGGCCGGGCGGCCTTCGATCAAGCCACGACCCTGCAGGAGGGGAACCGTCGACTCCTCGCTTGGGTCGGCGCAGGCCATCACCCGGCTGGGATGGAATCCCGGCCGCAACACGTCGAGTAGCCTGTGGGTGTCCGGGTCGTCCCGCGGGCCGACCACTGCCACCTCGAGTGCCGGGCGCGACAGCAACTCCGCAGCCTGCAGCCACTGGCCGAACCCCAGAGGGTGGCGAGCCAGGTGGGGGGCAATCTGCGCGACGGCCGTCCGGGCGATCTCGGTGTATCGCGATTCACCGGTGAAGGCCGCCAGTTTCGCCAGCACGGTCGCCGCCATGGCGCCGCCTGAAGGTACGGCATTGTCCTGTACTTCGCGGGGGCGGGTGATCAAGCGTTCGTGGTCGTCGCTGGTGTCGAAGAACCCTCCGCCTTCGGCCCCGAACCGGGTGATCATGACCTCGGCCAGTTCGCGAGCGGCCTCGAACCACTGGCGTTCGAAGGTCGCCTGGTACAGGGACAGGAGTCCCTCGATGGCGTGGCTGTAATCCTCCAGGTAACCGTTGAGCGCGGCCCCGCCCGCTTCCGTCCATACACGCAGCAGCCGACCCTCGCTCGTGCGCAAGGTCCGGAGGAGGAAGGCGCCGTTGGCGCGTGCCACCTCCAGATAGGCCGGGTCGTTCCAGACCCAGGCCGCTTCGGCAAAGGCCGCGAGCATGAGGCCGTTCCATGAAGTCAGAACCTTGTCGTCGAGGCCCGGTTTGACGCGGGTCTCCCGGGATTCCCACAAGCGCTGGCGGACAGACGCCAACCTGGCCTCGATGTCCTCGACCGGCTGACGCCGCTCCTCGGCCAGGGTGTGGACCGGTACCAGGCGGTGGAGGATGTTGGTCCCCTCCCAGTTGCCGGTCTCGCTCACGTCCCAGGCGCGTGCGGCCAGGTCCCCGTCGTCTGCCGCCACCGACAGGAATGCGTCGGCGCTCCACACGAAGAACCGGCCCTCGACCCCCTCGCTGTCCGCGTCCTGGGAGCTGAAGAACCCTCCCGTGGGGTGACGCATCTCCCGGATCACGTAGTCCAGCACTCCACGTGCAACGGCCCGATAACGTTCCGTCCCGGTTGCCTGCCAGGCATGCAGGTACACCCGCGCCAACTGAGCGTTGTCGTACAGCATCTTCTCGAAGTGGGGCACCAGCCACTGGGCGTCTGTGGCGTAGCGATGGAATCCGCCGCCGAGAAGATCGTGAATGCCGCCGTCGGCCATGCGGTCCAGCGTCGTGTCGAGCATGTCCCTGGCCGACCCCGTCGGCGTCTGTGGTAGCACCCGGAGCAGGTAGTCCAGGAGCATCGGTTGCGGGAATTTCGGCGCGTCGCCCCAGCCACCGTTTCTCCGGTCGAAGACCGCTTCGAGCCGCCGGACGACGTCCGCCGGGTCCACGGTGATGGTCTCGCTTGCGTCGCTGGCGAGGAGGTCGGTCTGGAGCACTTCCAGGACGCGGCCGGCGTTCTCGAGGATCCTGTCTCGCTGGTCGTGCCAGGCCTGCGCCAGCGCTTCCAGGACTCGACGGAACGAGGGCATACCGTGCCGGGGTTCCGGGGGAAAGTAGGTTCCGGCGTGGAACGGCACCCCGTCGGGCGTGAGCCAGACGCTCATGGGCCATCCCCCGTGGCCGGTCATGCCGACGGTGGCCTGCATGTAGATGGCGTCGAGGTCGGGACGCTCTTCGCGGTCGACCTTGATGTTGATGAAGTGTCCATTCAGGAACGCGGCCGTGTCCGGGTGTTCGAAAGACTCGTGCGCCATCACGTGACACCAGTGACAGGCCGCGTAGCCGATGGACAGAAAGATCGGCTTGTCCTCTTCCCGGGCCCGGGCCAGGGCTTCCTCACCCCACGGATACCAATCCACAGGGTTGTCCGCGTGCTGGAGCAAGTAGGGGCTGTTCGCCGTCGTCAGTCGATTGGGCACACATCCTCGCCGTTCGAGAAACGGCCCGCGGGCCGCAGGCCGGGTGAACAATGTACTCACAGTGCGTCGGGTTGTGCGCCGGAGTGGGCTTGGCATTCGGCGGCTCCGTCAACAGTATTCACCCGCCATGCGTAGCTGAATGGGAGACAATACCGTCATGACACCGTCGCACGGGATGATTCAGCGGACCCTGGTCCTGGTGCTCTTGCTGAGCATGATCGGCACGGCCGCCGAGCTCCTGCTCCTGGGTCACACAGAGGACCTGTGGCAATGGGAGCCCCTGGGCGTGTTTGCGCTCGGCCTCGTCACGCTGATGTGGCACGTACGGGCCGGCACCATCCTGAGCCATCGCGTATGCCTCACGGCCATGGCGTTGATGGTGCTCAGTGGTGTCGTCGGTACGCTGCTCCACTATCGCGGCAACGTCGAGTTCGAGTTGGAGATGGTGCCCGGCCTCGCCGGATGGGCATTGTTCCGGGAGGCGATGACCGGGGCCACCCCCGTGCTGGCCCCGGGGGCCATGATCCCACTCGGGCTGGTCGGTCTCCTGTACACCCTGATCTCGCGAGAGCGGACGACTACGGAAACGTCACTTTGACCACAAGAGGATCGATGATGAGAACCACGAGTGCGGTGCCCCTGTTGCTGAGCCTGGCTGTTCTTTGCAGCACCGCCGCCGCCCAGGTCGGGCCGTCGGACATGGTGAATCCCAATCTGGCCACCGAACAGGAGCTGACGGCGCTGCCCCACCTCACGGCCGACCACGTCGCGCATATCCTGGCGACACGGCCCTACCTGACCATGGAGGCATTGAGCGCCGACCTTGCATCGTTGACCGACGAGCAGCGTGATGCCCTGTATGCCGCGATGTTCATCCCGCTCAACCTCAACACCGCCTCGCAGGCCGAGATGCTGTTGATCCCGGGTGTGGGCGAGCGGATGCTCCATGAATTCGAGGAGTACCGGCCCTACGTGGCGCTGGCGCAATTCCAGCGGGAGATGGGCAAGTACGTCGATGATGCGGAAGTCGCCCGATTGTCCGGCTATGTGTTCGTGCCGATCGATCTCAATACGGCCAGCGACGAGGACATCCTCTCGATCCCGGGCGTGGGGAGCCGGATGGAGCACGAGTTCAAGGAATACCGGCCCTATCAGTCCATCGCCCAGTTCCGGCGCGAGATCGGCAAATACGTGGACGACAATGAAGTGGCGCGCTTGGAGCGGTACGTGATGATCAAGTAGCGGCCTCAGGGAAACCTCTCTGCAGGGGTTTCGTACTTTCCATTGGTACTTGAGGATTCACCTGATTGACAGGAGTACGCGTTCATGACGGTTTCAGCCCGGCGTGCGGTGTCATGTACAGCCCTCGCCTTTCTCGTCGCTGTCCCGGGAGCTGCGCAGGAGGTGGCTGCCGGATCCAGCGTGGACCGCCCAAGGCCGTATCCCATCATCGAGACGGCGGCGTTCCAAGCCGCCATTGAGGCGGGGACGCGCACCCGCACCGGTCGACCCGGGCCGAACTACTGGACGCAATGGGCCCACTACGACATCGCCGCGGAGATCGACCCCGCGACGGCGACGTTGAACGGCGTCTCCACCATTCGGTACTTCAATCGATCGCCCAACGCCCTGCGCCGATTGGCGGTTCGCCTGCGTCACAATCTGTTCCGGGACGACGCGCTCAAGAACACGCAGGTGCCCATCACGGGAGGCGTCACGCTGTCACGGGTGGCCGCGCGCGGGGAAGCACTGCCGGCCAAGCAGGACAATGCTCCCACGCCGGGGTACGCGGTCAACGGCACGGCGTTGCTCATCGTGCTTGCCTCAGCGGTGGCGCCCGGCGATTCCATCGATCTGGCGTTCGACTGGTCCATGACGCTGCCCCCCGATGGAGCGCCGCGCCAGGGCATCAAGGACCGGGTGACCTACGTGGCGTACTGGTACCCCCAGATGGCCGTGTACGATGACGTCAACCGGGCGTTTGGTCCTCTGAGCGGATGGCAGACGGACCCGTATCTGGGGAACGCCGAGTTCTACATGGGCTATGGCGACTACGACGTGGCGCTTACCGTACCGGCCGGCTACCTGGTTGCTGCCACCGGCGCGCTGCAGAATGCCGACGAAGTGCTCTCGGCCACATCCCGCGAGCGTCTGGCGGAGGCCAGGCGGAGCGGGGAAGTGGTTCGGGTCGTGACTGCCGAGGATTTCGGTCCCGGTCGTGCCACGGCCGCGGGGGTGAACGGCAAGCTGACGTGGCGCTTCCGGGCGGAGGGCGTCCGCGACTTCGCCTTCGGGCTGTCCGACCAGTTCCTGTGGGACGCGACCATCGCCCTCCCCGGTGACGCGACGGGCAACGGTCAGCCCGACACCACCAACGTCTTCGCGTTCTATCGTCCCGACGCGGGAGCCTGGAATCGCTCGGCCGAGTTCGGCCGCCATTCCGTGGAGTTTCTGTCCCGGTTCCTGTGGCCCTACCCGTATCCCCACATGACCGCGGTGGACGGCCCCGATTCCTGCGGTGGGATGGAATACCCCATGATGACCTGCATCGGGGGCACCCGGGATTCCACGGGCCTCTATAGTGTGACGGTCCATGAGGTCGCCCACATGTGGTTCCCGATGATGGTTGGCTCCGATGAGAAGCGGTACACCTGGATGGATGAGGGGCTGACCCAGTTCAACGAGTTTCAGGCCGAGGAGGCCCGCTGGGGCCAGTCGACCGAAACCCAGTTGCTCGGATTCGTCACGCAGTTCTTCGCGTCCGGCGGCGAAACGGAATTGATGCGGCACGGCGATCTGTACGAAACCGGGATCGCGTACGGTGTCGCCAGCTACTTCAAGATGGCGCGGAACCTCACGGCGTTGCGCGCCGTCCTCGGGGAGGAACTGTTCAACGAGGCGTATCGGGAATACGGCCGTCGCTGGCTCCAGAAACACCCGACCCCATTCGACCTGTGGAACACCTTCGAAGACGTGAGCGGCCAGGACCTCGACTGGTTCTGGCGGACCTGGTTCTACGAAACGTGGACCCTCGACCAGGCGGTCGGCGACGTGGTCACCGAGGGCGGATCCTCGACCATCGTCATCCGGGACGAAGGCCTGGCTCCCATGCCGGTGCTGCTCCGGATCGCGAGGGCGGACGGATCGACGGAATCGCTCACCCTGCCGGTAGAGCCCTGGCTGAACGGGGCGCGTGAGCAGCGCGTCACGGTGGCGGGGGACGTGACGGAGGTGCGGATCGATCCCGACTGGGTGTTCACCGATGTCAATCGCGGCAACAACACGTGGAAGCGAGAGTGAACGGCAGAGAGAGTGAGTGGTGAGTAGTGAGTTGTGGGAGTGCAATGAAACAACACGGGGAGCCTCGAGCTCCCCGTGTCCGTGCGGCAGGTTCATGTGAAGGGACTGCGGCCGACTCCGTCCCACTCACTACTCACTACTCACTACTCACTACTCACTACTCCCGGCCTAGATTCCCGCCATGACCTGCTGCACCAGTTCTTCATTGGACTTGGTGCGCTTCATGTAGGTCAGCAGTTGTTGCATGGCGTCGGTGGCTGGCAGGTCGGCCAGACGGTGGCGGAGTTCCCGCGAGGCATTGAGCATGTCGGGGGAGAGGAGGCGCTCCTCTTTCCGGGTCCCGCTGGCGTTGAGGTCGATGGCGGGATAGATGCGCCGCTCGGCGATCTCGCGGTTGAGCACCAATTCACTGTTGCCGGTACCCTTGAACTCCTCGAAGATCACCTGATCCATCCGGGAGTCGGTGTCGATCAGGGTGGTGCCGATGATGGTCAGGGATCCGCCGCCCTGACTGGGATCGACGTTCCGCGCGCTCCCCAGGAACTTCTTCGGCTTGTCGAGGGATGAAACGTCCAGGCCACCCGACATCGTCCGTCCCGACCCCTTCCCCACGGTGTTGTAGGCCCGCGCCAGGCGCGTGATGGAGTCCAGGATGATCACCACGTCCTCGCCCATCTCCACCCGGCGCCGCGACCGCTCCAGGACCAGTTCGGCGATGGCGATATGGCGCTGTGGAGGATGGTCGAAACTGGAGGCGATGACCTCGCCGTAGCCGATCATCTCCATCTCCGTCACCTCTTCAGGCCGTTCGTCCACCAGGAGGATGAGGAGCAGGGCCTCCGGATAGTTCGTGGCCACACCCTCGGCCATGGCCTGCAGGACCATGGTCTTGCCGGCTTTGGCCGGAGCAACGATCAGAGCCCGTTGGCCCTTCCCCAGCGGCGACATGAGGTCGATGATGCGGTTGGTATAGTCCGGCTGTCCCAAACGGTGGAGCCCGCAGTCCATCATGAGTTGTTCGTTGGGATGGATGGCGGCCAGACGGTTGAAATCTGGCCGGCGCTTCATCTCGGGGGGAGGCCGTCCATTGACCGATTCCACCCGATTCAGTGGCGGACTCTTGCCGCGGCCGGGTGCCTTGCCGACGGGGCCGAGGAGTTCGTCACCGGATCGAAGCCCGAATTCGCGAATCAGGCGCTGGCGCACGTACACGTCGCCGTTGGACGGGAGGTAGTTGGCGTCTTTACGGCGCAGGAATCCGGCGCCGTTGTCGGTCAACTCCAGAATACCGGAGGCTGTTTCGTTGGTCACGAGCTGACTGCGTGTTTGAGTGATCCGTGGAACGCCGGCCGTGGGGAGCCTGGCGGGTCTGAGACTGCCGACGTGGGCGGCCGCAGCCGCCTGACGAGGGAGTGGTCAAGTTAATGGAAGGCGGCCGGTTCGGCTACTGGGCCGGTCGCCGGAGGCCTGTGACGCGACTATCTTTTGGGGGTCGCCGAGGACGGATCTTCAACGAACCATGCTACGACTACTACGCAACCTCGACATCTTCGCCCCAGAGCCGCTCGGAGTCAACCACCTCCTGGTGGCTGGGGGGCGCATCGTTTGGCTGGGGCCGGACCTCCCAGACCTGCCCTCGGCGCTGGACGTCGAGGTCCTGGACTTCGACGGCCGCCGGGCCATTCCCGGGCTGATCGATGGCCACGTCCACGTTACGGGGGGAGGTGGGGAATCGGGGACCCCTAGCCGGGTGCCGCCGCTCGCGGTACAGGACATCACCTCCGGTGGCATCACCACCGTGCTGGGGCTCCTGGGCACCGACGATACCACCCGTGACACCGGGTCCCTGGTGGCCACGACTCGTGGGCTGGTGGAGATGGGGCTTTCCGCCTACTGCCTGACCGGCGGGTATCACCTGCCGCTCAGGACCCTGACGGGAGACGTCCGCAGCGACATCATCTACATCGATTGCATCGTGGGTGTGGGTGAGGTGGCCATCAGCGATCATCGGTCCAGCCAACCCTCACTCCGGGAACTGCTCCGTATCGCCGCCGACGCCCATGTGGCTGGGATGATGGCCGGCAAGGCCGGTATTCTCCATCTCCATGTGGGGGATGGCCCACGTGGCCTGGACATGGTGCAGGAGGCCATCAGCACCAGCGAGCTGCCGGCGCGAGTGTTCAATCCCACCCACGTCAATCGCAGGCGCGCGCTCTTCGAGCAGGCCATCGAGCTGGCGGGCCGGGGCTCGACCGTGGATGTCACGGCGTTCCCTGTCGCGGAGGGCGAAGATGCCTGGTCCGCTGCGGACGCGCTGGTGCGCTATCTGGAGAGTGACGCGCCCCCGGAAGGAATCACGATCAGTTCGGACGGTGGCGGGTGCCTTCCGGCGTTCGACGAAGCCGGCAGGGTGGTCCGGATGGATATCGGGCAGCCGCACGCCCTCCTCCTGACACTCCAGGACCTTCTCGCCATGGGCGTACCACTCGAGCGAGCGTTGCCGGCATTCACGACCAACGTGGCTCGCATTTTGGGATTGCCGTTCAAGGGGACACTGGCCGTCGGCCGTGACGCGGACGTGGCCGTCTTGAACGAACAGGGAGAAATCAGTGATGTGCTGGCCCGGGGTGCCTGGCACCTGCGCGAAGCACGTCCGGTGATGACGGAAGCTTTTGAAAGGAGCGTCGATTGAGTCCATCGCCTACTCCGCCGGGCTCGACCCGCGGGTACATCATTCCCGTAGGTGGAGCGGAGGAGAAACTGCGGGACGCGGAGATCCTGAAGCGTTTTGTCGACCTGTGTGGCGGCAGCGAGTCACGGATCGCCGTTATCCCCACCGCTTCCCAGTTGCCGGACACGGGCAGCCACTATGAGGAGATCTTCTCCGATATTGGCGCCGGCCGGGTCCGGTCCTTCCCCTTCGAGACCCGGGAGGACTGCCAACGTGAGGACTGGCTGCAGAAGCTCCAGCAGGCAGACGGCATCTTCCTCACGGGCGGTAACCAGCTGCGGCTCAGTACCACCATCGGTGGCACTCCGGTCGCCAAGATGATCCGGGCCCGGAACGCTGAGGGGGCGCACGTGGCCGGCACGTCCGCCGGGGCGGCGTTCCTGTGCGAGCACATGATCGCCTTCGGCCAGGAGGGGCCCACGCCGCGTGCCGACCGCGTCACCCTGGCCCCCGGTCTGGGCCTGACCAACCGGGCCGTGGTGGATCAGCATTTCCGCCAGCGGGGCCGGCTGGGACGGCTCCTGGCGGCCCTGGCCTACAACCCGTTCGCGGTCGGACTGGGTATGGATGAGGACACGGCCGGGTTCATCGGTCCGGACGATCGCATGGAAGTGGCCGGGAGTGACGCCATCACGGTGGTCGACCCGTCGCAGGTGGAGTACACCTCCATGGACTCGGCGCACGAAGACGATCCCGTTTGCATTCTCGGAGTGCGGCTGCACATTCTCACGGCAGGGGCCTGTCTCGACCTGAGTACGCTCGAAGCGTTCGCCCCGGCCGGGGTGGTTTGAGACCCGGCCTCCCGGCTTCATCTCCCGCCATGAGGGTGGCATGATCGTTCGGCAGCGCTCGGTGTACCAGGGCCCCAGCCTGTACGCCCACTTCCCAGTCATCCGTCTACTCCTGGACCTCGAGCAGCTGGAAGAGTGGCCCAGCGTTCGCCTCGGTTCGCCGTTCGTGACGACGCTCCTGGAGTGGTTGCCCGGGCTGCAGGAGCACGGCTGCTCCTACGGCGAGCCCGGCGGGTTCATCCGACGTCTCACCGAAGACGAGGGGACCTGGATGGGACACATCCTGGAGCACGTGGCGATCGAGCTCCAGAACATGGCCGGTGAGACGGTCAGTTTCGGGAAGACCCGCTCGACGGACACCCCGGGCGAGTACGACGTGGTCTATCAGTATGCCCAGGCCGACGTGGGCCTGGAGGCCGGCCGGCTGGCCATCGCCCTGCTTGAGGCGCTGCTCCCCGATGACCTCCGGCCTGCTAGCGCCGAATCGTTCGACTGGCCCTCCGAACGGGATACGTTCATTCGATTCGTCCAGCGCCGTGCGCTCGGTCCCAGCACCGCGGCCTTGGTGAATGCCGCCCAGGAACGGGACATTCCATTCATCCGTCTCAACGACTACAGTCTCGTCCAGTTCGGCCACGGGCGCTTCCAGCAACGCATTCAGGCCACCATCACGAGTCGCACGCCCCACATTTCCGTGGAGATCGCCTCCGACAAGGAGGAGACCAACCGGATTCTCCGGACGCTCGGGCTCCCCGTCCCCAACCAGACGCTGGTGTATCGGGACGCCGAAGCCGTGAAGGCGGCGGAGCGCATGGGATACCCGGTCGTGGTCAAGCCCTTCAACGCCAACCACGGGCGTGGCGTATCGCTCAACCTGCAGACGGCCGAGGAGGTGCGACGGGGCTTCCGCCAAGCGAAGGAGCACAGCCGCGGCGTCCTGGTCGAGCAGTGGATTACCGGATTCGATCACCGGATGCTGGTCGTCAACGGGCGGCTGATCGCGGTGTCGAAGCGGGTGCCCGGGCACGTGGTCGGCGACGGGGCGCGCACCATCGAGGCCCTGGTTGACGAGGTCAATGACGATCCGCGCCGCGGCGTCGGGCATGAGAAGGTGCTCACTCGGCTCGAATTCGATTACCAAGCCGACCGGCTCCTCGCCCAGCGCGGCTACGACCGGTCCACGGTGCCTCAGGTTGGAGAGGTGGTCTACCTGCGTTCCACCGCCAACCTGTCGACCGGCGGGACGGCGATCGACGTCACCGACATCGTCCATCCCGACAACGCGGCCATGGCCGTACGCGCCATTACCGCCATCGGCCTCGATGTCGGCGGCGTGGACTTCCTGACCAACGACATCACCCAGTCGTACAAGGAGAGCGGCGGCGGTATTTGCGAGGTCAATGCCGCTCCCGGGTTCCGGATGCACGTTGCCCCCAGCGAGGGGCAGGCCCGCGACGTGGCCGGACCGGTCATCGACATGCTCTTCCCATCGGGATCGCCCAGCCGTATTCCGGTGGCCGCCGTCACCGGCACCAACGGCAAGACCACGACGGCCCGCATGCTGGCGCACATCCACAAGTTGTCAGGCAAGACGGTCGGGCTCACGACCACCGATGGTGTCTACATCGACGGGCAGCGCACGGTGACCGGGGACATGACCGGTCCCGTCGCTGCCCGCATGGTGCTCTCCGACCCCTTCGTGGAGGTCGCGGTGCTGGAGACCGCGCGTGGCGGGCTGCTTCGTGCCGGGATGGCGGTGCGGCAGACGGATGTCAGCGCCTGCCTGAACGTGCAGCCGGATCACCTGGGCCTCAAAGGCGTCGAGACCGTCGAACAGCTGGCCGAGGTCAAACGCATCGTCATCGAAGTCGCCAAGGGGACCGTGGTCCTGAATGCCGACGACCCGCTGTGCCTGCGCATGGCGGATCATTCCCAGGCGGAGACGATCTGCTACGTGACCATGAGCGCCGAACACCCGCTGGTCCGGGAACACATTCGTTCCGGAGGGCGGGGAGTCGTGCTCGAGGTGGGCATGAACGGCCACATGATCACCATCTACGACAAGGGCACCCACATTCCGTTGTTGTGGACTCATCTCATCCCGGCCACGATCGAGGGCCGGGCGATGCACAACGTGCAGAACGCCATGTTCGCGGCCGCGATGGCGTTCAGCATGGGGGTCACGCTCGAAGATATCCGGCACGGTCTCCGGACCTTCGACACCAGTTTCTTCCAAGCCCCCGGCCGAGCCAACGTGTACAACGAGCACCCCTTCAAGGTCATCCTCGATTACGGACACAATCCGTCCGCCGTGCAGGCCATGGTGCGGCTGGCAGACCAGCTGGATGTTGAAGGACAGAAGCTGGTCGTCATCGCCGCACCCGGTGACCGCCGGGACGAAGACGTGTGCGACATCGCCCGGGCCTGCGCCGGGCACTTTGACCACTACATCTGCCGTCGTGACGACCGGTTGCGCGGACGGGACTCCGAAGAAATCCCCCGGCTGCAGCGCGATGCGTTGGTCGAGGCGGGAGTCGACCCGGACGCGATCGAAATCATCCCGGACGAGGTGGAGGCGGTCGACCGGGCCCTCCTGGCCGCCAGACAGGGAGACCTGGTCCTCATCTTCGGTGACGCCATCGCGAGGACCTGGAAGCAGATCGTCAATTTCAGCCCCGACGTGTCCCACGCGCCACGCGAACAGACGACCGTGCCCCCCGCTCCTCCGGAACTCCCCGAGGTCCCCGCCATCGGCGAATGGGATTCTCTGGTCCGGGACGAACGCGGTGTTCGCCTGGCGCGTGAAGACGACGACTGACCCGATTGGCTGACTCGGTCTCGTGACCACCACCGCTCCGGAAGCCCGCCGCCTGACCGGCCCCAACATCGTGTGGGACCGTCCAGGCGCCGTCGTCGACCTCACCTTCTCACCCGACGAGGGCCCAGACCTCGTCCGGGCCTGGCGGGACATCACTCGTCGCGTTCTGGACGCGGTCGGGTGGGCCGACCAGGGCCTGTGCGTCCGTGAAGTGGCGGGCGGTGCCAGCCTGGCCATCAGCGCGCCCATCGACGCCTTGTATGCCGCAACCGAGCTCACCGAGTGGACGGTCGCGGCCGCGAACGCCGCGATCTCGGGCGAATCCCCACCGAATGTCGAGAAGGCCGCCCGCCGCCTGCGTGCCACGATCGAACGCGAGCGGCGTCCGGCGACCATCGCACTGCAGCAGGCCGCGGCGCAGCACGGGGTCACCTTTCTGTCAGACGATGATCACATCTCCGTTGGTCTGGGAACCGGGTCGTGCACCTGGCCGCTCAAGCAAACGCCTGACCCCGACCAGGTTGAGTGGGACGCAGTCCACGATATTCCGGTCGTGCTGGTTACCGGGTGCAACGGCAAGACCACCTCCGTGCGTTTGCTGGCCGCCATCGGCGAGGCGGCCGGATACGGCGCGGGCCACACCAGCACGGACGGCATCCGGGTCGGAGCCGAACTGGTGGAGCCGGGCGACTACTCGGGACCGGGAGGGGCCCGGACGCTGCTCCGGCGTCCCGAGGTCGATCTTGCTGTGTTGGAGACCGCCAGGGGCGGCATGCTGCGCCGCGGTCTGGCCCTCAGACGTGCCGACGTGGCGCTGATCACCAACGTAGCCGCTGACCACCTCGGCGAGTTCGGCGTGGCGACGCTGGAGGGGTTGGCCAACGTGAAGTTGCTCGTTACGTCGGTCATTCCGCCCGAAGGCCGGGTGGTTCTCAACGCCGATGACCCACTCCTGAGGGCCGGAGGGGAACGTGTCTCCGCGCCGATCGTCTGGTATTCGCTGCAACCTGATCACCCGACGATCCTTGAGCACCGGCAACAGGGTGGTGAGGCCGTGGTGCTGGAGCATGGGGATATCGTGCGGTATCGTGGCGACGAGCGGACCGTGGTCCTACCGGTCGAGCGGGTCCCGATCACCATGGATGGCGCTGCCCGGTACAACGTCGCCAATGTCCTCGGAGTGATCGGTGCCGCCGGGGCGCTGGGTATCCCGGACGAGGTGAGCGCCGGTGCGCTGGAGCATTTCCGGCCCTCCCATCGCGATAATCCCGGACGGCTCAACGTGTTTCAACTGGGCGATGCGAGGGTCATCGTGGATTTCGCTCACAATCCTCACGGCGTGAGGGCTCTGGGCGAAATGGCGCGGGCCATGACCGCCGAGCGCCGTCTCATCCTGGTAGGGCAGGCGGGAGACCGCGACGACGAATCGATCCGCGATTTGGGACGCGCGGCCTGGAGCATGGGTCCTGATTGCGTCGTCGTGAAGGAGATGCCCAAGTACCTCCGAGGGAGAGCTCTCGGGGCCATCCCTGCCATGATCGAGGAGGAGCTGGCCCTGGCCGGTGCGGGGCCCGAGGCGATCGTACACGCCGACTCGGAGATGGACGGGGTCCGGGCCGCCCTCGAGTGGGCCCGCCCGGGCGACCTGGTCCTGTTGACCGCCCACGAACGCCGGGCGGACATGCTCGAGATGATGGCCCACCTGGAGGCCACCGGCTGGCAGCCGGGCGATCCGGTGCCGGTGGCCACGGAGTCCGCCAGCTAGGTCCCTGCTTCGAGGCGTTCTTGGATCGCGTCCCCCACCTGCGTCAACGCCACCACGACCACCACCAGAGCGACCCCGGGAACGACCGCCACCCACGGTGCGTTGACGAGCGTGTCCCGTCCCGAAGCGATCATCGACCCCCAGGATGGCATGGGTGGTTGCACGCCGAGGCCCAGGAAGCTCAGGCCGGCTTCCAGCAGGATGGTGTTGCCGACGCCCAGCGTGGCGGCCACGATGACCGGCGTGAGGGCATTGGGGATGATATGCCGTCGCAGGGTGCGTGGCAGCGAAGTGCCCAGGGCCTGCGCCGCTTCGACGAACGGACGCGACTGCAGGGATCGCACCTGAGAGAACACCAGCCGTGCGATCGACATCCACCCCGTGACGCCCAGCACGACGATCACCAGCAGCGCACTCGGTTCCCACATCGAGGCCAGGAGCAGCAGCAGGACCACCCTCGGGAGGGCCAGCGCGAAGTCCGTGACGCCCAGCAGGCCCTCGCGGACCACTCCCGGAGTCATGCCCGCCACCGCGCCGACCACGGTCCCGATGAGGACCGAGAGGGCCATGGCCAGGACGCCCACCCCGAGCGAGATGCGGGCGCCATAGACGAGACGGGTCCAGACGTCTCGACCGAATCGATCGGTACCGAACAGGTGGAACTCGCCACCGGCGTCCGTGGAGAACGGGGCCAGGAACCGGGTGGCGACGACGTCGCCTTGGCTGATGGGGTCCCCGTTGGTCAGCCACGGCGCCAACAACGCCACCAGGACGGCGCCAACGAGGACGGCGCTTCCCACCCGCAGGCGCGTGTCACGCACGGGACTGCCTCGTCCTCGGGTCGGCCCATGCGACGCCCAGGTCCGCCAGCAGGTTCCCCACGACGACCAGTGCCGCACTGATGGCGGTTGCCGCCATGACGACCGGAAAGTCTCTTGCCTGAACCGCCTCGACCAGAACGCGCCCGACCCCGGGCCAGGCGAACACGGCTTCGATAAAGACCGCACCGGAGAACAGCGCCGGCAGTGACAGGCCCAACAGGGTGATCAGGGGGATCGATGCGTGGCGGAGGGCGTGGCGGAACAGCACCCGACGGCCTCGGAGTCCGCGGGAACGGGCGACGGTGATGAACGGTTCGGCCAGCGTGTCCACCATCGCGCCTCGGGCGAAGCGCGCCATACCGCCGATACCGATCACGACCAGGGTCGCGAGCGGCAGGGCCAGATGCCGAAGCCGGTCGGCGAAGCGATGCCAGCCGGACAGGAAATCCGCGTCGAGGCCCGCGGCGCCGAAGGCCGGAAGCACCTTGAGCCAATAGGCGAACACCATGATCAGCATGAGCCCCAGCCAGTAGCCGGGCACCGCGAACAGGGTCACCGTCCCGACGGAAAGCGCCCGGTCGAGGCGGCTTCCCCGACGCGCTGCCTGAATGGTCCCGACGACCAGGCCGAGAAGGTGGCTCAACACCAGCGACAGGCCGACCAGGATGACCGTCGGGGGCCAAGCGGTCGCGATCATGTCACGGACGGGTCGCCCGGTGGCAATGCTGGTCCCCCAGCGCCCCGTGGCGAAGCCCGAAACCCACCGTCCGTACTGCACGGCCAGGGGCCGATCCAGGCCCAGCGCTCGACGTTGCACCGCGACCTGCTCGGGTGCAGCCGAGGGTCCCAGGAGCCGGGTCACGGGGTCGCCGGGGGCAGCGTGCAACAGAATGAACGTGAGGGTCACGACACCGACGACGACCGTGAGTCCCACCAGGAGACGTCGTGTGACGAATCGCAGCATGGGCGCAATGTCGTGGGAAATGCGGAACGACGCCAGCCGTGCGGGTTCCCGGCGGTGCTATCTTCTACCCATGCGAGGGCTCAGGAGTCTGACGCTGGCGGCAGTCGTGCTGGCCTGCACCGGAGAGCAGAACCGTGGCAACACGATTCTGTTCGCTTCCGGCGCCGATCTGCAGAGCCCGAACCCACTCATCACGGTCCACCCGCTGGCCAAACAAGTCCAGCGCTATGCGTTGCTGACCACGCTGGTCCGCTACGACTCGCTGATGCGGCCCGAGCCCTACCTGGCCGCACGTTGGTCATGGTCACACGACCGAACCACACTGACCATGATCCTTCACGCCGGTGTCCGGTGGCACGACGGCGCGCCCACGACCACCGCCGACGCCGAGTGGACGCTGTGTGCCGCCCGCGATCCGCGGAGCGGCTATCCCCGGGCCAACGAACTCGTCGATCTGCGTTCCGTCCGGGCTCCTGATGACTCGACACTGGTCCTGCGGTTCGACAATCCCCTGTCCGACATCCCCGACGTCCTCACCGACCTGGCGCTCTTGCCCGTCCATCATTTTGGCGACATCGATCTCGGTGGTCTCCGGGAAGCACCGTGGAATCTGTCTCCCGTCGGCAATGGCCCCTTTCGTTTCGTGGCGCACGAACCCAATCGGCGGTGGGTCTTCTCCGCCAACCAGGACTTCCCCGCGGCCCTGGGCGGGCCGCCACGCGCGGATCGCTTCATTGTAGTCGTCGTGGACGAACCCACGACCAAACTCGCCGCGCTCACGTCCGGCGAGCTCGACTTTGCCGGTATTTCACCGGCGCACGCCGAGTTCGTCCGGCGCGACCCGCGTCTCGACGTCCAGGCGTATCCTCTGTTCTTCACGTACGGTATGGTGTTCAACACCCGGCGACCGCCGTTCGACGATGCCTCGATTCGCCGGGCCGTGTCCCACGCCATCGATCGCCCTCAGATCGTCGATGGCTATCTGTTCGGATTTGGGATCCCGGCGTGGGGGCCGGTGCCTCCCGGGGTGCCGGGCCGCCGGGCACCTTCACCGCAACGGGTCGACCGCGACTCGGCCCGTGCGTTACTGGCAGGCCGTACCGTGGCCGTGGAATTGCTCACCGTGGGGAGTGGCGAAGCCCCGCTCGAACAGATGATCCAGGCCCAGCTCACGGCGGTTGGGTTCGCGGTCTCGATCCGCCAGCTGGAGCTGTCTGCCTTTCTGGACCGTGTCTATGGGCCGGCCAAAGAGTTCGACGTCGCCGTGATGGGGATCCCGGGGGACCTTGGCCTGGGCTACCTTGAGCCGTTGATCGCCCTGACGGGGCCCGACACCCCGGCCCCCGGGGAGGACTCCCAGCGCTGGTTCGAACGCACTGCTGCAGCCGTGTTTCTGTACCATGCGCGGGGTGTGTCCGGTCGCAACCGGCGCGTGCGGCATGTACGCATGGACCTGCGCGGCGAGTTGCCCACGCTGTCACAGTGGGACGCCTCCGAGCCCGACGAGGAACAGAGCCGATGACAGATCACCTCATCGTGGAAGCGCCCGTCCGGCTCGACTTCGCCGGCGGCTGGACGGATGTGCCGCCATTCGTGGACCGGCAGGGTGGTCTGGTCGTCAACGCCGCCATCGACACGTACGTTCGAGTCGAAGTGACCCGTCGCCCCTCCGGAATCGTGCTGGTGTCCGAGGACCTTGGGCAGTCGATCGAAGTGACTGACCCGGAACAGCTTTCGGTCGACGGGGACCTCCCCTTGCTGCAGGCCGCCGTGCGTCGCTTTCTGCCCGATGGCGGCGTGGAGATCCGCACCAGCAGCGGCACGCCGCTCGGATCAGGGCTGGGGACCTCCGGTGCGCTGGGGACGGCACTGGCCTTCGCCTGCTCGCGCATCGCCGGCCTCGACGTCACCCCCCACGAGGCGGCCCACCTCGGCTGGCTGCTGGAGGTCGAGGACTGCGGGCTGGCCGGAGGGCGCCAGGACCAGTTCGCTGCAGCCTTGGGGGGATTCCACGTCCTCTCATTCGACGGATCCTCGGTCGATGCCACGCCCATCGAGGTTCCTGCTGACGTGCGGCTCAGGTTGGAAGAGCACCTGGTGCTGTGCTATGTCGGGGAGTCGCGGGTGTCCGGGGCAACCATCGTGCGGGTGATGCAGGCGTACGAGGATGGAGTAGAGCGTGTGGTGCGCGCGCTGGAGGAGATGAAAGAGATCGCCCGACGCCTCGCTGGGACGCTCCACGAGGGCGATCTCGAACTGGTGGGCCAACTGCTGCATCGGAACTGGGAGTGCCAGAAGATGCTCGATGACGGCATGCAGACGACGGCCATGAAGGTGGTTGAGGAGGCCGTGGAGGAGGCGGGAAGCCTGGGCGGCAAAGCCGCCGGCTCCGGAGCGGGCGGCTGCCTGTTCTTCGTGGCCGGCGGCGATCCCCAGGCCGTGCGACGGGCGGTGATCAACGCCGGGGCGCAGGTGTTGCCGATGCATTTCACCAGCACGGGAGTTCGTGAGTGTTGACGGGCGAGGAACTGGCAACGCGCCGGAGTGAAGTCGCGGAGGCGCCGGATCTCTCGGCGGCCCTGGCCGCGCTGCAGTCCCGGGTGTCACGCCTGCTCGTCGAGCCCCCCCCGCTTGCGGAACGGAAAGCGCTCCTCTCGACCGATGGCGGTGTCTGCGGAGACGACGGGGCCGCGCTCGTGTTCGATCCCTGGAGCCCTTCGCAGCACCGGTGCCCGCAATGCCAGCGGACCTGGACCGGAGACCGCCATGACCGCGCCTGGGCCCGATGGCAGCACCTGTGGGTCGCGGAACGCACGGCGGACCTCGCCGTGCTTGCCGCCCTGACAGACGACGATCGGGCCGCGGCCCGGGCGACAGAGCTGCTGTCGTGGTACGCCGACCGCTACGGCGACTTCCCCAATGTCGACAACGTTCTGGGTCCAGCCCACGTGTTCTTCTCCACGTACCTGGAGTCCATCTGGCTCGACAACCTCATGGCCGCCGCCATGATGCTCGGCGAGAGTGGACGACTGGACGCGTCGCTCAACGATGCCGTGTCGAGATTGGCGGACACGGCGGCCGCCGTGATCGGCGAGTACGATGAAGGCGCTTCCAACCGGCAGACGTGGAACAATGCGGCCCTGCTGAGTATCGCCGTGTGGTTCGAAGACGAAGGCCTGGCGCACCGTTGCATCGAGGGCCCGACGGGGGTCATCTCCCACCTGCTGCACGGGTTTGGGGCCGACGGATTGTGGTACGAAGGCGAGAACTACCACTTCTTCGCCCTCCAGGGTCTGTTGCGTGGGGCCGGGTGGGCCCGGCTCGCCGGGGTCGACCTGTTCCAAGAGCAGGATCTGGTCCAGCCCATCCACCACGCACTGCTGGCGCCGCGCGTCACCGCGTTGCCCGACCTCACCCATCCGGCACGAAAGGATGCCCGCTTCGGCGTGTCGCTCACGCAGCCGATGTTCCTCGAATCGTGGGAAATCGGGCTGGGGCGATCGACTCGATCACCGAACGGCCCTCCCCCTGGATTGGCATCGTGGCTCGACAGCCTGTACCGGACCACACCCGCAGAGGCACAACAGTTCGACAGCTACCTCCACGAGATCGGCCAGGTGGCACCGGACCGGCGTTCCAGGAGCCAGTTGTCCTGGCGGGCTCTCATGGAAATGGTGCCCGAGCTGACGCTGGAAGACGAGCCGTCGCCCGATTCCACCAGCGTCTTCGTCGAGTCCCATGGCCTCGCCGTGCTCCGCACACCAGAGCGCTACGTGAGCCTGGAGTGCGGCTCGAACAGCAGCGGCCACGGCCACCCGGACCGGCTTCATCTGACGGTGCACGCCGGTGATGTCCATTGGTTGCCCGACCCGGGGACGGGATCCTATGTCGCGGCGGACCTGCACTACTACCGGGCGACCATCGCACACAACGCGCCGCTGTTGCAGGGCCGGTCACAGACACACGGGAGGGCGCACTGCGAGGCGTTCGACCATCGCGACGCGTGGGGGTGGATCCGAGGCAGCTATGAGGGAGTGCGCCGGACTGTCGTCGCCGGCCCCGGGCATCTGATCGACGTCATCGACTCCGGTGCCGAGGATGAGCGCCTCCTCGAGATTCCCTGGCACGTTCCGGGGACGATCCGGGTGGTAACCGAGGGGGCTTGGCATGAGCAGCCGCTGGATCATCCCGGTACCGAGTCGTGGCGCCGGTTCGAGCCGGCGACACCCGGGGCCATCGTGGTCCGGGCGGAAGAAGGGGAACGTGTGCTGCACATGACCGTCGTGGGACCGTGCCAGCTCTGGGAAGGCAGCGCCCCGGGCCTGCCGCCTGCAGGGGTTCGGACCTCGTTTCTCCTGATGCGGGCCACGGCGCGTCACCTGCGGTGCGTCACCCTTCTCGATTGGGAAGGGCCGTCACGGCTCGACGTTGATGGTGACCTCATCACCGTGACCGGCGAGCGGGGTGCCACTCGGCACCAACCCGTCACGGCCGTCGATGGTGAGGGCGAGGGTGGCGTCATCCGGCTCGGGGGGCTGCGGGCTCCGCCGGCCGAGTACCAACCCCTGGTGCTCCGGGATCGCCCCCTTGTGGCTCACGCCCAGGCGCTACCCCTCTCCGACCGTGCCCTCGGAGAAGAAGCTGCCCTCGTCGACTCCGACGCGGCGTTGCATCTCGACCACGAAGACCAGTATCGTCGGGCCGAAGACCCGTACCCTGGGCCGCAGGCATTCGCGGCCTACGCCACGCCGGCGTGGGACCATGAGGGACTCTCCCTCGCCGTCCGTGTCACCAAGGAAGACGTCCGCTTCCGGAGCCCGGACGAGCCGCCGCTCCATCTCGACAACGACCCGGACGATATCCACGGCGACGGCGTCCAGGTGTATCTCAGTCCACCCGGGGGCGCGGGCCTGTTCGGTGCCGTGGTCGTCCCGGACCCGGATGGCACCGGAATACACGTTCGTGTGGTTTCCGGGGAGGGGACCATTCGCGGGACGTGGCGGTCGACGGCAACGGGATATGCTCTCGATCTCGTCGTCACGCCGGGGTGGTGGGACAGCGTCGCCGACGGCGATACCATCGGCTTTGACTTGCTGGTCAACGAAGCCCGCCCAGGACGCCTGCGCCGGGCAGGTCAACTGGTCTGGAGTGGGCGCGGTGGCTGGGTCTGGCTTCGTGGTGATCGCCAGGCGGCCGAGCATCTGGGCGTCCTCGATCTGGCTGCGCCGTGACCTCACCAGACATCCCCGGTGGGACGTCCACCGGGTCGAAGCGGGTGGCTGCCTTCCTGGGCGACCACGGGGACCCGGAGTTTCCCACTCGCATGCGGCGTTCGGAGGGTGCCCGGGTCTGGGACGATCGAGGTCGGTCGTACCTCGACTTCATCATGGGGCTTGGCGCGGTCACCCTGGGGTATGGCCATCCGGCAGTGGCGGCGGCGGCCGCGACGGCGATCGACGATGGTGTGACCGGTCCCATTCCCCCCGAGGACGAAGGCGCTCTGGCCGAGCTGCTCGTCGAGCTGTTCCCGGGCATGGAACAGGTGCG
>JBDHIK010000150.1:5625-6373 GCA_039587475.1 Gemmatimonadota bacterium | reverse complement strand
CCAGACCCAGACGGACGCTCCCCCCACCGCGCAACCGGCCAGTCCGATCAGGATGGCATATCCGTCCATGGAGACCTCAGGGGTGAAGGAACACCGAAAGGTAGCCGCACCCACCGGCGGGCCCAACCGTCTGCCGGCAGCCCCACCCGCCATGGGCACCTTTCGAGGCGCTCCGTCGTTCCAATGAATCACAGGAGGAACTCCGCCATGACCCGTGTCCGATCACATGTGTTCCTCGCCCTCTCAGTGCCTGTGGCGATTCCGAACCCACCGGTACCACCCCTCCGCCGAGCGGGGCAGATGTCGCAGTGGGAGACAACTTCTTCAGCCCCACCAGCACCCAGGCCTCCGTCGGCCAGACGATCGTATGGCAGTGGACGGGCGGCAATCAGCACAACGTCACCTTCAACAACGGCGACCCGGGGTCGGCGACCCAGACCGGAGGGACGTTCAGCCGCACCTTCAGCGCCGCCGGGTCGTTCAACTACTTCTGCACCATCCATGGGGCGGCCGTCATGTCCGGCACCGTCACCGTGGCCCCTTGAGGCCAGCGCGAACTCCTGGGTGACGGCTGTCACGGCCTGACGGAGCCTGAATCGCCAGGTTGGAGGTTGGCGTTTCACTCTCCGAGAGGCCGTATGTTGCATTATGCTACGCGATTGACCGCGGCAGTGCTCGCCGTCGCGACACTGGGCTGCAGTGGGTCCGAATCCCCTGCCGGGGTGGGCAACCCCGCCCCGCCACCGCC
>JBDHIK010000150.1:0-5594 GCA_039587475.1 Gemmatimonadota bacterium | reverse complement strand
ACCGCCCCCTGCCCCCAATACCGTCGAAGTGCAGAACAACTACTTCAACCCGGTGGTGTTGCGGGTTTCGGTGGGAACGACGGTCACGTGGACCTGGCCGACGGTCAGCCGGCGTCACAACGTGCTGCCGGAAGGCGGTGGCTCGGTGCCCTACAGTCCGACCATCGTCGACGGTCCCTATGACTACACCCATACCTTCTCCCAGGCCGGGACCTACGACTACTACTGCCTGGAGCATGGCGGGATGCGGGGTACGGTCGTCGTCGAATAGAGGCGAACGGGCGGCAAAGTGATGACGGGAAAGGCTAAACCCAATAGATTGATGGATATCGAACCCCAAGGAGAAGCACCGATGTCTCTGGACCTCGGCCTTACTAAGAAGAGCGCCGCCGCCACTGGGCTGGTGCTGGCTGTGATGTTTTCCGGGTGCGGCGGCGATCCGAAGACGGCACCACCACCGCCGTCCGGACTCTCGGTCGCCTTTGGTTCCCCGTCAGGGGACGGGCAATTCGGCCTTGTCCAGGATGCCCTCCCCGCACCGATCCGTGTCGTGGTGTTGCGGGACGGCGTCCCGGAAGCGGGCGCCTCGGTGGCGTGGACCGGCACCGGCACCGGCGAGTCATTCAATCCCGCAACTTCGATCACCGACACGACAGGCATGGCCCAGACGATCTGGACCCTGCCGCAGGAAGCGGGTATCCAGTCGGCACAGGCGAGTGTGTCCGGCGCCACGTCGGCGGCCTTCACCGCTACCGGGGTTCCGGGTGCTCCCACCAACCTGGCGCTGGTGAGCGGCAACGCCCAGGCGGGAGGGTTGGGGCTGCCATCCGATGACCCGCTCGTCGTGCGGGTTACCGACCAGTATGGCAACGGTGTCTCCGGCGTCGACGTGACGTGGGTCGTTACCCAGGGGTTCGCGAGCGTCCCGACGGTGACGCAGTCGCAAACGGACGGGCGGGCCGAGGCGCCCGTCGTGTACGGGCAGTTGTCGGGCCCCATTACGATCACCGCAGGCGCCTCAGGACTCGGCTCCGTTCAGTTCCAGCTCATCGCGGGCCATCTGATTACGGTGACCAACAACCAGTTCGCCCCGAGCCAGCTCAACATCTCACTGGGGAATGCCTACGTCGTGTGGAAGTGGAGCCAGGACGCCCGCAACCACAACGTCGTCCCGGACCTGATCGCCCCTACGAGAAGCGGCAACCCCACAGACGGTCCCCATACCTACGTCTTCCAATTCACGGCACGGGCCAACTACGCCTTCTATTGTGAAGTCCACGGTTCTCCAGGTGGCACCGGCATGTCGGGGTTGATCAGCGTGAATTGAGGCTCGTCGTCAGTTGTGTGGCCGTCACCCTGGTGGCGGCCACATCCGCCTGGGGCCAGGGGGTCTGCCGGCCTCCGGACACATCCAACGAAGCCAAGACGTTCGGCATCCTGTCCGTGCCACTGGCCTACAGCGGCCTGGGCGGTGCCACGCATGACCGCCCCTGGACGGTCTGGGCCGCCCTGGAGTTCAGTACCGTCCCCACGATCGATTCAGCCACGCGGGTCCCGTCCACCTGCCTGCCGGGGAAGGAGGCCGAGAACACCAACCTCCTTTCCGTCATGCCCCGGCCCCGCATCGGCCTCACGCTTCCGGGCCACTTCTTCATCGAAGGGAGCTGGGTGCCGCCCGTCAACGTGAACGGCGTCGAAGCCAACCTGTTCGGGCTGGCCCTGGGGTGGTCGCACGGCTCGACGGTGCGCATCACGCTCAGGGGGCACGCCACCATCGGGGAAATCCGGGGGCCCTTCACCTGCCCCGAAAGCGCCCTCAGCGACTCCGCCAGTCCGTGCTTCGGGGGCACGGTGTCCGACGACCGGTACCATCCCAACATCTTCGGCCTCGACGGTACCGTGGCCTGGGCGCCTGGCGCGGGGCGTTGGCAGCTCTACGCCGGCGGCGGCTACAACCGACTCGAGCCGGAATTTCAGGTGCATTTCGTCAACCGGGTCGGGCAACTCGATGACACCCAGGTGATCGTCGAGCTGGATCGCGGAACCGTGTTCGGCGGGATCCTGTGGCTGCCCACATCCTGGCTGGAGGCCGGTGGCGAGATCTACGCCGCCCCGGCCGATGCCGCGACCGTTCGTCTGTTCGCCAAGGTCTACCTCAACTAGATTGCCCCACGCAGGCCGCAGCGCCGTTTGTACCCCCTCAACCCGGCGGGCCCCATGACATCGACACAACGCCGCCGCCGAATCGGCGCCGGCGTCACGACCTTGGTGCTGGCGATGAGTTTCGCGTGCCTCGGTACCACCGACGGGCAGGCACAACGGCGTAGCTACCGGCCACCCCCGGAAATGGGACTCCGGGCAGGTTACGAGTTCAGAGGGAAGGACTGGAGTGTCGGGGCACAGGCCCGAGCCTCGATGGCGCGCGGCTCAGATCTGATCTTCAGCGGCGACTACTACTTCATCAGTGGGACCAATTTTCAGCTCAACATGGATCTCGCGCTGCCGCTCATGCCCGGCGGCGGATTCTACGGCGGTGCGGGACTGGGAATGGCGTTTACCAATGTCGGCGTGTCGTCGGGACTGGGAACCACGATCGGGGCCAATCTCCTGGTCGGAGTGGCCCCCTACAAATCCGGACGGGGGGGCCTCCACTGGTTCGTGGAGGGCCGCATGTTCCTGCGGGACGGCCAGAACCCGCTCAGCCTCGTCGTCGGCCTGAATGCGCCGCTGGGCGGCTAGGGAATCCGCACCGGCGCGGCGCTCCGCACGCCATCACTGAAGAGCAGTTCCACGTCGGGGCTCGCGGCAGCCACCTCGGCACCGCCACCACGGACCAGCGCCAGGATACGCCCGGTGCGCCGGTCGCGCACCATGGTCATGGGGTACTGGCGATCATCCCACTCGACCCTCAGGACGTTCCCCGCACGCGGACCGGCGTCGAAGTCAGGGGTTGCCGCACGAGCCGTCGACGCGGTCCTGGTGGCTCGGCCTCCCGGACCATCCAGCACGAGTGAGCGGATCCGGTTGCCGTCCAACCGGTCCACCGGCACGGCGAAGGCAAAATGGCGCTCCGGCCCGCCTGGCAAGTCGGCGACCTCGTCCCCGTCAAACGACACACTGAACACCGATGAACCGTCATCGGCCAACGCGCTGACCCGGTACGCCCCCGGCTGTTGCGGCATTGCCGGGCGAGCCTGCATCACGAAGCCCGGCTCGAGGACCATGCCCCGTGCGGTCATCCGGCCCCAGATCATCATGACCGTCGTTTCCGCCGCCTGCAGCGACGTCAGCACCAGGGGCTCCGCTTCCCGCCACTCCACCAGCTTGTCGAAGACGTAGTCCCCGACCCAGGTGGTACTGCAGTAGCTCATGAAATCGAAGTGCGTCGACGGCGACTTGAGCGACATGGTCGGGACGTCGAGTCCGTAGGCCCCGATGGAACCGGTCGCATAGGGGTAGCCGGTATCGGGGTTGCCGGCGCCACAGCCCGGTGAATGCCGTCGGCCGTGGTTGTGGCCGATCTCGTGCACCGCCACGCCGGCTCGGCTGTTGGTCTTGTCCCACCCGATCGAGGCCTTGCTGGTGCTGGCGGGCGACCCCGGAACGTACCCCAACCCGGCAATCCCGGACGAGTAGTCCGGACTCACGACGCCGTAGTAGTATCGCGAGCTTCCATCGCTGAGTCGGAGCGTCCGGATCTCGCTGAGAATGGTGCTCCAGCCACCATTCCCGTCATTGGACTGCAGCGGCGGTGCGGACGTCGTATAGGTCGCCCCGAGGTCGGCATCGACCCCAACGGTTGGGAACAACTGAACCAGTTCGGTGGTGTAGGTGGACAGGTTGCCGGAGGTGACGTTGCCGGTCCGGTTGGTGCTGTCATGGTGCACCGGAATGAGGCGCACCGCCACCGGCCCCAGGACACGGACATCCACCGATTGGGGCGTCCCACCGACCGGGAAACTGTTATCCGTTTCGTCGTCCTCGACGATGAGGTTCGCCGGGTCGACATCGACCAGCACGCTCAATCCGGGCTGGACCAGTGCGGCGGCAATCGTGGTGTTCCAGCTGGTGGCCAGCACCGCCTCGCCCGCGGAGGTCGGCACCGAGGCCACCTGCGCCGGCAACGTCCGGGTGTCCACCAGCGCCCCGTTCTGATAGAGACGCACCCTGACATCCGGCGTTTCGGTGTTCGACACGGACGCCGTCGCGAAGACACGGAGCACCGCGTCCCGGCCGGCCACGAGCGGAACGTCGCTCGTGGTGGCACCGAGCCGCTGGGTGGCCTGCACCAGGTAGGCGTCCTCGATGGCGAGGTTCAACGGCGCCGGGCCGTTGTTGACGTACGTCACCGTCACCGGTGTCGGGGTCCGCGAGGTGTCGACCTGGACCGCCTGGTTCGGCTGGGCGGGACCGTACACCGAGCCAGCGGACACCACGCCCCGCGCCTCGACCGTATACGAGCCGGGCTCGATGGTATTGAAGGTCTGGCTGGCGGTCACGGCCTGGGAGAAATTGGGGCCCGTCACCGTCACATCGGCGTTGGTGCCACCGGGCAGACCACCGATGGTGACGGCCAGCTGGCCTGTGGCGAGTCCGTAGGACACCGTGACGGTCGTCGGAGTCGTGCCGGCCTCAACCGTGAAGTCGCGCGGCCCCTGCCCAGTGCCGTACCGGTGCACACCCTCCTGCACGTCGATGGCGGTCACGGTGTAGGTCCCCGGTGCCAGGTCAGTGAGGGTGCCGCTGGCGGACATGGTCCGCTGGAAGGACCCGTTCTCTACACGAACGATGGGAGCAACTGTGGCGGGCAGGCCGCCGATCGTGACGGACAGCGACCCGGTCGTCACGGTGGCCGGAGCGACCGCCTCTTCCCCGCCGCAGGACAATACCCCGACCACGCAGGTCAGCAGCCCCAGACGGAGGGCATTCGTCATCGTGTTCATACCAGACTTGACCATGGGATCTCCCAGCCTCCGTCCGTAGGATCGCTCACGGGCCCCCCAGACCTCGACTGGGGCCCGGATGTGCCTCATCCCTGCAATGTGGGACCAAACGGCGACATGGGCCGTTAGCTGGATCACATTCCGCCAGCCTGGTGGAGGGTCTCAAGGAACGGCCGTAGCGCGGAACTCCAACACCGGGAACGTTCCGGCCGACGCTTCGAGAAGGTTCTCTCCAGCGGTCGGCCCCATCTGCCAGCCTCCCACCGCCGCGTACCCGCCGTTCTCGGTAAACACCGAGGCCTGGCCGATCACCGCTCCGCCGCCCTTGGACACGCGCCACGTCACGGTGATACCGTCGACCCCGTTCCCGAACTGGTCGACGGCCTTCACCTCGGGACGCACGGCTACCTCGGTCCCGACCATCGCGGTCTGCTCGTCCCCGTCGGACTTCTCCATCCCGACCGCGGGGCCGGGAACGGCGACGGCGGTGAACGTGACGGAAATCCCGTTCGATGTCGCAGTCAGGGTGTTGGGGCCCTCGAGCTGTCCCAGGAACCAGCTCCCGACCCTGGCCGTGCCACGGATGTCGGTGGTCACCGTGGGCCCGACGACGTTGCCGCCTCCGCTCGCCACGGTGAACGTCACCGTCTC
>JBDHIK010000003.1:0-83425 GCA_039587475.1 Gemmatimonadota bacterium | reverse complement strand
GATCGGCGCGCTCCAGTTCGGCGTGCAGCAGGTCGAGCGTCGGCGTATCGAGGGCGTTGCGCTTGTCGGGCCGGTTGAGCGTGAGGGTGAGGAGGCCACCGTCCAGGCTCGAAAGCAGTGAAAGAGTCGACTCGGACATAGGGTCAGCGATCCTGTTCCTTGCTCGCGGGGGCGGCGGGGACTACCACCGGGACTACAGAGATGGAGAGCGAACGGTATCCTCTAGGCATTACCGACCGCCGCTGCGACCCGATCGTCCACCGGGACCTCCATCCTCAGGAGAGCGGTGGAGTACACCTTGCCCTGCGCGTCCGTCTTGAGCGACACGGTGCCGCCACCGTCGAGGGCGCCGTGCAACAGGAAGTTCAGGGCTCGGAGGTTTGGCAGCTCGAAGCGCTCCACGCCGCTCACCATGTCGCCGAAGTGTTCGGCAACCCGCTCCACCGTGACTTCGCGGACCAGGATGTCGTAGTACTCTGGCGCCAGAGCGATGAGGCCGACGTTGGCTGAGTCGCCCTTGTCGCCGGACCGGGCGTGGGCGAGGTATCGAAGTTGAACGGTCGTCATGTCAGTGTCCCAGAATTATCCGTCACGAGTCGGCGGGGGTCAGCAAGGCGTTCACAGTCCACAGTCTTCGGGTCGCGCGCCCCACCATCACGACTCCAGCCACTCGACCTTCACGTGTGGTTCGATTTCCGTCCGATCGATCAGCGCCGGCCAGTACGCCACGATTTCCTGTACCGCGGGCCGGCCCCCGGCGAAGCCCGTCACGCTGGGGGGACCGGTCAGCACCAGCGGGGCGATCTCGCGCGTGAAGCGCTCGACCGGCGCCCGGTCGCGGGCCCGGACGCCGACGCGCAACTCGACCTCGGCGATCTCCGGGTCGGGCGGGCCGGCCAGGTGACCGTGGGTGGCGTCGACACCGACGAACTCGGTCAGGATCTGTTCGTACTCCAATCCGAGGTCCTGCAGGCGCTGGCGCAGAATGCGGTCGGCCGCCTGGGCCTTGGCGTAGGCGTCGGGCCAGGAGTACACCAGGCTCCCAACGGCCTTGAAACCGTAGCCGTAGGCAATCGACACCTTCAGCATGTCGGTACGGGGGCCGCCCGCGATGCCATGGACACGCACCCGGTCCTGGCCCGCCGCTTCCAGCTGGATCGTGGTGAAGTCGGCGACGCCGTCCGGCGTGATGTACTCGTTGGGGTCGCCCATTTCGTAGACGAGTTGTTCGGTGACGGACTGGCATGACACCACGCCACCGGTCCCCGGGTGCTTGGTCACTTCGAAGCTGCCGTCGGCATGCGCTTCGACAATCGGGAAGCCGGGATCCGCCAGGCCGGGAACGTCCTGCCATTGATAGAGCAGGTTGCCTCCGGAAGCCTGCGCCCCGCATTCGAGGATATGGCCGGCGACGGTGCCGGCGGCGACCTTGTCCCAGTCGTCGAGCGCCCAGCCGAATTCGTGGAACATCGGCGCCAGCGTCAGACCGGTGTCGGTCACCCGCCCGGTGATCACCACGTCGGCGCCGCCGGCCAGAGCCTCCACGATAGGCCGCATCCCCAGGTAGGCGTTGGCCGACACGATGTGGTCGCGCACGTCGCTGAGCGGCCTCCCGGTGTCCAGGTTGGTCAGCGGATGGCCGGCCGCGAGCAGTTCGTCGATCCGGTCCAGCATGTCGTCGCCCGTCACCAGGCCCAGCTTCACCGGGCGTTCCAGCGACAGGCCACGCGCCACGTCGAGAACGGCCTCGGCGCAGCCGCGTGGATTCACGCCACCGGCGTTGGTCGTCACCTTGAAGCCGCGCGCCGCCACTTCCGGCAGCAGGCGCTCCATCAGCGGCACGAAATCCCGGGCATAGCCGCGTGACGGGTCCCGGGACTTCTGCTTCTGCATGATGGACATGGTGACTTCAGCCAGGTAGTCCATCATCAGGTAATCGATGGGCCCACCCTGTGCCTGCCGCATCGGCGCTTCCAGCCAGTCGCCCCAGAACCCCTGGCCCGAAGCGATGCGTACCGTATGCGTCATGGGGAGCGCGGCGGCGCCAACGCTACCGTCCTGGTCCAGGTGGGGCCTGCTGTTTCCGTCATGACCAATCCCAACGGTGTAAGAGCGTCATCCAGCGGCCACGGAGCGGACCGCATGCGAAAATAGGTCGTGTCGGTCGTCCCGGCAGGCCAGGTCCGGACCTGGCCGGTCGCGTCGACCGGGAGCAGCGGTACTGCAGAGGCAGCGTACACACGGGACGTGACGGCGGCAACCCATGGCACCTGATCCGCCGTGTCGGCCAGCGCCGGCGACAGGACGACGTCGACCGGAATGCCCCGGTGCGCCTCCGTCAGCGGGAGCCGCAAGCGCCCGCGGGCGTAGTCCATCGGCTCGAGAGCGATGACGCGTCCCAGCGAGTCCAACAGGGTGACGCCGAAATCGGTGAAACGGCCCCAGGAGCCCGTGGGCAGGTCGACGTCGATTTCGAGCGTCCGGGCCCAGCTCGGCAGCCGAACCCGCAGGCGTCGCTCGGCATCGGACGATTCGCCTACGACGGTGTCGCTCCGGGTGGCGCCGATCAACGCCACCCGGGGGGTGGCGCTCGCCGGGCCTTCCCCACGGTTGGTCAACACGACGACCACGCTATCACCGACGCGCTCGGCTTGCAGCGTAAACGCGGCGTGGAGGATCGACACCGACGCGCTCCCTCCCACCACCGGCGATGCCACCACGACCGCCTGATAGCGCCCGTCGGTGACGTCGGCGGCATCGACCTGGTACACGGCCCGTTCGTCCTCCGGCCCCGCCTGCAACTCGTCCACACCCCGGAACGGCATCGGGCCCGGTTCGTACAGCCGGGTGAACAGCAGCCGCGGAGCGGAACCCTCCACGCGGACCTGGAAGGGCCGGCCGCGCTCGGCCTCCAGGAACACCGGGCGTCCGGTCCCCGCTGCCAGGGTGAACGGTCCAATCACCATGCCCTTCCCCGCGGGAACCGGGCGAACGAGGGTCGTCACGTGCCGAAACAGCGGACCCACCGACCGGTCGTCTCCCCAGCCCAGGACGACGCCGGTGGCCGCCCCGCCCAGCGAGACGGCATTCGAACGTGCCGACAGCATGAGACGCACGCTGTCCCCACCGGGCAGCCACGGCGCGTGATCGAGCCACGAGGCGGTACTGGTCAGTGTGACGACCCCACCGGTGGGATTGGCGAAGACCGTTGGGGGCCTGTCGCCCCCGGCAGGCTCGGCGTCCCACTGTGTGGCGACTGCCACTTCCGCGGGAAAGGCGCCCAGGCCCCGTTGCTGAACCGATTCGAGCCAGCGCCACGCCCCGGTCAGATCCGGCACGCCGGTACCATCGTCCAGGTAGGACGCCCCCGGCACCGGAATGGCCGTCACCATGAGGGCCCGCTTGATCAAGGCGGCCGAAGTCTCCCAGCCGAGCTGCGCCGTTCCGGACATGAGTCTCGCCGCCAGGCCGGCGACGTGGGGCGAGGCCATGCTGGTACCGGCGTTGCGTTCGTGCCCGCTGTTCCACGCCGGTACCGTCGAATAGGCCACGCCCGGGGCAACCAGGTCCGGTTTGGCCAGCGCCCCGCCTCGGGAACTGAAGTAGGCCATCGGGTCAGGGGGCGCGGCACCCGTGCCGGGCCGCCGCAGGAACACGAGAGGAAAGGTCGCCCCGACACTGATGGCGCGTGCGGCACTGCCTGGAAACCCGACGGTGGACAATCCGGGACCCTCGTTCCCGGCACTCACCGCCATGACGACCCCGGAATGGACCGCCAGCACCGAATCCACGAAGCGATCGATCCAGGCGCTACCGGGACGTTCGTTCCCGACCCCGAAGCTGAGGTTGACGACCAGCGGCAGGCGCCGGGCTTCGGCGAACTCGACCGCGTACGCCAGGGCCCGGACCATGCTTCCGGTCACCGAGACACCCCGCGAGTTGTTGGCGATCTTGAGTCCCAGCAGCCGGGCACCGGGAGCCACGCCGTCGAATCCGACCACGCCGTACATGTCGTGGCCCGCCGCAATGCCGGCCACGTGCGTCCCGTGCCCGCTGGTATCGAACACCAGGTCGAGGATGGGGAGGCCGGCCTCTTCGGTGAAGTTGACCGCCAATCCGATGGGGGAGTCGGCGCCGCCCCACGCCAACGGTTGGCGCGCCACCCGGAAGTCGTAGGCTGGTCGTTCGTTGGCCAGCGACCCGTCGCCATCGCTATCGATGAACACGGCCCAACCGGACTGGGTCCGTGTCACGACCACGGCCAGAGAGTCGGTGTAACGGCCGTTCCCGTCGAGGTCGCTGCCGGGCAGGTCACGGGGATCGACGGTGAGCGGGGTCCCCAGCGGCAACTCCGCCACGACGCCGCCGAAGAACTCCCGCGAGACGGTGAAGGAGCGGATGCGGCTGAACCCGCCCAGCGTCCGCCCCGCCAGCGTCACCGAGTCGCCTTTGACCGTGATCGGGTGGAGCGCTACCCGCCCCTCGCCGGAGAAGTCACGGACGTCGAGGATCTTGGGCACGCCGGTGCTGGTGGTGATGAGGCCCGGGACGGTGGGATCGAGGCCGCTGTCGAGGATGGCGATCAGGACGCCGCGGCCGTCGAAGTCCGGGTGTGCCGCCGCGAACTCCGGTACACCGGTCGGGGCCAGGGGCATCCAGCCGCTCCGGAACGCCGCTTCCGCCGGCTCCAACGGAGGAGGTGTGGGAACAGCGCCGTTGTCGGGGACAGAGCCGGCTGACTCGGCCGGAACGGTGCGGGCCGGTCCCTGGCCACAGGCCAGGAGCAGCATGACCAGGGCACCGACCGCTGCCGGACGCACGATGGTCACCGCGTCAGGGCGGCGTCGATCGGAGGGAGGACGTAGGCGCCGAGGTGGGGGCCGGCGTAGTTACTGGTGACGCGCAGCAGGAAGGCCAGCAGGTCACGGGTGTCTTCGGGAAGAATGATGGCGTCGGCGAAGCCGCGCGCCGCCGCGAACTTGGCGTCGAGTTGATGGTCGTAGTCCTGCCGCATGGACGCCATCGACTCCTGCACGTCAGCGGGAAGTTCGGTCTTGGTGGCCTTGGCCTGTTCGATATCGCCGCCGTGCACGGCCATGACGGCGGACTCGCCTTCCATGACCCCCATGCGCCCGGTCGGCCAGGTCAGAATGAAGTCGGGGTCGAAGCCCTGGCCGGCCATGGCATAGTACCCGGCGCCCGAGGCGTGATTCACCGTCAGCACGATCTTGGGAACCACGGCCGTGGCCATGGCCTCGACGAAGCGGGCGCCGGCCCGGATGATCCCGCTGTGCTCGGCCTCGGGCCCGACCATGAACCCGCTCACGTCCTGAATGAAGAGGATGGGGATCCGTTCGCGGCTGGCGGTCTCGATGAAGTAGGCCACCTTCTCGGCGCTCTCGGTGTAAACGATGCCGCCAAACCGGGGCCGTTCTCCCTCACGGCCCTTGATGACACCCCGCTGATTGGCGATCACCGCCACGGGATGGCCTTCGATGTGCGCGTGACCGCACAGCATCTCCTTGGCCAGCTCCGGCTGGAACTCCTCGAGCGCGCCATCGTCGAGCACGCACGCCAGGACGTCGCGCATGTCATAGGACATGCGGTGGTCCTGGGGCAGGATGTCGTAGAGCTCCTCGGGGTCTCGAGCCGGCTCCCGGTTGTCGATGATCCGGTGTCGCACTCCCTCATGGCGCGGCAGCCGGGCGACATACTCCCGGACCTTGACGAGGCACTCTTCGTCATTGGCCGTTTCGTAGTGAGCCACGGCACTGACCTGCGTGTGGGTTGCGGCCCCACCCAGGGTCTCGGCATCGACGACCTGCCCGGTGGCGCCCTTGACCAGGTTGGGCCCACCCAGCCCCATGAAGCTGGTGCCGTCGACCATGAAGATCACGTCGGACAACGCCGGGAGGTAGGCGCCCCCGGCGACACAGCTCCCCATCACCGCCGCGATCTGCGGCACGTGCAGGTAGTGGCGCATGATGGAGTTGTAGTAGAACAGGCGCGCCGCGCCGTACTGGCCTGGAAACACTCCGCCCTGGTAGGGGAGATTGACTCCGGCGCTGTCCACCAGATAGACGATGGGGATGCGCTGCCGCATGGCCACTTCCTGGGCCCGGAGCATCTTGGTAATGGTCTCGGGCCACCAGGCGCCGGCCTTGACGGTGGCGTCATTGGCGATGACGACCACCTCACGACCGGCGACGGTCCCCACCCCGGTGATGACTCCAGCGCCGGGGGCCTGGCCGTCGTACTGGTCGTACGCCACCAGGAGACCGATCTCCAGCCACGGGGTATCGGGGTCGAGCAAGGCGCGCAGTCGTTCACGCGGCGCCAGCTGGCCGCGCTCGTGCATCCGGGCGATCCGCTTGTCGCCGCCGCCCTGCTCCAGACGGGCGGCGAGTTCACGGTACTCGTCGGTGAGCGCGCGAAGTCGCGTCGGCTTCGTGGGAGAATCTGAGGGCATGGGGGACCAGGCTACTCGGTGAGGGTGGCCGCGGCCCAGTCCTGGATGTAGGCGATCAGCTCGGTGGTCGGCGTCCCGGGTCCGAACAGGCGTCCGACACCCTCGGCCTGGAGGGCGCTGATGTCCTCCTCCGGCATGATCCCGCCGCCGGTAATGAGGATGTCGTCCCGGCCGGCTTCCACCAGGAGAGCCCGGACCCGGGGAATGAGGGTCATGTGGGCCCCCGACAGAATGGACAGCCCCACCACGTCGACGTCTTCCTGGATGGCTGCCGTGGCGACCATCTCCGGCGTCTGGTGCAGACCGGTGTAGATGACCTCCATGCCGGCATCCCGCAGCGCCGCGGCCACGACCTTGGCGCCACGGTCGTGCCCGTCGAGGCCCGGTTTGGCCACCAGCACGCGGATGGGACGAGTCAGGGTAGATGGCGACATGAGAGGTTCGCTAGTGGTTAGGGTGCACGGGCTCGTTCACTGGAATGTGGCCCCGGGCGGTCGATCCGGTCAATTCCGGCTTACCGGAACCGTAATAACCCGGCCAGGCCTTCGATGCTGGCGGCCGCCTCGGTGTCATACACCACATCCACCTGGACATGCTGGCGCAGGGCCTCCTCGATGGCTTCGTCCACCAGGTCGATGACCGGCAGGGGCTCCCCCTCACCGCGGCACTCACGCGCCTCCACGGCCAGACGGCCCGAATCCGCGCAGCGGTACCCCGGGAGGTAGGTCTCCGCGTTCACCAGCAAGGTTCGGATCTGGCCCCGGGCCAATCGCCGTAGCGTCCCCGGCAGGCCATTGACGGCCCAGCCGTTCCCTTCGGCATCCTTCATCTCTTCGACGCGCAGCCGTTCGGATTCCCGTTCATGCGCCTCCCGGACCACCAGGGTCGACTCGCGGACATCCGCCGGGGTGGCGCTCTGGGGGTTGAGCTTGACGGTCCCGATGACGCGCTCGGCGACATAGGGATGCAGGAACGGCTCGATGGCGGCCGCTTCCTTGCCGGGCGCCGCCAGAACCACCCCCCGCAGCGGTCGTTGTTGCTTGAGCTGGAACAGGGCACGGGCCACCGCTTCGTAGTGGCGCGCCTTCTCCTGCCGAATGCGGTTGTTGAAGTTGTGCTCGCCCCAGCGGCCATTCTGCCCACTGAACCGCTTGGTCCGCGCCGTCCCGCCCTCGAACGTTCCCAATTCCTGGACTTCGTACGCGGTCACTTCGAAGAGTCGCGCCACGGTGCGGTCGGCCACCACGGTGAGAACGCGGCCGAACTCATCCTCCACGGCCGCCAATTCCCGGATGAGCGGGTGCCGATCGACGACGATGCGGGACCGGTACACCTTGGGGAGTGGGATGACCTCGAAGAGATCAAGCGGACCACAGAGGAAGACGGCGAGCCCCCGGGAGGGCGGCAGGTTGCCTGGACGCTGCAGGTGGTCGACCAGCCGGTCGAGGTCCTCGCCGACTGCTTCGCGCACGGCCCTGGTGGCACCTGAGCTCTCGAGGGATTCGATGACCTGCTTGATGCGATTCTTGAGCTTGATGAGGTACTTGCCCCGGGTGCGGTCCCTGGGTTCCAACTTCAGGTAGCACGTCACGACCCGGTGCCGTCCGGCCCGGAAGTCGTTCAGTTGTTCGAGTTGCGGGCCAACACTGCTTGTCAACGTCGATGTGTGTGCCATCTATGTCGTCCTTTGCCTTGCAGGCAACGGGTCAGAAGAATACCGGCTCGCGGTACGCACCATACACCTCTTCGAGGCTGTGCCGGATCTCGAACAGGGTGCAGTAGGCCCGAGCGCAGTCCAGCATCGCCGGCATGATGTTCTGCTCGGCAATGGCGGCCGACTTGAGCTCCGCCAATCGTTGGGTTACGAGGTCGTCATCTCGCTGTGCCCGCAACGTGGCCAGCCGATCCCGCTGAAAGTGCTCGGCCTCCTCCCCGATCTTGAGGATCTCCACGTCCGGCTCCTCGTGCTCGGTGAAGGCGTTGAGGCCGACGATGACCTGGCGGCCACGCTCCACGTCCTGCTGGAACCGTGACGAGGACTGGGCAATCTGGCGCTGCAGCCACCCCTTCTCGATAGCGGCGGTGACCCCGCCCTGCGCCTCGATCTCCGCAAAAAGGCTTTCGGCCTCCCGCTCCATTTCGTCGGTGAGGGCTTCCATGTAGTACGACCCGGCCAACGGGTCGATCGTGTTGGGAACACCGGTCTCGTAGGCCAGAATGTGCTGCGTCCGGAGCGCGATTCGCACCGACTCTTCGGTGGGAAGCGCCAGCGTCTCGTCGAAGGCGTTGGTGTGCAGGGACTGGGTGCCGCCCAGCGCCGCGGCCATGGCCTGGTAGGCGACGCGCACGATGTTGTTGTGCGGCTGCTGGGCCGTCAGGGACACCCCGGCCGTCTGGCAGTGGAACCGCATCTTCCAGCTGCGCGGGTCCTTGGCCCCGAAGTGCTCCCGCATGTGACGGGCCCAGATGCGGCGCGCCGCCCGCATCTTGGCGATCTCCTCGAAGAAGTCGTTGTGGACGTCCCAGAAGAACGACAGGCGTGGCGCGAATTCGTCGACGTCGAGTCCGCGGTCGATGCCGTGCTGCACGTAGGACAGCCCGTTCGCCAGGGTGAAGGCCAGTTCCTGGGTGGCCGTGGCGCCCGCTTCCCGGATGTGATAGCCCGAGATGGAAATCGTGTTCCACTTGGGCGTGTGCTGGGACGCCCACTCGAAGACGTCGACGATGATCTTCATCGCCGGTTCGACCGGGTAGACCCAGGCATGCTGCGCGACGTACTCCTTCAGGATGTCGTTTTGAATGGTCCCCTGGAGTTTGCTGATGTCCGCACCCTGCTTTTCCGCCGCGGCCACATAGAAGCAGAACAGCATGGCGGCGGGACCGTTGATCGTCATCGACGTCGACACCTGGTCCAGCGGGATGCCGTCGAACAACGTCTCCATGTCGGCCAGACTGGAAATGGCCACCCCGCACTTGCCGACCTCGCCTTCGGACCGCGGATGGTCGGAGTCGTACCCCATCAAGGTGGGAAAATCGAAGGCCACCGACAGCCCGGTCTGGCCCCGGGAGAGCAGGAACTTGAAGCGCTCGTTGGTGTCCTCGGCCGTGCCGAAGCCGGCAAACTGCCGCATGGTCCACAGCTTGCCGCGGTACCCGGTGGGATGCACGCCACGCGTGAACGGGTACTGGCCGGGAAGGCCCAGATCCGCCTGCGTGGCCGCCACATCGAGCGGGGTGTACACCGGGGCGACCGATCTGCCCGACACCGACGTGAAGTCCGTGTCGTCCCGAACCGTGAAGCTCTCCGCTTTGTCGCGCCAGGCTTGGATCTCCTCACGCAGACGCGCCAGCTCTTCCTCCTGGCGCGCCAGACGCTCGGTCAGGGCGTGGTCGGTATCGTCGTTGGTTGCAGTCATAGTCTCGATTCCTGAGTCAGCTCATCCAAGATGGCCTCGGCCACCTGATAGGGGCTGAGGGTGCCCTCCTCGACCGCTTCCAAACGGTCCTCGATCATCCCGTCGGCCCCCGTTTCGCGCCAGATCCAGGTGCGGAGCGACCGATTCACCACTTCCCGGGTACGGTGCCGCAGACGCTGGCGGCGTCGGTCCCGAAGCTCACCGGAACTTTCGAGCCAATCCCAGTGCGCGGACAGCGCTTCCACCAGCTCTTCGATCCCCTGCGACTCGACGGCCACCGTTCCCAGCACCGCCTGGCGCCAGGCGGCGGGTTCCACGTCCCGGACCACCGGCCCCGATTTCAGAGCGCCATGGTGGGCGGGGACGTTCTTGAAGGCGTGCCCCTGACGGATTCCGAGCGTGATTTCGATTTCCTGTCGCAACCGGTCCGCTCCCGGGCGGTCTGCCTTGTTGACCACGAACACGTCCGCGATTTCCATGATACCTGATTTCAGCGTCTGGATGCCGTCCCCGGACTCGGGCACCAGCACCAGCACACTGCTATCCGCCATGCCGGCCACGTCCAACTCGGACTGGCCCACCCCGACGGTCTCGATCAGGATGCGGTCGAACCCCGCCGCATCGAGCACGTCACACACTTCCCGAGTCGTCATGGCCAGGCCGCCCAACGAGCCGCGCGTGGCCATGGACCGGATGAAGACGCCTTCGTCGAGCGTGATGGACTCCATGCGAATGCGGTCGCCGAGGAGGGCACCGCCTGTGAACGGGCTGGTGGGATCGACGGCCACGACGGCCACCGTGAGATTCCGCTCACGGTAGGCTTCGACCAGACACTCCGTCAGGGTGGACTTGCCGGCCCCTGGCGGCCCCGTGATACCGATTCGTCGCGCATGGCCCAGGCGGGGATGCAGGGCCGAGAGCAGGCGTTCGAAGCCCAGACGGCCATTCTCTACGATCGATATCGCGCGGGCGAGGGCCGCAGGCTTCCGCACCTCGAGCCCGGCGAGCAGTAGCTCCAGATCCATTACAGGTAAGTTGGCCGTACGGCGGGAGCCGGGCAAGACACCGGCGGAGGTGCTCAGCGCCTAGTAGGCCATTTGGGCCGTAATCGCAGTGGATTCTGGAACAGGTGGCTCGGCAGCACGAAGACGATCAGGAACATGCCGAGCGACAGCAGCAGGCCCAGGATGAGGACCTCCAGGCGCCGGACCGCCAGGAAGACGATGCTGCTGATGAGGGCTACGGTGAAGGCGAAGATGGCCAGAAGGCCGCGTCGCACCTGTTGCGACAGGAATCGGTGCATTTCCAGCGTGTCACGCGGATGCCAGCGCAGGCGCAACTCTTCTCGCTCCACCCGGTCGAGCAGGTCCTTGATGGTTCTGATGACCCCGGCGGCCTCCTGCGACCAATCCAGCAACGTATGCTGCGGAGACACCCCCAACAGCGTCTCCGTGAGCTGCGGGGACAGCCGGGTCACCACCGGCCGGATCGCGGCCATGGCGTTGAACTCCGCATCGTAGGCATGCCCGAGGCCTTCCACCAGGACCGCCGCCCGCCCGAAGTAGACCAGATCCGATGGCAGAATCAGGGGCCACTGATAGAAGGTCCGCAGGACGTCTTCGACGATGTGCTGGATCTGCCGGGCGGACATGTCCTCGCGGTGAGCCACGGCGAGCAGGTGCTTGGCGGCGTCCCGCACCGTGCCGCGGTCCACGTCCGGGTCGAGGATCCCCAGTTCGTAGAAGCCGTTGATGACCCCGTCGGCGTCCTGCCGCACCGCCGCCAGCACGGTCTTCATGAGCCGGGTCCGCGTCTCCTGCTCTACCCGGAGCACCATGCCGAAGTCGAGGAACACGATCCGGCCCTCGTCGTCGAGGAGGACGTTGCCGGGATGCGGATCGGCGTGGAACACGCCGTCTACCAGCATCATGCGGACATAGAGCTCCGACAGTGTGGCGATCAGATCGTCGAGACGCACCTCGCCGGCGGCGATCCGGTCGTGGAGCCGGTCGACGCGCGTTCCCGCGACGAACTCCAGGACCAGGACCTGCCGTCGCGTAAGCGCTTCGACGACCCGTGGCACCACCACTCGCGGGTCGTCGGCGAAGTTGCGTCGCAACAGGGCGGCGTGCCGCGCCTCCTCCTCGAAATCCAGTTCTTCGGCGATCCGGGTGGCGAACTCGCTGACGATGGCCGCGATGGCCCGGACATGATGGTTGGGAAACAACACGTGTAGGGAGAACAGGACGCGGAACGAAATGCGCAGGTCCTGCTGCACCAGGTCGTCCACGCCGGGACGCAAGACCTTGACCACGACGTCCTGGCCCTGGTACCGGGCGCGGTGGACCTGGCCCAGTGACGCGGCCGCGAGCGGCTCGGGATCGAACCGTTCGAACAGCTCCTCCACGGTCCGGCCCTCGGCCTCGGCAATGACCCGTTCGGCCACACCCGGCGCCAGCGGGGGCACCTGATCCGTCAGCGTTGCCAGGGCGCTGAGATAGGGTTCCGGAACGATGTCGGCCCGGATCCCCAGGACCTGTCCCAGCTTGATGAACGTGGGACCCAGTTCCGCCAGGGTGGTGGTGAGTCGACGCGCCCGCTTTGCGTGATCCGCCTCGGACCGGCGCGCCGGCCTTCCGACCACGATGAAACGGCGCCGGTCCACGAGGAACGCCAGAACGAGCGGGGCCAACCGCAGGAGGATGTGGAGTGCCCGCATCTAGATCAACAGGAAACTCGCCAGGCCAAGCAGAATGGCGAACCCGGCGATGTCCGTGAGAGTGGTGACGAACACCGAAGACGCCACGGCGGGGTCGACGCCGATCCTCTCCAGCAGGATGGGGATGAACGCCCCGGCGGATCCGGCCACGAAGACATTGAAAGACATCGCGAGGAACACCAGCAGCCCGAGGCGCGGATCTTCCCCCATCAGCACCGTCAGGACGGCGATGCCGACCCCGATGGCGAGGCCGTTGGCCGCTCCGATGAGCGCTTCCTTGGCCACGGCCTCGAATCCTTGGCGTTTCGAGATGAGCCCCAGGGCCAGTCTTCGAACCGTGACCGCCAGCGACTGGGTGCCGGCGTTGCCGCCCAGCCCGGCGATGATGGGCATCAGCGCCGCCAGAATGACCGTCCGCTGGATCTCGGCCTGAAAGTAGACCACTACCGCGGCTGCCAGGAGCGCCGTGAGCAGATTGAGATAGAGCCAGGGGAGGCGTGTGCGAATAGCCGTTTTGAGGGCCACGGCCAGGCCTTCGTCTGCGGCGACGCCACTGAACCGGAGCAAGTCCTCCGTGTGCTCCTCTTCCATGACGTCACTGACGTCGTCGAAGGTGATCCGGCCCAGCAACTTCCCGGATCCATCCACGACCGGGACCGCAGGCATGTCGTACCGTGCCATGACCCGCGCGACATCTTCCTGGTCGAGGTCCGGTTGGACGGTGATGTCGGCGTCTTCCATGATATCCCGCACCGCGCGCGTCGGGGCGCTCAGGACCAGGGCTTTGAGTGGCAGGATCCCGACCAGGCGTTCCATGGCATCGACCACGAACACCTGATAGAAGTCATCGACTTCCTCGGCCTGGGCCCGGATGGCGGTGATGGCGTCTTCGGCGGAATAGCTGTCGCGCACCGTGACCAGGTGCGTGGTCATGATGCCGCCGGCCGACTCTTCGTCGTAGCGCAGGAGGTGTTCGACCTCGGCGCGGTCCTCTTCCTCGACGTCGGCGAGAATCCGTTCCTGGGCCTCGGGCTCCAGATCGCCGAGGAGGTCCGCGGCGTCGTCGTCTTCGAGCTCTTCGACGATGTCCGCGGCATGCGCCGCCGAAAGCGCCGCCAACGTCACTTCCGGGTGGGCATCCTCGGGCAGGGACGCCAGCGCCTCGGCCGCCACCTCGGCTGGGAGCAACTGCACTGCCCCGACCCGCTCGTCTTCGCTGAGCGCGGAGAGCACGTCGGCCAGGTCGGCCGGCTCCAGTTGGGACGCCACCTGCACAAAGGCAGCCGTCTCGCCGGCGCGATACAGGTCCACCGTGGATTCGATGGTCGGCGTCTCGTTCACGAACGCTCCGCGGGCAATGTCGCCGCTGTGACCGGACCACGCCGGACCAGCAGTCGTTGTATTCTCGTCGGGGAGGCCTCGACGATATCGAACTCCAACCCGTCGACCAGCAGGCGCTCGCCACGATAGGGGATCCGCCCGGCCAGGTCGGTCAGCAACCCACTGATGGTGATCGCCCCCGTCGCCGGGAGCGGCATGCCAAAGTGTTCGGCAATGACGGCAGGTGGTGTGGTACCGTCGGTTTCGAAAATCCCCGGGCCCGACCGGGGCGGCTCGGGCAAGGCGTGGTCGTGTTCGTCGACGATTTCGCCGACCAATTCCTCGAGGAGGTCTTCCAGCGTCGCCAAGCCCAGGGTGCCCCCGAACTCATCGAGGACCACCGCAAGGTGGCGTCGTTCGCGCTGCATGTCCAACAACAGGTCGCCACACGGGCGGCTCGCCGGCGCCACCGCCACCGGGTGCACCGGCAGGGTCCCGTCAGGGTCGAGCTTGAGCAGGTCGAAGGCGTGCACCATGCCGATGATGTCGTCCAGCGTGGACCGGAACACGGGCAGACGACTGTAGCCACTCTCGATGAAGATCTGGCGGATGTCATCGATATCCGACGACTCGGGAACGGCGACGATCTCGGTGCGGGGCGACATGACCTGCGCCACCGGCTGGCTGGCAAAGCGGATGATGCTCTCGACCTGGGACAGGCTGCCGTCTTCTTCGACGCCCACCGCTGCCCCCTCCCGCTTGAGGGCGTGCAGCGCATCCGCCCGCGGCGGGCTCGAGGCCGGCAACACCCACCACAGCGGGGCGGCCCACAGTTCCAGGATCGGTGTCACCAACGTGGCGATGCGCAACGCCCGGCGCTCCGGCAGCAGGCGAGAATACAGGTAGCCACCGAACACGATGGCCGACGCCGCCAGCACCACGAACACCAGGGCCACCTGCTGGACCTGATCGCCCAGGAGAGCCGCCGCCGCCGCCGCACCGAGCATCACCACCCCGAGCGACGTGGTGGCGGAGGCGGCGGTCAACAGCGCGTCGAGATGTCCCAGCTTGGCCAGGGGACCTCCCTGCCCCCGCAATCGCAAGGAAACCGTCTGCGCCAGTTCCGCCCGGCTCACTGAGATCAGGGCAGCCCCGGCTGTCGCGCCAAAGGCGGTCAGCACGAGCCCCAGCGCCACGAGAAGCCAGATCACGCGACGTCTCCACCGTCAGCGTCCGGCGACTCGGGGAGTCGGTGAACCAGGACCCGCTGCACCCGGCGTCCTTCCATGCGATTCACCGTCAGCCGCACCCGCCCGAGCTGCAGCGACTCACGAGCGCTGGGCACCCGTCCGAACTCCGCCATGACCAGGCCGCCGACGGTGCTGACGTCTTCGCGTCCCAGGTCCTCGGCCAGCACGGCCTCGAGATCCACGAGGGGGGTGCCCCCTTCGACCAGCCAGGTCCCGGGTTCGACCTCCTGGATTTCGACCACCTCGTCTTCGTCCCGTTCGTCCTGGATCTCGCCGACGATCTCCTCGAGGATATCCTCGAGGGTCACCAGCCCGGCGGTGCCGCCGTGTTCGTCGACCACCACGGCTATGTGCTGACGCCCGCGCTGGAAATCCCGAAGCTGCTGATCCAGCCGCTTGCCCTCCGGCACGAAGGCCACGGGCCGCATCAGCGATTCCCAATCGGTCTCGCTGTCGGCACTGGGTACGCCAAGCAGGTCCTTCGCGTAGATCACACCAATGACGTCGTCGGGCGTTCCGTCGAACACCAGGAGACGGGCGTAGGCCGATTGGCGCACCGTGTCCAGGACCTCCGGGAAGGTGTGCGAGCGGTCGACCGCAACGATGTCGATCCGGGGAGTCATGACGTCGCTGACATTCGAGTCCGGAAGCGTGAACAGGCCGGGACCGGACTGATCCTCGTTCGGCAACGCCGCCTCGTCCCGCGAGGCCTCGTGGGCACGCTGGTCCGCCCAGGCAGCCGTCCAATAGAGAGGGGTGAAGAGCATCAGGCTCCGCGTGGCACTCTGGCGGGCCAGACTGGCGATTCTCGGCGACAACTGTGCCAGCACCCTCGGCAACAGATCGCCGACGACCCAGCCCAGCGCCAGCACCAGGCCAAGGCGCAGCAGCAGTTCCACGCCGGTCGATTGCCACCAGCGCACCGCGGCGCTGCCCGCGCCGGCCGCGAAGAACAGGACCGTGAGGTGCGCCAGGTGAAAGCGGCGCGCCAGGGGAACGGTTCCGCCGGCCGGCTCGGCGTTGCTGGGGACCTCTTCGGATCCTCCCTCGGACGCAAGCGCCAACCACCCGGCCCACGCCAGACAGGCGAGGGTCACCAGGGGCGCCACGAAGGCGGGCCACCCGCTCACGTCAGGTTCCCCACGTAGCGCTCCTGGCGCTTCCACATGGCGCTTTCGGTGCGCTGCTCTTCCGGATGGTCGTAGCCCAGCACGTGAAGGGTGCCGTGCACCAGGAGCCGGATGACCTCTTCTTCCAGCGCCACGCCGCGCGCCTGTGCTTCCCGGCGGGCCACCCAGGGACACAGGTACACGTCCCCGACCACGCCGGACGGATCCGGCAAGGCGAACGCCAGCACGTCGGTGGCGGCGTTGCGGCCCTTGTACCGTTGATTGAGATCGCGCATGCGGTCCCGGCCCAGAAACGTCACGGACACCTCGGCGTCCCTCCCTTCCTGGGCAAGGACGTGGTGGACGACGCGGCGGACGGTGTCGACGGGAAGGGGGAGGCGGCCGTGAACGGAGACGTCAGCGGCCACGCCGGTGGGTACTCTCGTCGGTGACGGTGATCGTTGCCGGTGTCACCCGCTCTGGTCCTCGGCATAGGCCCGAACGATTTCGCGCACCAGTCGGTGCCGCACCACGTCCACGTCATGGAGATAGCGGATTGCCACGCCGTCGACGTGGGCCAGGATCCGCTCGACCTGCACGAGCCCGGACTCCTCCCGTTGCGGCAAGTCGATCTGGGTCTTGTCACCCGTTACCACGGTCTTGCTGTTCACGCCAAGCCGCGTCAGGAACATCTTCATCTGCGGACCGGTGGAGTTCTGGGCTTCGTCGAGGATGATGAAGGCGTCGGCCAGCGTGCGGCCCCGCATGTAGGCCAACGGGGCGATTTCGATCACGTTGGACTCGATGGCGCGTTGCACCTTGTCATACGGCATCATGTCGCCCAGGGCATCGTAGAGGGGCCGCAGGTAGGGATCGACCTTGGCCTGGAGATCCCCGGGGAGAAAGCCCAGAGACTCACCGGCCTCCACGGCTGGGCGTGCCAGGATGATGCGCTTGACGCGCTTCCGGGCCAGCGCCTCGATGGCCTTGGCCACCGCCAGATAGGTCTTCCCGGTCCCGGCGGGCCCCACCGCGACCACGATGTCGTGGTCCTCGATGGCCTGGAGGTAGTCCCGCTGCCCCTGCGTCTTCGGGACGATGGCCTTCCGTACGCCGGGCAGCACGATCTTGGCCTCGGCCTGCTCGCCCGGGTTGACGGCCCCGTCGGCGGCCACGAAACGTGGTACGTCATCGGCCGAGAACGTCTCTCCGCGCCGGGCCCGGTCGATCATGGCCTGAACCGCAGGCACGGCTCGGTCCACCTGCTCGGAGGTCCCTCCCAGCATCAGGACATCGCCCCTGAGCGAAGCCTTCACCCCGGTGGCGCGCTGCAGTTCCAGGAGGTTGGCATCGTTGACGCCGGCCAGAAGCAGCGGGTCGGCTCCTTCGGCGGAGAGGCGGCGGTGAGTGGCCTCGGTCATGACATCAGTCTACTCAAGAGGGACGGGTCACCGCGAGGTGGAGATCGGCGAGCTCGGCTGGGCCGACCGTCGTCGGGGCCTCCTCGAACAGGGCCCGAGCCGCCGTCGTCTTGGGAAACGCGACGACGTCTCTGAGTGAGGGGGCGCCGGCCAGAAGCATCACGACCCTGTCGAAACCCACCGCGAATCCACCGTGCGGTGGTGCGCCCTGAGCGAGGGACTCGAGGAGGAAGCCGAAGCGGCGGTCGATCTCCTCGGTGCCCAGGCCCAGCAGATCGAAGATGCGCCGCTGCAATACCTGATCGGTGATACGAATGGATCCGGAACCCAGTTCATGTCCGTTGTAGATCACGTCATTGTGAGTCGACCGGCATTCCCCCGGGGACCCGGTCAGTTTCGAGACGTCGTCCGGATGGGGGGCCGTGAACGGATGATGGGCCGGAACCGGGTCCCCGGAGTCCGGATCGGGCTCGAACAGCGGGAAATCGACCACCCATGCCAGGCTGTGCTCCGTCGAGGGGCCAAGCTCGGTCCGCCCGATGACGGCGGCCCGCACGGCGGCCAGACTCGGTGACGTCACCGTATCAGGACCCACCACCGCCAGGCAGAGATCGCCGGCGTCGGCCGGCACCCGGCGCAACATCTCGAGGCCGAGCGCCTTGACCCCCTGCCCCGACCAGGCATCGCTGGTGTCCCCCTCGGCCCGCTTGGCCCACATGAGCCCGCCGGCTCCGGCGCCTTTCGCCACTGCCGTAAACCCGTCGATGTCCTTGCGGCTCCAGGCCGCGCCGCCCGGCACGAGGATGGCCCGGAGGCGACCGCCCGCGCGCAAGGCGTCGACCACGAACGGCGCCGCGTCGGGGCCAACGATCTGACTATGATCCGCGATTTCGAACCCGAACCGCAGATCCGGCTTGTCCGATCCGTAGCGTTCCATGACGTCGGCATAGGTCAGACGCGGGAACGGAGCGGACACGGTGTGGCCCGCCTCTGCCCAGAGCTCCACCAGAACATCTTCGACAAAACGCCGCACGTCGTCGGCCGAGACGAAGGACGCCTCGATGTCGATCTGGGTGAACTCCGGTTGCCGGTCAGCCCGGAGGTCCTCATCACGAAAGCAGCGGGCGATCTGGAAGTACCGGTCGAAGCCCGCCACCATGAACAGCTGCTTGTAGATCTGCGGGGATTGCGGCAGGGCATAGAACTCACCGGCATGCACCCGGCTCGGCACCAGATAATCCCGGGCGCCTTCAGGCGTCGGTTTGGTGAGAATGGGGGTCTCGAGCTCGAGGAACCCTTGCGCCGCGAGGGTGGCTCTGGCGCGTTGCAGCAACCGGTGCCGCAGCATCAGGTTGGCCTGGAGTTCGGGGCGCCGCAGATCGAGCACCCTGTGACGAAGACGCAACTCCTCGGCGGCGAGTTCTTCGCCATCGCGGAACGCCACCGGAATGGGCGGGGTGACCGCCGGGCCCACCAGTTCGATGGCGCTGACGTGGACCTCGACCTCACGCGTGGCCAGCGAGTGATCCCGCGCTTCATCCGGCCGCAGGGCGACCTCGCCCTCCACGAGAATGACCGATTCCGAGCCGATCCCCGCCGCTGCCTCGAGTACCGGCGCTGGAGTCCACTTGGGATCGCAGGACAACTGTACCGTGCCATCCCGGTCCCGCAGGTCGATGAATACGATGCCGCCGAGGTCACGACGCCGGTGCACCCAGCCGCCGAGGCGTACCTTACGGCCGACATCCGAGGCCCGGAGGGCCCCGCACCGGTCCGTCCGCATGGAAGTAGCGCTATGGTCGTTGGTCACAGATCCTACCCAGAATCAGCTTGAGATCAGGCCCCACAACGTAATGTGGCACAAGGCCGGGGGCGAGGGCCAGTCGAGACGCCGCCGCAGGGCACCCTGAGGACTGCTGCCGGTCCACCACCGGGGTATCTTCACCCATGGCACAGAAGAGCCCTGCTCCGCACACGCTGTTGGATCTGACCCCGGACGAAGCCGCCGAGCGGATCGCCGGCTGGGTGGCCGACCGGAACCTGCCTCGCTACCGGGCCGATCAGATCCAGGCCCGGCTCTGGCAACGACCGGTTCGGGGATGGCATGAAGTCACCGACCTGCCTGTGGCTCTCCGTGACGACCTCGACCGGACCCTCCCCCTTCCCCGGCTGACGCTGGACGTGGAGCAGCAATCCAGCGACGGGACACGGAAGTACCTCTGGCGTCTGGACGACGGCGAGGCCGTCGAATCGGTACTCATCCCCTCAGGCTCCAGGCGCACCATGTGCATCTCCTCCCAGGCCGGTTGCGCGCTGGGCTGCGTCTTCTGCGCTACCGGCCTCATGGGATTCCGCCGCAATCTGAGTCCCTTCGAAATCGTGGGCCAGGTGCGCGAGGCGGTACTCAGAGACCCTGAGGCCGCTCCCAGCAACATCGTGTTCATGGGAATGGGGGAACCGCTCCTCAACTGGCCCGCGGTGGACCGGGCCCTCACGATCCTCAATCGCCCGGAGGGGATCGGTATCGGGGCTCGACACATCACGGTGTCGACCGTGGGGATCGTCCCCGGCATGCGTGCCCTCGCGGCGCGACCGGAGCAGTTCCGCCTGGCTCTGTCACTCCACAGCCCGGATCCCGAAGGCCGATCGAATCTGATGCCGATCGAACGGAAATACCCGCTCCGCGAGGTCCTGGCGGAAGCCGCCAAGTTCCCCAAGCGGGTCACCTTCGAGTACGTCATGATCGACGGGGTCAACGATGGGCAGGACGCGGCCGATCTGCTGGCCAAACGGGCCCGGGAGTTGGGGGCGCTGGTGAACCTCCTGCCGTTGCATCCGGGCGGGGCCCCGAACCTGGCGCCAACCACGGCGCGCCGGATTCGGGAATTCGCCGAACGGCTCAGCAACCAGGGGGTCGAGGTCGTCGTCAGGAGGAGCCGCGGCCTGGACATCGACGCCGCGTGTGGTCAACTCCGCGTCCGGAAGGACGCCGAGTCGGAGGCTGGGAGCCAGGCCCAGGGCTGAGGCGGTGCCTGGTCCGGGCAGGTGCCCGAGCTACCGCCCCGCGACCACGTCCTCAGGAACCTCGCCGTCGAAGAACGCTTCGAGATTCGCCAGGGCCCGGAGCCCCATGGCGGTCCTGGTCTCGGTGGTGGCGCTGCCAAGGTGCGGTAACAGGACCACGTTGGCCAGGCCCCGCAGCTGGTCCGGGACGGTCGGTTCGTCCTGATACACGTCCAATCCCGCCCCACGAATCCGGCCTTGGCCCAGCGCCGTCGCCAGCGCCGTCTCATCGACGACGTCTCCCCGGGCGGTATTGACCAGAACCGCATGTTCCGGCATCAAGGCCAGACGCCGGGCGTCGATGAGATGCCGGGTGGCCGCACTGGCCGGAACGTGCAGGGATACGAAATCGGACTGGCGCAGCAGGTCGTCGAGTTCCCGCGGTTCCACCCCCAGTTCGGCCGCGACCTCCGCAGACACTCCGGACCTGGTCGCCGCGAGGATGCGCATCCCGAATCCGTTCCGGGCCCGGCGCGCCACCGCCCTGCCAATGCGCCCCAGCCCCACGACCCCGAGGGTCTTGCCGGACACCCTCGTGCCCAGCAAATGCGTGGGCCGCCACCCGGTCCAGGCGCCGGCCCTGAGTTCCCGTTCGCCCTCGCCCATGCGACGGGCCACGGCCAGCATCAGTGCGATCGCGAGGTCGGCGGTGTCGTCGGTCAGCACGTCGGGGGTATTGGTGACCGTCAGACCTCGCTCACTGGCGACGGTCAGATCGATGTGATTGAACCCGACACCGAAGTTGGCGAGAATCCTGGCCCTGAGGGGTTCAACGCCCAGCACGTCGGCACCAAGCCCGTCGGTGACGGTACACAGGACGCCATCGGACGTGGCCAGCCAGTTCCGCAGTTCCTGGGCGGTGGCGGGACGGTCGTCTTCGTTCCTCCGCACCTCGAAGCGGCTGCCGAGCGCGTCCTCGACCGCCTGCGGCAGCCGTCTGGTGACGGCCACGATGGGTCGCGTCTCAGGCACTCTCTCCCCTTTGGCGGTAGAACTCCATCGCGGCCGCCACGCCGCTCCCCGCCGCGACACGGATGCCCACGTCGCGCATGGCCATCTCGACACCGGACAAGGCGCCCAGGACCATCAGGTCGTTGACGTCCCCCATGTGTCCGATGCGGAACACGCGGCCAGCCAACTCGCCGAGCCCACCGCCGAGCGACAGGTCATAGCGCTTGAAGGCGAGATCGATGACCGTGCGCGCGTCGACGCCTTCGGGCACCTTGACCGCACTGACGGTATTGGAGACGATGCCCTCCGACGTGGCGCACAGATCCAGGCCCCACGCCTTGATGGCCCGACGCACGCCCTCTGCCGCACGGGCATGCCGTTCGTAGACGGCTTCCAGGCCCTCCTCGAACAACATCTCCAGGGCCTCACGAAGCCCGTACAGCAACGACAGCGCCGGTGTGTAAGGGAAGTACCCGGACTGGTTCGAAGCCACCATCGATGCGAAATCGAAGTAGGCGTGTGGCGCCGTGGCGGTGGCCGCCGCCTCCATGGCCCGTGGGCTTACGCCCAGCAGCCCCAGCCCGGGCGGCAGCATGAGCCCTTTCTGGGTCCCCGTCACGATGATGTCGACGCCCCAGTCATCCATGGCGAACGGCAGCGATCCGACCGAGCTGACACCGTCCACGAACAGGAGCGCCGGGTGTTCGTAGGCGTCGAGGGCCGCCCGGACCGCGGCCACGTCACTGGTGACCCCGGTCGACGTCTCGTTGTGGACCAGCAGGACGGCCTTGATGGCCTGATCCTTGTCCCGGTGCAGGACGTCTTCGATTCTGTCGGCCGAGGCGGCGTCGCCCCAGGGCTCATCCAGGACCTGGACATCGAAGCCGAGCTTCTCTGCCAACTGCACCCACAATTGGCTGAACATGCCGAATCGCGGAGCCAGCACCCGGTCGCCGGGCGAGAGGGTGTTGGTCAGCGCGGCTTCCCAGGCGCCGGTGCCCGACGCTGGAAAGATGAAGGGCTGGCCCTGCTCGGTGCGGAACAGTTGCTTTAGTCCCTGCAACAGCGCATTCGTCAATTCCGGGAACGCCGACGACCGGTGGTCGATCATGGGGTGGTCCATGGCCCGGAGGACACGGTCCGGGACGTGGCTCGGGCCGGGAACGAAGAGGAAGTGGTTACCGTGCTGCATGCAAGCTCCTTGCTTCACCGGAAAAAGAAATGTCTCAGGGACCGGCCATGACGCCTTCACCGTGGACCAACGCCAGCGCCGCTCACGCCCTGGTCGAGTGCTATCGGGAAGCCATCCGCGCGGTCGATCCTGGCCACGCCCTCCACCAGGTCCTTCAGTCGTCGCGGCCGCCGGCCCGAGCGGTACATCTGCTGGCCACCGGAAAGGCAGCTGTGGCAATGTACCGCAGTGGCGTCTCCTGGCTCGCCACCGAAGGTCGGCAGCCCGCCCAGGGGCTGGTCGTCACGACCGAGGGTCTCGCCGCCACCTGCCCCGACCTCCCGGTCGTGGCCGGCGATCACCCCATCCCTGGCCAACGGTCCCTCGAGGCCGCCGAGGCAGTGGGAGACTTCGTCGCTCGGGTGGCACCCGGCGACGAAATGTGGTTGCTCCTGTCCGGCGGCACCACCAGCTTGATCGCCGCACCGGTGCACGGGATTTCAGCTCCAGACCTTGCCCGGCTCTTCGTCCAGCTTGGCGAAGCCGGTCTCGACATCCACCGGGCCAACGCCATCCGCAAGCGGTTCCTGCGCTGGGGGGCCGGACGGCTGGCCCTGGCGATTGCTCCGGCACGATGCCTGACTTTTGCCCTGTCCGATGTCCCCGGTGATGACGCCGCCTCGATCGGCTCGGGACCGACGGTCGCCGACGCCACGATCATTTCGGACATCGTCACCCTGCTGGCGCACCCAGGCGCATCCATCGAGCCTCCGGCAACCATCCTGGCGAATATAGCCGCGACCGGTCGCGGTGACCTTCCCGAAACGCCCAAACCCGAATTGTCCATCTTCTCCGACGGCATCTTCCAGCTCATCGCGACCAACCGCATGGCCCAGGAGGCAGCGGCACACCATGGGCGGCGTCAGGGATGGACCGTTCATCGGCATGACGAACCGATCCGCGGGGAGGCCTCCGCGGTGGGGGCGGCTCTGGGCAGGACGCTCGCAGGCGCGATCAGTCGACCAGTCGCCGGCACACACTTGCATGTATGGGGTGGAGAAACCACGGTCACCCTGTCCCATGACGGCCTGGGCGCCGGTGGACGGTGTCAGGAACTGGCGCTGGCCTCAGCGGGCGAGCTGCGTACCCTGCCTGCGGTGGCCGCGCTCCTGGCGGGGGGGACCGACGGGCGCGACGGGCCCACCGACGCAGCGGGTGCGGTCGTCACGCCGGAGACGTGGCACCGGATCCGCAGAGCGGGGCTCGACCCGACACAGGCTCTGGCGCAGCACGCGTCGTATCATGCGTTGGACGCAGCGGACAGTCTCCTGAAAGTGGGCGAAACGGGCACCAACGTCGCGGACCTGGTCCTGGGTCTCGTGGCGGGCTGAGTCTAGAGGGAGGGAGCGGGCGATGGATGGTAGTCGCCGCCCAGGATGACCGTCGCGTCAACTCGGCGGAGCGTGTCTTCCTCGAACCGGATGATGCCGCCTCCGAGGGCCTCCACCAACCGGGCGCCGATCCGGTCCGATCCTCGACGGACCACGATCTGCGTGCTATCGACCGGGGCAGCGTTGCCGAAGAACACCACGTCGAATCCCTCGGCGCGCAGCGCGCGGGTCCCGCGCCGGGCCAGTCCGGTTTGCGACGTGCCGTTCAGCACTTCGACGGTGTTCCCGGAGTGACTGGGCGGCACCGGATAGGCATAGCCTTCGACGGCGTCCCCCCCGGGGCGACCGACGAGGAAGACCGCCACCGCTGCGGTGGCCAGAATGGCCAAGAGGATCAGTCCGCGGCGCGATCGACGAAGAGAGAGTTCCACAATCGTACGGTGGGTTCGGGGAGCTGGCGCCTCCTCTCGAGGGTGTGGCGCAGGCGAGATTCGAGCACACTGCGAAGGACCCCACCGACGTCACGCGGGAACTGCTGCGCCAGTGCGGCGCGCCCCTCCGGATCGAACGTCCGCCCGGGCTCGAGGTAGTCGGCGCAGTACAGCACCCGTCCCACCATGTCCCACTCCGTCAGGCCGACGGAGTGGTACCGAACCGCATCGAGGACCCCTCGGTCGGTTTCCCCTTCAGCCTTGGCGCGGGCCGCCGCGGCAGGCCCATGCCGCATGGCCAGCGGTCCCTGATCGCTTGGGGCCCATTCGGACAGCTCCTCCTCGGAAGCGTCCCGCATGGCATCGTGCAACCAGACGGCGCGTAACCAACGGTGTCGCTCGTTGTCGGGCACGCCCATCGCCTCGGCCCATTGCACCACGAGCTCGGCGACGCGTTCGACGTGCGCCAAACGCTTGTCGGACATGACCGCCCAGTCGGGCAGCGTCCGTCGTAGAATGGCGGGAGACTCGCGATCAGCCACAGGATGCACGCCCAGGTGTCCACCGGGTCACTGCAGCCCCCGGCTCAGGGTGATGTTATCGATCAGTCGCGCCCGGCCCACCCGGGCGGCAACGGCAACGATGGTCTCAGGAGTGACGGTACTGACGGGTCGAAACCCGTCCGGCTCCACCACGGCAATATACTGCAGTTCCAGGGCGGTCAGCCCGCCGAGGACGTCCTGCATGCGATCGACGATGGCCGAGGCGTTGCGCTCACCGTCGTTCCAGGCGCGATGCGCCTCGGCAAGGGCCCCACTCAGTCCGGCGGCTTCGACACGCTCCTCCGGGGTGAGGTAGACGTTACGGCTACTCATGGCCAGTCCATCGGCCTCGCGTACCGTGGGCACCACGACGACCTCGAGGTCCCACTGGAGGTCCCGCACCATCCGACGAATCAGGGTCGCCTGCTGAATGTCCTTCTGACCGAAGCATGCCACCTCGGGCGCGACGAGGTGGAACAACGTGGCAACCACCGTCAGCACTCCATCGAAATGCCCCGGGCGAAACCGGCCTTCCCAGTCGACGCCCGCGTCCCCCGGCACCACATGCGTCTCCGCACCGGGCGGGTACATCGTTTCCACGGCCGGGAGGAACAGGAGATCGACGCCCCGGCTCCGAGCCAGCTCGCCGTCCCTCGCTTCGTCTCTCGGGTAGGCGTCCAGGTCTTCCCCAGGACCGAATTGAAGCGGGTTGACGAAACTGGACATCACCACGGCGTCGGCCCGCCGGCGGGCCTCATCGACCAGCGCCAGATGACCTTCGTGCAGAAAGCCCATGGTGGGGACCAGCGCTACCGTCTTCCCCTCGGCACGGCGCGCTTCGCGCCAGGTGCGCAGTTCGGCCACCTCCCGGCATTCGTGCATGGTGGACTCAGCTGAAGCCGTGTTCCGGCCCCGGGTACCGGCCATGGCGCACATCGTCTTGAAACGCCTCCGCCGCCCGGCGGACATCGTCCGCCAGATGGGCGTAGTGTTTGAGGAACTTGGGCGTGAATCCCTCGTTCAACCCCAGCATGTCATGCAACACGAGAACCTGCCCGTCGCAACCGGGGCCGGCGCCGATGCCGATCGTCGGCACGGCCACGGCCTTGGTGACTTCCTCCGCCAGCGCGCTCGGCACCAGTTCGAGGACCGTCGCAAAGACCCCGGCCTCTGCCAGGAGTTCGGCATCGTCCCGGAGTCGGGCGGCGCCGTCGTCGTCGCGCCCCTGCACCCGATATCCCCCGAGCGCGTGCACCGACTGCGGCGTGAGTCCCAGGTGACCCATGACGGGAATGCCCCGGTCCACCAGCGCACGAATCGTCGGCGCCATGGTGGCCCCGCCCTCGAGCTTCACGGCTGCCGCTCCCGTCTCCTTGAGGATTCGGCCGGCGTTCCGCACCGCATCCTCGATGCTGACTTGATAGGACAGGAACGGCATGTCGATCACCACCAGGGCGCGTTCGGCCCCCCTGACGACCTGGGAGCCATGGTAGATCATCTGCTCGAGCGTGGCACCCAGGGTGGACGGGGCTCCACCAAGCACCTGATGCACCGAATCACCGACGAGGAGCACGTCGACCCCGGCCTGGTCCAGCAAGCGAGCGAACAGGGCGTCGTACGCCGTGAGGACGGTGATCTTCTCGCCCCTGGCCTTCATGCCCAGAAGCGCGGTGGTGGAGACTGGTCTCGGTTCAGCCGACATGGGCTCCCAACTCCTCCAGTTCCCGCCGCCAGAAGTCGCGACGGCCGAGCTCCGGATGGGGCACGGTCAACCGATCGTCCCGGATGACGCGGTCGCCGAAGCGGACGATGTCGAGATCGAGGGTGCGTGGCGCCCAGCGGTCACCGCGTTGGCGACCGGTCTCCCGCTCGATGGCCAGACAGGCGTCGAGCAGCTCGTGCGGGCTCAGCGTGGTGGCGACTTCGACCATTTGATTGAGATACGGCGGCTGTGCCATTCCGTCGAGGGGGGCGGTTTCTTCGATTGCACTGGAGCTGACGAGTCGTACCCCGGGCAGCGAGGCCAACCGGCGCCGGGCCAGCGCCAGAAACTCGTGCCGGTCGCCGAGGTTGCTGCCCAGTGCAACGAACGCGTGGGCCGTGCCGGCGGGGTCGGTCATTCGCCGACCGCGAAGTGCTTGGTGATGCGTTGCAGGTGATCCGCGACGTGTTGCAGCTGTCCGATGGAGGCTTCCAGATTCTCCTGTCCGCGCGACGCCTCCGCGGCCCGGTCGGTCAGGAGGCCGGTTTCTCCCTGCGTGCGACGGGAGATCTCCGCCAGGTACTGGATCTGTTCCTTCAGTTTCTGGAAGGGACCCTCCTGGGCCGTGGCGGTGGCGGCGATCCGGGTCGCATGGCCACCCACCTCCTGCGCCGACAGCACGATTTCGTCGAGGGCGTTGGCGGCGTTGCTGCTCAACTGCTCCACGCCGGACACCACCTGCTGACCCCGGTCCATCTGCGAGGAGATCTCGGTCACCTGGGTCGAAATGGCGCTGACCAGCCGTCCGGCATCCCGGGCGGCAGCGGCGCTCTGCGCCGCCAGATCCCGGACCTCGTCCGCCACGACGGCGAAGCCCTTCCCCTCAGCCCCGGCGCGCGCCGCCTCGATGGCGGCGTTCAGGGCGATGAGGTTGGTCAGGTCGGCAATCTCATGAATGGAACCGATGAACCCCGTGATCTGGCGGGTGACGACCCCCAGTTGACCGACTTGCTCGGCGCTCTCCGAAACGAACTGGTGCACGCTCACCAGGCGGTCGATGGCTTCCGCGATGGTCTGCCGGTTCCGGGTTGCCACCTGGGCCGCGACCTCGCTCACCTGGGAGGCCTTCTCCCCTTCCAGCACCACGTCCCGGGAGGCCTGCGACAACGACTCGGTCGCCTCCAACCCCGCCGTCACGAACAACTCCTCCTCGGCGACCCGAGAACTGATGGCGCCTGCCACGGAGGCCAGGGAGGTGGCGGATTCCCTGAGAGACTCGGCGATGCCCGCCAACGCGTCGATCTGGTTGCCGATCTGTTCGACGGTGGATACCAGAGGGCGCCGGAGTTCGGAAATGTGGATGGCGGTCGCGATCTGCGAGGCCAGCGTAGACATGGCCGCCAATTCGCGGGCCCGGTAGACATGGCGCTTGTGATGCTCGAGTTCGAGCGTCCCAATCGTCTCGTCCCCAAACGTCAGCGGCATGAACACCAGGCACCGGGCCTTCGGATCGACGTTCTGCACCCGGGTGTCGACGGTGGCGTCATTGATGACGACCGGTGTTCCCGAGGCCAGGGCCTCGGCCCGCAGGACCTGATAATCCGATGGCGGGTCGTCGCGGTTGGGGCGGCCGACGACGCTCCGATACGTGAGCTCGAAGCGGCCGTCGTCCAACCGATAGATTCGCAGGTCTCCCCAATCGAGCAGGCGGTTGGCCAACCGTTCGATCTGATCGAACGAGTCATGCAGTGCGACGTTGCGTGTGACCGTCGCCTCCATCACGTGCACCTTGTTGAGGTACTCCGCCGCGATGGCCTCCTCGACGATCTTCTTGGTGAGGAGGCCGACGAACCCCAGAACCACCATTACGGCGATCCATCCCGTGGGCGCCAGGGTGGCCAGCGCCCCGAGTACCATGAGCGTGGCCAGCACGGTCAGGAGGTAGGAGACGATCTCGTAGCGGAGAATGAGGAGCCGTTCCTCACTCTCGAGCTTGGCCCGGAGCAGCATGGTGAAGTAGAAGAGGCTGCGCGAGGCGAAGAAGTAGACACCGACCAGGGTGATGGCCGCAGGCAAGGCATCGAGGGACAAGCCATGGACCCCGGTGACCCTGGCCACCGCCGCGTAGGCCCCATAGGCGGTGACGAAGGCGATGACCTCGCGTCCGGCATTCACGGCTGCGGCGAACGACGGCTTCCGCAGAATGAACGTGTCGGTTGCGAGAATTCCGACCACCAGCCCCAGGACGACGGGGCCGGGCCCGAGCGTGAGGGCCCCGACCAGCACCGGGACGCCGTTCTGGTTCAAATAGGAGAACTTGCTCAGTCGGACTGGGGCGGCCCGAAGCGCGGCGATCGCGAGGATGACGGCAAGGGTCGCGGCGGCACTGGGCTGCAGAGGCGGGAACAGTATGCACACGGCAAAGGCGAGGGCCCCACCGATGCCGACCAGTGCACGGGCATAGGTACGCTGGATCTCCCAGGCGGTCATTGCAGCACCCGGTAGCGCAGCCTAGACAAAGTAGTCCCCGACGGTGATGCCGTATCGCTCAGGGTTGGTGACCTTCACGATCGAGTGGAGGAAATTGCCCGCAGCATCGCGCCCGCCCAGATCGACGGTCTTCCCCGGCGGCGGCACGACGGCACCGTCCTCGTTGATGACGACCTTGAGGAGCGGACGGTTGATGAAGGCCGGGTCCGGATTGGCCTGGGCCACGACGGCAACCTCGAAGGTATCCAGGATCACGCAGGTCCCGACCGGGTACACCCCCATCAAGTTGATGAGCGCCTTGACCATGACCTTGTCGTAGCCGCGCCTGGGGTTTTCCCACATCTCCCGGAGGACTTCGTCCGGTTGAATGGGGATCGTCTGGTAGCTGCGCCGAGTCGTCGCGGCATCGAACCCATCCGCCACGGCGACGAGTTTGGAATAGATGCCGAGCTCCCGCGAGCGCCGAGAGCGTGGGTACCCGGTCAAATCCGTTTTCATATGGTGCTCATAGGCGACCAGGATGGAACGGTACGGCGTTTCGTCGTAGCCCCGCATCGTGAAGAGCGTGAGCGCGCCGGTCCACGGGTGTTCCTGAATGATGCGCCACTCGTCCTCATCGAGACTGGTGGTCTTGTTGAGGACGTCGAGTGGCACCCGGGCCTTCCCGACGTCGTGCAGCAGGGCCGCCAGGCCCAGATCGTACAACTGGGTCTTCGTCAGCCCGATCTTCTTGCCCAGGGCAATCGAGAAGATGCACACGTTGACCGAGTGGGTGAACGTGTACTCATCGTAGTCCCGCAGCGTCGTCAGCCCTATCAACGACGTCTCGTTGTTGAGGACCTGGTCCACGATCCCCTGCACCACCCGCTTGACACGCTTGATGCTCGCGGCCCGCCCCATCCGCACGCTGTTCACCACATCCTTGGTGACCGCGACGCCCTGCGAGTAGGTACGCTTGGCCATCTCACGAGCCATCTCCTGCTCATCCATGTCATGCGCCCCGCTCCGTGGTTCGAGCGAGAGGCCCGCGACGTCGGCGCGCGCCAACCGGGATTGCAGCTCGTCGAGCAGGTCTTCAGGATCCTCCCGCGTCGACAGACTGAGGAGCAGACTGAGGAAGACCTGCCACTCGCGTCGTTCCACCTTCGCGCCGACGTGCAGCGTCCCGATGTCGAATGTCCGGAAGATGGAGAGGATCTGACTGAAGGAGGCGTAGTTGTCGAGCTCCAGGCGCAGGCGCGTCGAATTGACGAAGATGAAGTCCCCGGCCATGCGGACCTCGATCTCGTCCTCGGCCTCGATGAGGGCCCCGGCACTGGCCTGGAGGTCGTCGAGGGCCTTCTGGACCGTCTCGTTCTCGAGCGGATACAACTTGAGGCTGCGCAGCGCCGCATACAGGGACAACAACAGCGCCCGGCCACTGTGGCGGAGGAAGCCCTCCTCGTCGGTGGCGCTCCGCTGATCCTCCGCGTCCTGGCGGCCGCCCAATGGATCCGTCATTCCTTGAACGCCTTGAGCGCCGCGGCGGCCGCATTGCGTACCTGCCGGTCGCGGTCGGTGGCCACGGACTCGAGCACGGCCTGAGCGTCCGGCGACGTGATTCGGCCCAACGCCAGGGCCGCACACATTCGCTGCTCGGGATTGCGCTTCCGTTGCAGGAAACCCCTCGGCCTGAGGATCTCGGCCAGCGCTTTCACCGCCCCCTCTTCTAAGATGAGCGCGTAGGCCTCGAAGAAGGCCCGCCGTTCACTGAAGTCGATGTCGCGACGGCGCTTCGTCAGCACCACCTCCTCGACGCGGCGTTGCGCTCCCTTGTACCCACGCTCCCCGACCAGTTTGACCGCGGCCAACCGGACCGCTCGGTCGCTGTCCCCGAGTGCCCGCTCCACCTGGGTCATCGCGCCGGGTGTCCCGATGCCGCCCAGCGCCCCCACGGCTGAGAGTCGCAATCCCTCGTCGGGGTGTTCCAGGACGCTCCCCAAACCGGCAACCGCCGGGCTGAGTTGCAGCCGGGCCACCTGGGCGATGATCCCCGGCAGGGCTTCCGACTCGTGGGTCCGGAGGAGCCGCAGGACTTCCTGCGGGTTGGCCGTCGCCAGTTCATCCGCCAGGGACTCGAGCAGCGTTCGCACCGGCCCGGACGCCAGGCGCGGCAGCCAGATGACGATGGTCTCGAGGGCCTCGGGCCTCAACTGGCGCAGGAGCACCGCCACGTCGTCCTCGTTGGGGGGCATCCCGCCCTCGTCGAGCGACTGCATCATCTGGCCGACGATCGTGGGCTCGCTCAGCCGGCGGTCAAAGCCGCGCAGCCGTTCGCGCAGCTCCGGCGTGAGGTCCTCCGTCACCTTGGCCAATGCCTGCGTTTCTCGCAGGACCGCGGCGCACGCCCTGAATTCACCGGCGTTCAGGAGGTTGGGGAACAGGACGTCGAGGATGTCGATGACTTCCTGGTGCACGTCGGGACGCTGGTTCAATTCGAAGACGTCGAACAGGCCCGCCAACGCGCTGGCCCTGAGGTCCCGGGAGTACTCCCGCTCCACCTCGTCGGCCAGATACTTGACTTCGGAATCGTCGAGAAAATACAGGGTCGAATCGAAGTCGTCGATGTCGACCACACCCTTGGGGCGTGACTCGTCGGCCGGCGTTCCCTCCTCGACGTCCTTCTTGACCTCCGACCGCACCTCATCCGGCGGAGCGGACGGCGGGCCCATCACCGCCACTTCCAGTGGCGCGCCGTCCCCCAACAACTCTGGGAACCGGTACAGGATGTGTTCGAAGTCCTGCTCCCACAACAGCGTCGAGAGGTCGTCCCCGGCATCCGTCGGCAAATGCTTGGCCTGATTCACGGTCTGCAGGAACCGGACGATCTCGTCCTGCTCGCACCCACGTTGGAGCACCAGGATCCGCATCCCGTCCTTGTACAGCGACCAGGAGAAGCTCTCCGTCTTGTTCAATTGCTGATACACGACGGTCTCTTCCCAGATGCACTCCGTCTCTTCGATCGTGAGGATGACCTCGTCCGTGGCGCCCCACACCGGCTTGAACGCATCACGGACGTTGCCCATGGCGCGATGGTAGATCGGATTGTTGGGGAGATACATCTGAAACGCCCGCTGCGCTTTCACGAGCGTACGTAACAACTCCTCGATCTGCGAAGGAGGCAGGATGATCTCGCTGTCCGACACCGCCGTCAAATGATCTCTCCGAGCTGACGGATCGACGAGAAAACGCCTGAGGGGATCCCCACGGCCGCCATCAGGCGCCCCGATGAGGAGGAGGTCCGTCCGAAGTTAATACCATTGCGAGAACGACAGTACCAACCGCCCCCCCTCGCGTGACTCGGCTGGGGTGTCTTGCGGTTCGGCACACTTTCGGGTAAGTTCGATTTCGGGGTCTGTTCGGGACATCGACAGGAGGTCAGCCATGACCTTGACCAGGCGGCAGAGCGAGATTCTCGCTTACCTCAAGACACACATCGACGATCACGGCTACGCGCCCAGTTTCGAGGAGATCGCCGAGAAATTCGGCTTCGCCTCTCTGGCCACCGTCCACGAGCATCTCACCAACCTGGAGCGCAAGGGCTACATCACCCGCCAGTACAATGAAAGTCGCTCCATTCAGGTCCTGCCCCCTCGTGGCACCGCTTCCGCCACGGAAATCCCGCTCCTCGGCAAGGTCGCGGCCGGAATGCCCATCGAGTCGCTGATGCACGACGACAGCATCGCGGTCCCCGAAGAGATGCTGCCCCGCCGCGGGCCCAACTACGCGCTGCAGGTCCAGGGCGAATCGATGGTCGACGAGCACATCCTCGACGGGGATTTCGTCGTCGTCCATGGCCGCCAATCGGCCAATGATGGAGAAATGGTCATTGCCCTGGTCGACGGCAGCGAAGCCACCGTGAAGAAGTTCTACCGCGAGGCGGGCGGCTGGATTCGGCTGCAGCCCGCCAACACCACCATGCAGCCCCTCCGCTATCAGGAGCGTGACGTCCTGATCCAGGGCGTCGTCGTCGGGGTCATCAGGAAGTACTGAGCGCCGGGCCCCGACCCCGGGCCCAATTCCAATCCTGACAACGAGTTGCGCGACTTGCCCGCAAGGCCGAATTCCGGGTAGATTCCGGGCGCGATGAGCCGAACGTTTCTCGCGATCCTACACTTCGACGGAAGCGAGTTCGTCGGCTGGCAGCGCCAGAAGACGGGCCGTACCGTCCAGGGCGCCATGGAACAGGCCCTGGAGCGGCTGACCGGGGCCCACCGAACGGCCCATGGGGCGGGACGCACCGATGCCGGGGTCCACGCCGAGGGACTGGGGGTCAGCTTCGAGGCCCCCGAACGCTGGTCGGCGCCGGAGATGCACCGCGCACTCAACGCGCTCCTCCCGGGCGATTGCTGGATCGAGTCGGTGCGACGCATGCGGGACGGCTTTCACGCCCGCAAGTGCGCGGAGGCCAGGGACTACCGCTACGACATCGGGTGCGATGCGGCCTCGCACTCCCCGTTTCGCCGGCGCTTCGAATGGGCCCTGGACAGGACACTGGCATTCGGTCAGCTCGAGGCCGCCGCCGCCAACCTAACCGGAGAGCATGACTTCACCGCCTTCGCGGTTCGCGGAACCGCCAAACCACATGCCCGGTGCCGCATTCGGCGAGCCATCTGGGAGCTTCGGGACGGCCGTGGCGTACGATTTCGCGTCACGGCCGATCGCTTCCTCCACCATATGGTCCGGATGCTGGTGGGCACCATGGTCGACATCGGGCTTGGCCGCAGACCCCTGGATGACATGACCGCGCTGCTCCAGGCTCCCGACAACCAGGCAACCAGCCCTCCGGCCCCGCCGCAGGGACTCTATTTCGTCGCCGCCGAGTACGCAGCCGACTGGTACCTGGAGGGGCCGGCATGACCATCCCGGTGCGACGAATCCTGGCATTGGGGGTGCTCTTCAGCGCCGCCTGCGGGGACCCGGCCGAAGGGCCGGCGGCCTCGCCTGAGCCAATCGCGGCCCAGACCGCCGTGGAACGCCAGGCCACGCTGGACGATTCGCGCCAGACCTCGATCGTGGAGGCGGTGCGTCGGATGGGACCCTCCGTGGTCTCCATCTCGGTGGAAACCCCGCAACGGGCTCACTCGCGCTCGCTCTTCGACCACTGGTTCGTGCCTCGACGGTCCGAACGACTGGTCCAGGGATATGGAACCGGATTCATCATCCGGGACGACGGTCTCGTCATCACCAACCACCATGTGGTCTCGGACGCCGTCCGGATCGTCGTCACCTTGCGGAGCGGAGAGGAGTATCCGGCAGAGTTGGTGGGCGAGGACGCGGTGAGCGACATCGCCCTCCTGCGTATCGATCAGGACGGGCTGCCGACCGCGCCGGTCGGCCGGAGCACCGACCTCATGATCGGCGAGTGGGTCGTCGCCCTGGGCAACCCGTACGGCTACCTGCTGGGGGACGCCGAGCCCACCGTGACGGCCGGGGTCGTCAGCGCCACCGGCCGGAACATTCTTCCGAGCGGCGACCGGCCCGGTCTGTACCTCGACATGATTCAGACTGACGCCGCCATCAACCCCGGCAACTCCGGCGGGCCGTTGATCAACGCGCTCGGCGAGGTCGTCGGCGTCAACTCCTCCATCTTCACCAGCACCGGCGGCTCGATCGGACTGGGGTTCGCCATCCCCATCGAGCGGGCCATGGCCGTGGCCGAGGAACTCCTCGTCAACGGACAGGTGCGGCGCGTCTGGACCGGGCTGGAGGTGGCCGGCGCCGATGCCATGCGTGACTGGAAGAGCCAGGGTGGCGTGCTGGTCATCAGGGTAGCCCCCCGAAGCCCGGCGGCTCGGGCCGGTGTGGATGCCCAGAACATCCTGCTGAGGGCCAACGGGAGGACCCTCAGGACCTACCTCGATTGGGAAGCGGTCAAGCTGGGTCTCCAGGTTGGTGACACGGTGCGGTTGGAATTCCGTGATGGCGGGCGCGCCCGCACAGCCCGACTCGTGACCGAGGACCTTCCCACCGTCACGGCGGAACGCATCCAGGTTCTGGAAGCGTTGGAGCTCGCCACCGTCACGCCGAGCATCCAGTCGGAACTGGGACTCCAGTCCACGGCCGGTGCGCTGATCCTCTCGCTGAGCGACGACGTGAGCGCCTCCACCGGGCTGCAAACCGGGGACGTCATCCTTCGCATCGGCCGCGTCGACATCGGGACGGCCCAGGACGCCTCGCGTATCCTGGGGTCGCTCCGACAGGGCCAGCGTTTCCGGATGGTCCTGGAACGCGGCGGCGGTTTCCTTTATACCGACCTGGTGTTCCAATGATCGACGATCGATACCAGTCGCCCCTGGGGACGCGGTATGCCTCCCGGGACATGCAGCGCCTCTGGGGACCCAGGCACCGTATCGGCGTGTGGCGCCGGCTCTGGCTGGCCTTGGCCGAAGCCCAGCGTGAATTGGGGCTCGACATCCCCGAGGAGGCGCTGGAAGACATGCGGGGCCACCTCGACGACGTCGATCTCGAGGTCGCGGCGGAGTACGAGGCCCGGTTCCGCCATGACGTCATGGCCCACGTACACGCCTTTGGGGACCAGGCGCCCAAGGCGAGGGCCTACCTCCATCTCGGCGCCACCAGCGCCTTCGTCACCGACAACGCGGACATCCTCGTCATGCGGGACGGCCTGCGGCTTCTTCTGAGCCGCCTGCTCTCGGTCATGCGGGCGCTCGAGGCCTTCGCCGTCCAGTACCAGCACGTCCCCTGCCTCGGGTATACCCACTTTCAACCGGCGCAACTCACCACGGTCGGCAAGCGGGCAACGCTCTGGCTCCAGGACTTCATGCTCGATGCGGAAGAGCTGTGCCACCGGCTCGAGACGCTTCGCCTGCGAGGCTGCAAGGGGACCACGGGGACCCAGGCCTCGTACCTGGACCTGTTCGACGGCGATCATCAACGGGTGCGGGAGTTGGACACCAGGGTCGCCGTCAAGATGGGATGTCCGTCCACCTATGCCGTCACCGGACAGACCTACCCTCGCAAGCTCGACGCGACCCTCGTCAACGCCCTCGCGGGGATCGCCATCTCGGCGTCGAAAATGGCCAACGACCTGCGACTCCTCCAACACGAGGGCGAGCTCCTCGAGCCGTTCGAGCGCGAGCAGATCGGTTCGAGCGCCATGGCCTACAAGCGCAACCCGATGCGTGCGGAACGCATCAACGCCCTGGCACGCCACGTCCTGGCGCTGCAGGCGGACCCGGCCCACACCGCGGCCACGCAGTGGCTCGAGCGCACGCTGGACGACAGCGCCAACCGACGGCTGGCGCTGCCCGAGGCGTTTCTCGCCACCGACGCCATTCTGGTACTGGCCGACAATGTCGTCCGCGGACTGGAGGTCCGCGAGGAGGTCATCGCCGGTCACGTCGCGGAGCAGATGCCCTTCATGGCCACCGAGCGCTGGCTCATGGCGGGGGTGGCCGCCGGAGGGGACCGTCAGGCCCTTCACGAAGTGATCCGAGGCCACGCCCTCGCCGTTGCCGAAGCCACGAGTCGCGGTGCGCGGAACGACCTGGTCGATCGGGTGGCCGCCGACCCCGCCTTCGCCGCCGTTGGAGAGGCCACCCTGCGAGCCGAGCTCGATCCGCTTCGCTACGTCGGCCGCTCCGCCGAGCAGACGTCCGGTTTCATGGTCGAGTATCTTCACCCGCACCTGACGCGCGTGGATTCCCTGGCCTCGGAACGCGCCGAGGCTGAGATCAGGGTATGACACGAACCATGAGCCCAGGGCTTCCGCTTCCACTGGTTCGCCGCGGCAAGGTCCGCGAGGTCTATCAGCTCGATGCCGAGCATCTGCTCCTCGTGGCCAGCGACCGCATCAGCGCCTTCGACGTCATCATGCGCGAGCCGGTCCCTCGGAAGGGCATCGTTCTCACACAACTGAGCGCCTGGTGGTTCGAGCGCTTGGCCGGCGTGGTGCCCAACCACTTCGTGACAGCGGATACGGACGACATCATTGGGCGGCACCGTGGTCTCGAGCCCCACCGCGCTGCCCTGACTGGCCGAACCACCCTGGTGCGCCGCACCTCACCGGTACCGTTCGAGTGTGTGGTCCGGGGCTACCTGTCGGGATCGGCGTGGGCCGAGTACCAACATCAGGGGACGCTTGCCGGCGAACGGCTGCCGGCTGGACTGATCGAAAGCGCCCGGCTCGACCCGGCGATCTTCTCCCCTGCCACCAAGGCCGAGACCGGGCATGACGAGAACATCCCCTTCGCCACCATGCAAGCCGCCCTCGGGGAGGACCTGGCGAGCACGCTGCGCCATGCCAGCATGGAGCTGTATCACTCGGCGCGGGATCTCGCGGCCGAGCAAGGTATCATCATCGCGGACACCAAGTTCGAATTCGGGATCGACGGTGCGGGACAGCCAACGCTGATCGACGAGATCCTGACTCCGGATTCGTCCAGGTTCTGGCCGACCGACGCCTATCAGCCTGGGGGCCCCCAGCCATCCTTCGACAAGCAGCCAGTCCGGGATTACCTGGCCGGACTCCGCGCCGGCGGGATGTGGGATGGCCACGCGCCCCCACCAGCGCTTCCCAGTGAGGTGGTCGAGTCGACGGCGAGTCGCTACGTGAACATCTACCAACGACTCACGGGGCGCCCGCTGGAGGAATGCGTCTGATGAGCGTGGCAAAGGAGGGATATCCGTTCATCGCCGTTGCCTGGGTCATTCAGATCGTCCTGGGTCTGGTGGCATGGCCCTGGGCCCTGCTGTGGCTCCCGATTGCGGTGTGGGTGATCGCGTTCTTTCGCGACCCAGTCCGTACCGGCCCTCGTGGCGAGGATCTGGTCATCGCGCCCGCGGATGGCAAGGTGGTGAGCATCGTCCAAATCGAGGAATCGGATTTCCACGCGGGCACGGTGACCCGCGTGGCCATCTTCATGAACGTGTTCAACGTGCACGTGAACCGGTACCCGGCCTCAGGCTCCGTCGACTACCGGCGCGACAACCCCGGACGGTTCCTCAATGCCGCGTCGGAGAAGGCCAGCCTGGAGAACGAGCAGAACTCCTTAGGGCTGGTGACCGTCCGCGGCAAGATCCTGGTGCGCCAGATCGCGGGCCTGGTTGCCAGGCGCATCGTGACCGACCATTCTGAAGGAGAGAAGGTGCGTCAGGGCGACCGTCTGGGCCTCATCCGGTTTGGCTCGCGCGTCGACCTGTTTCTTCCGCTCTCGGCCGACATTCGCGTGGCCGTGGGAGACCACACCAAAGCCGGACAGACGGTGGTGGCTGAATGGACCTGAATCGTCCTCGTCGTCGTCAGCGAGTGCGGCGCGCCGTCGTCGTCCTCCCCAGCGCATTCACCCTGGGCAACCTCTTCTTCGGATTCTGGTCGATCGTCTCGGCCTCGCGGGGCAACTTCCTCTGGGCCGGGTGGTTCCTGGTGTTGGCCGGCGTCATGGACATGGTGGACGGTCGGGTTGCCCGCCTGTCGAAGACGGATAGCCGCTTCGGAGCGGAACTGGATTCTCTGGTGGACGTGATCTCCTTTGGCGTGGCGCCGGGGTTGCTCATTTACCACCTGCGGTTTGCGGAAGCGGGCGGGTTCACCTGGATGCTGAGCTTCGCCTACGCGGTGGCCGTAGCGGTCCGACTGGCCCGGTTCAATCTGGCCGTTGGCGGTGAGGCCCGCACGCCCTGGTTTACCGGCCTCCCCTCCCCTGCCGCGGGGATGCTGATCGGTGTCTACTACCCGTTCACGCAGACCGCCTGGTACCCCGTCACCATCGGGCGCTTCAACCAGGAAATCTTCGTGGTGATCCTGATGTTGCTCCTGTCCGTCTTGATGGTGAGCAACGTGCGCTACCCCAAGCTCCCCGGCATCGGGCTGCGAACGGTGCGGGGGCGCCTGGGGCTGGGCGTGAACCTCGGCATTCTTGCCGGGGGCCTACTGGTGCCGGAGTATTTCTTCTTCACGTTCGGCTCTACCTACGTCGCCTATGGCTTGTTCCGCGCCATGGCACTCGGATTGGCTGAACGTGGGGAGCGCCACCCAGACATGACAACAGACGAGACGGCCGCTCAGGCGCCTGAGGCGCCCGCGGCCCCTCCCCCCTCAACGACGCGGCGCTATCTGGCGCCCGAGGCCCAGCCATGAGTTATCGCGTGCATATTCGGGTCATGCCCCGTGACGGACTTCTCGACCCTCAAGGACAGGCCGTGGAGCACGCCCTGTCCGAACTTGCGTTTGAGGGCGTCGGCCAGGTCCGGGTCGGCCGCGCCATCGAGGTGGACGTCGCGGCGGGCAGTCCGGCGGAGGCCGAAGAGACCACGCGCCAGATGTGCGAGCGCCTGCTCGCCAACCCGGTCACCGAAGACTTTCTGATAGCCGTGGAGGACGGATGACCCGAGCCGCTGTGATCCGGTTCCCCGGGAGCAACTGTGACGTCGACGCGCTCCGGGCCATGGAACGGGCCGGCTGCGATGCGTACTTCGTGTGGCACCGCGACGAGGATCTTCAAGGAGCGGACGTCGTGTTGCTGCCCGGGGGCTTCAGCTACGGCGATTATCTCCGTTCCGGCGCCATCGCCCGCTTCAGTCCGGTCATGCGGGCGGTGCAGCGCCATGCCGCCGACGGCGGCCCGCTCCTGGGGATCTGCAACGGATTTCAGATCCTGTGCGAGGCGGGCCTCCTCCCGGGCGCGCTGCTTCCCAATGCCGGTTTGACGTTCGTGGCCCGTACGGTCACCGTCCACGTCGACAACGTGGACACTCCGTTCACGGCCGCCTACGCCCGGGGCGAAGTGCTCTCCCTCCCGGTCGCGCACGGCGAGGGGCGTTACGTGGCGGATGAGACCACCCTGCAACGCTTGCACGACCGCGGTCAGGTGGTCCTGCGCTACGCCGACCACGACAACCCCAATGGATCCGTGGCCGGCATCGCCGGCATCTGCTCCGAGGCCGGGAACGTGGTCGGCATCATGCCCCACCCCGAACGGGCGGCCGACCAGGCCATCGGCGACGACCCGGGGCATCGCTTCTTCACCTCGCTCGCGACTTGGCGTGCCGAGCGACCCCTCGTTTCCACCTGACACCGACGAAACGCGACCATGACCTCCGACAAGCCCAGCAAGACCGAAGACGAATACTTCACGAAGCGTGACCTCGAGCTCCTGAAGCAGAAGCGGGAGGCGCTGGAGCAGGAAGCCAGCAAGACCGAGCGCCAGCAGCATTTCATGAAGTGCCCCAAGTGTGGCGCTGACCTCGCCTCCGAGCAGTTTCACGGCATCACCATCGACCGCTGTTCCGAGTGCGACGGAATCTGGCTGGACGCGGGAGAGATCGAACAACTCGTGGTAGACCAGGAACCCGGGCTGTTGGGACGGGTGTTCGGCGACATCAGCGCCGCCCTGGGCCAACGCAAGCGCGACTGAACCCCGACCCACGGCCACAACGTGACGACGACTGCTCCACCCCCGGCCCGCAACCTCGCGGGCGAGCCCACAGCTTCTCTCGCCCTGGCGCGGGAACACAATCTGACGGAGTACGAGTACCAGCGCATCGTGACGTTGCTCGGGCGCACTCCGACATTCACCGAGCTCGGTATCTTCTCGGCATTGTGGTCGGAACACTGCTCCTACAAACACTCCAAGCCCGTCTTGAGACGGTTCCCCACCGAGGGCGCCCATGTGCTTCAGGGCCCCGGGGAGAACGCCGGGGTGCTGCGCCTGCCTGACGGGTGGGCCGTGGCCTTCAAGATCGAAAGTCACAACCACCCCTCGGCCGTCGAGCCGTACCAGGGTGCCGCCACCGGCGTTGGCGGCATCCTGCGCGACGTCTTCACCATGGGGGCGCGGCCGGTCGCCGTCCTCAACAGCATCCGGTTCGGCCCCCTGTCCGAACCCCGGAATCGGTATCTCCTGGCCGGTGTCGTCCGTGGGGTTGGCGACTACGGGAACTGCGTGGGGGTCCCGACCCTCGGCGGCGAGGTCGTGTTCGATCAGACCTACGCCGGGAATCCGCTGGTCAACGCCATGTGCGTCGGCCTGCTGAGGGAAGACGATCTGATCCGGGCCAAGGCGGAGGGCGTCGGCAACATCCTGCTCGCGGTGGGCGCCCGGACCGGGCGCGACGGCATCCACGGAGCCAGTTTCGCCTCCGAAGAGCTTTCGGAAGAGAGCGAAGCCCGCCGGCCTCAGGTGCAGGTTGGGGACCCCTTTACCGAGAAGCTGCTGCTCGAAGCCTCTCTCGAGTTGATCACGTCCGGCCTCATCGTGGCCATTCAGGACATGGGGGCTGCCGGCCTGACCAGCTCCGCGGCGGAGATGGCGGAGCGTGGCGGCGTTGGCGTCGAACTGGACACCAGCCGGGTCCCCATTCGCGAACCGGGCATGAGTCCCTATGAGATCCTGCTCTCCGAGTCTCAGGAACGGATGCTCGTGGTGGTGGAGCCGGACCAGCTCCAGGCGGCACAGGACGTATGCCGCAAATGGGAACTGGACGCGACCCCGGTGGGCCACGTCACGGATGACGGCCTGTTCCGTGTAGTGCACGAGGGGATCGTGGTGGCCTCGATCCCGGGACGTCGTCTCATCGAGGACTGTCCGGTGTACACACCGGACGCGGTCGAGAGCGAGGAAGCCAAGGCCCGGCGACAGGCCCACCCCGACCGGGGCCCCGACCTGGAGTTGGAAGCCATTCTCGAGCGATTGCTGGACACACCCACCATCGCCTCCAAGTCATGGATCTTCCAGCAGTACGACTCCACGGTTCAGGCCAACACGGCCATCGCACCCGGCGGCGACGCCGGCGTCGTTCGCATCGATACCACCGAGGCCGGACTGGCGATGACGGTCGATTGCAATGCCCGATTCGTCATGCTGGATCCGTACGAAGGCGGCAAGGCGGTCGTCGCGGAAGCGGCCAGGAACATCGCTTGCTCCGGCGCCGTGCCCCTCGGGATCACGGATTGCCTCAACTTCGGCAACCCTGAGAAGCCGGCGGTGTACTATCAGTTCACTGAAGCCTGCCGCGGCATGGGTGACGCCTGCCGGGCGTTCGAGACCCCAGTCACGGGTGGCAACGTCTCCTTCTACAACGAAAGCCCTACGGGCGCCATCGCGCCCACGCCCACGGTTGGCATGGTCGGACTGCTGGAAGACCTGTCGTGCCGGGTCCCCAGTCATTTCCAACAACCCGGTGACGCCGTCTTCCTGGCGGGGGATACCAAGGGGCATCTGGGCGGTTCCAGCTACTGGGCCGAAATCCTGGACTTCGTGGGCGGCACGCCGCCCCCCGTCGATCTCGAGGCCGAGCGGCGCTTGCAGCGCTTCCTCGTTGCCGCGGCTCGGGCCCGGATCATCCGCTCGGCGCATGATTGCTCAGACGGCGGCCTGGCGGTGGCGGTGGCCGAGGCGGCGATGGGAGGGCCCTCAGACGACGGCCTCGGCGCCAGCATCGATCTCTCGGGCTATGCCCCTGGGGTCGCGGCCCCGGCCTTGCTGTATGGTGAAGACGCTGGACGCGTGGTACTGTCGGGTCGACCGGACCGAGAGGGCGAGTTGCTGGCGCTGGCTGAAGACGCCGGCGTGCCGCTCCTCCGTGTCGGAGAAGTCACCGAAGGATCAGCCGGCCTTCGCCTGACCCTGGCCGACGCCGTCCTGCGGTGGGAGACCGCTTCCCTTCGGTCACACTACTTCGGCGCTATCCCACGGCGGATGGAACGCCTCCAGGCAAATCAAATGGAAGGAGCCTGATGCTATGTGCGGCATAGTCGGAGTATCCGGGGTCGCCGACGCCGGCCGCCTGGCCTACCTGGGCCTGTACGCTCTGCAGCATCGGGGGCAGGAAAGTGCAGGGATCGTCACCATCGACAAGGAGGGGAAGGCCCACGCCCATCAGGGTATGGGTCTGGTTTCCGAGACGTTCGACGAATCACTGCTCAGCGCCTTGCCGGGGGACGTCGCGGTCGCGCACACGCGGTACTCGACGGCCGGGAGCACGGTGCTCGCCAACGCGCAGCCTTACGTGGTGAACTACCGGAGCGGACCACTCTCGGTCGCCCACAACGGCAATCTCACCAATGCCGCCGAGATCAAGCGGGAACTGGTGAATCGCGGCTCGCTGTTCACCTCGTCGGCCGACAGCGAGGTCCTGGTTCACCTCATTGCCCGGTCGGAGGCACTGGCTCCAGAACAACAGATCCGCAGTGCCCTCGAACGGCTGGAAGGCGCCTACAGCCTCGTCATCGGCGTGGGGCGCACCATCTTCGCGGTGGTGGACGGTCGCGGCTTCCGACCGCTCTTCTACGGCCGGTTGGCCGGCGGGGTGGTCGTAGCCTCCGAGACCTGTGCCCTGGATCTGGTGGGCGCCACCGAGATCACCGAGATCGCTCCCGGCGAGTTCTTCCGCATCGAAGATGGCCAGATCTCACGACTCCGGCCGCTGTCCCCTCGCCCAGTTTCCCGCTGCGTCTTCGAGTTGGTGTACTTCTCCCGCCCGGACAGCACCATCTTCGGGGAATCCGTCGACCGGGTGCGACGGCAACTGGGCCGGGCCTTGGCGCGTGAGCATCCCGCCCCAGATGCGGACGTCGTGTTCAGCGTCCCGGACTCGTCCAACTCCATGGCACTGGGGTTCGCGGCCGAATCCGGCATCAAGCTGGAGCACGGCCTGATCCGGAATCACTACGTCGGTCGGACCTTCATCAACCCGACCCAGGCGCTCCGGGTCGCCAAGGTCAAGATCAAGTTCAATCCGGTTCGTGAGGTCATCGAGGGCAAGTCCGTGGTGGTGGTCGACGACAGCCTGGTGCGAGGCACCACCAGCAAGGGCCTGGTCACCATGATCCGATCGGCCGGCGCTCGAGAAGTGCACCTGCGTCTGGCCTCCCCGCCCATCACCGGACCGTGCCTTTACGGCATCGACACCCCGACCACCGAGGAACTGATCGCCGGGACCCACTCCCTCGAGGAGATCCGGGACTACCTCGGCGTCGACACGTTGGGTTACCTGTCGCTCGATGGCATGCTGTCGGCGGCGGGTGAGCATCCCTTCTGCCACGCCTGCTTCTCGGGCCACTACCCCACCGACGAAGACCCGGAGCAACTCGTGCTGCTGCGCCACGCCGACCCTGCCACCGTTTCGCACACATGACCGACACATTCACCCAACCGCTCGTCTATTTCTTCGGACAGGGCCGAGCCGACGGGACGTCCGGCATGAAGGACGTCCTCGGCGGCAAGGGCGCCTCCCTGGCCGAGATGACCAATCTGGGCATCCCGGTCCCCCCGGGGTTCACGATTTCCTCCACCCTGTGCCATACCTATCTCGAGGCGGGGCAGTTTCCGCCCAGATTGCGGGCCCAGGTGGAGACGGCGCTGCAGCGGCTCGAGGCCGCGTCCGGCAGGCAGTTCGGGGGCCGGGACGAACCGTTGCTGGTCTCGGTCCGATCGGGCGCCGCCGTGTCGATGCCCGGGATGATGGAGACCATTCTCAATCTGGGCCTCAACGACGACACGGTGGCCGGTCTCGAGACCCAGAGCGGCAACCCCCAGTTTGCCTGGGACAGCTACCGCCGTTTCGTCCAGATGTATGGCTCCGTCGTCGACGGGCTTCCCAAGAAGGCGTTCGACGACGTGCTGGACAGCCACCTCGCGGAGGCCGGCGTGTCGCGAGCCATCGACCTGCCCACGAAGGACCTGCAATCGGTCGTGGCCTCTTTCAAGGCTCACATTGCCGCCGAGACCGGCCAGCCCTTCCCCGACGACCCGATGGCGCAACTGTGGGGCGCCATCGCCGCCGTGTTCAGCAGCTGGAACACCAAGCGCGCTCACGACTACCGCAAGCTGCACGGACTTCCCGATTCCATGGGGACCGCGGTCAACATCCAGACCATGGTGTTCGGCAACCTGGGTGAGGACTCCGGAACGGGGGTGGCCTTTACCCGGAACCCGTCCACGGGGGTCCGCGAACTGTACGGTGAGTATCTCCTCAACGCCCAGGGCGAGGACGTGGTCGCCGGCATCCGCGACCCGGACCCCATCACCACGATGCGGAACATCATGCCGGCCCTCTACGGTGAGCTCGAGAAGATGGCCGTGACCCTCGAGCGCCATTTCCGCGACGTGCAGGATATGGAGTTCACCATCGAACGCGGGTCGCTGTACATGCTCCAGACCCGGCGCGGGCAGCGGAGCGGCCAGGCCGCTGTGCGCATTGCCTGCGACATGGTCGACGAGGGGTTCATCACCCAGGAAGAAGCGGTGGCGCGCATTCCTCCCAACGACCTCGACCAGATTCTCCACCCGCAGATCGCCACGAACGTAGACCTCGAACTGCTCACGACCGGCCTCCCGGCCTCTCCGGGGGCCGCCAGCGGGACGGCTGTGTTTGACGCCGACGATGCCGAGGCCTTGGCGCGCCAGGGAGAAGCCGTCATCCTGGTCCGCCAGGAAACCAACCCCGAGGACTTTCACGGGATGGTCGCGTCCAAAGCGATCCTGACGGCCCGTGGCGGCATGACGTCCCACGCGGCGGTGGTGGCCCGGGGCATGGGGAAGCCGTGCGTCTCCGGGGCCCAGGAGATTGCCGTGAATGAGGACCGGCAATGCTTCTCCGTCAACGGCCGGGATATTCAGCGGGGCGAGTGGATCACCGTGGACGGCTCTGCCGGCAAGATCTTTCACGGCCAGGCCACGCTGGTTGAACCGGAGCTGAGCGGGGACTTTGCTCGGCTGATGGAATGGGCCGACGCGCTACGCCACATTCAGGTCCGGGTCAACGCCGACACCCCCGCCGACACCCATCGGGGCCGCGACTTCGGCGCCGAGGGCATCGGGCTGTGCCGGACCGAGCACATGTTCTTCGAGGGCGATCGCCTGTCCGCCATGCGTCAGATGATCGTGGCCGGGTCACCGGAGGGTCGGCAACGGGCGCTTGCGAAGATCCTGCCGATGCAGCGCACCGACTTCGAGTCGATCTTTCGCGCCATGGAAGGCTACCCGGTCACCATCCGACTGCTCGACCCCCCGCTGCACGAGTTTCTCCCCAGCGACCCTGACGAGGTGGCGAGCTTGGCAGACGAGTGGGGGAAACCCGCCGCCGAGGTGCAGCGGCTGGTCGATGGGTTGTCCGAGGTGAATCCCATGCTGGGCTTGCGCGGTTGCCGGCTCGGGATCATGTACCCGGAAGTGACCCGGATGCAGGCGCGGGCCATCTTCGAGGCCGCCTGCGCCGTGGCCGCCCGCAAGGGCCGGGTCATGCCCGAAGTCATGGTGCCGCTCACCGCGACCGTGGTGGAATTCCGCAAACAGGCGCTCCTCATCCGGCAGGAAGCCGAGGCGGTGTTCCAGGAACGGGAGATCACGGTGCCGTACCTGCTGGGAACCATGATCGAACTGCCGCGGGCCGCGCTCACGGCGGACGAGATCGCCCGTGAAGCCCAGTTCTTCTCGTTTGGCACCAACGACCTGACCCAGACGACGTGGGGCATTTCCCGGGATGATTCGGGCCGGTTCCTCCCGTACTATCTGGAGCACGGCATCATCGAACACGATCCGTTCAAGGTGCTCGACCTGGACGGCGTCGGGAAACTCGTGAAGATGGGCACCGAGCTCGGCCGCAGCACCCGGCCCGACCTCAAGCTGGGCATCTGCGGCGAGCACGGCGGCGAACCGAACGCGGTTGCCTTCTGCGACCAGCTCGGGATGAACTACGTATCCTGTTCACCCTATCGCGTGCCCATTGCCCGTCTCGCGGCGGCCCAGGCCGCGCTGGCCCAACGTGGCACCATGGACCGGACTCGAGCCACGGTATGACCTCCGGCAGGTCCGCCTGATGCGCCGGGAGGAGATGTTCGCCCGCGTGGCGGACCACCGGGGCTCCTGGGACATCATCGTCATCGGCGGCGGAGCGACGGGGGTGGGCATTGCCGTCGACGCGGCGGCCCGAGGCTACGACACGGTCCTCCTCGAGCAGAGCGACATCGGCAAAGGCACGTCCAGCCGTTCTACCAAGCTCATCCATGGCGGAGTCCGGTACCTCCAGCAGGGCAACGTGTCCCTGGTCCTCGAGGCGCTCAAGGAGCGGGGCCTCCTGCGACAGAACGCGCCGCACCTGGTGCGGGACCTCCGATTCATCGTTCCCAACTATGACTGGTGGGAGGCGCCGTTCTACGGCGTGGGCATGAAGGTCTACGACGCCCTGGCCGGGAAGTATGGATTCGGCCCGTCGAAGATCCTGTCCCGCGAGAAGACGCTCGGCGCCATCCCGACCCTCAAGCCTGAGGGCCTGCGCGGCGGCGTCCAGTACTTCGATGGGCAGTTCGACGATTCGCGCTTGCTCGTGGCCCTGGCCCGGACGGCGGCGCGGCAGGGGGCGGCCCTGCTCACCTACGCCAGGGTGGATCGTCTGCTGCGCAACGCCAGTGGCTTCATCTCCGGTGTGGCGGTGGAAGATGTGGAGAGCGGGGCAACCTTCGAGGTGCCGGGGAGGGTCGTCATCAACGCCACCGGCCCCTTTACCGATGCCGTGCGCCGCATGGACGACCCAGACGCCCCGCGGACGATCGCGCCGAGCCAGGGAATCCACCTGGTGCTCGACCGGTCGTTCCTGCCGGGGGAAAGCGCCATCATGGTGCCGCACACGAGGGACGGCCGCGTCATGTTTGCGATCCCCTGGCATGGACACGCCGTGGTCGGCACGACCGACACCCCGATCGAGGACACGCCCCTCGATCCCGTAGCGCAACCCGAAGAAATCGACTTCATACTGGAAACGGCCCGCGAGTATCTCGACCGGCCTCCGTCACGCCACGACATTCTCAGTGTCTTCGCCGGCATTCGGCCCCTGGTTCAGGCGGGCAGCGTGGAAGAGACGGCCGAGTTGTCCCGGGAGCACACCCTCCATGTGGCGCCCTCGGGGCTGGTGACGATGTGCGGGGGGAAATGGACCACGTACCGTCACATGGCCGAGGAGTGCGTCACCCTCGCCGCCACCGGGGCTGGGCTGGAGGAACAGCCGTGCATCACCCGGGAACTCCGGAGCCACGGGGACCACCAACATGCCGACAAGTTTGGTACCCTGGAGGTCTACGGGGCCGACGCCCCTGCGCTCGAAGACTTGATGCGGGGGGACACGCAACTGCAGGAGCAACTCCATCCGGCCCTACCCTACCGGGCTGGAGAGGTGGTCTGGGCGGCGCGCCACGAGATGGCGCGCACGGTGGACGACGTGCTCAGTCGTCGGACGCGGGCGCTGTTTCTCAACGCCCGCGCCGCCATCGACATGGCGCCGGCGGTGGCGGCCCTCCTGGCGTCCGAACTCGACAAGGACCAGCCCTGGATCGAGGATCAGGTGGACGGCTTCGGCCGGCTGGCCTTGACCTACCTGCCCTGAGCCTGCCGGTCCGGCACGCGCCGGTTACACATAGCCCTGGGCCAACATGGCGTCAGCCACCTTGACGAACCCGGCGATGTTGGCGCCCTTGATGTAGTTGATGTAGTCGCCTCCGCTATTGCCATGCTCGACGCACTGATCATGGATCTTCCCCATGATGGAGCTCAATCTCGCGTCGACCTCCTCGCGTGACCAACTCAAGCGCAGTGCGTTCTGGCTCTGTTCCAGGCCGGACACGGCCACCCCACCCGCGTTGGCAGCCTTCCCGGGAGCAAACAGCACCTTGGCATTGATGAACGCGTGCACCCCTGCCAGCTCGGTCGGCATGTTGGCGCCTTCCGCCACGGCCTTGACGTCGTTCTTGATGAGCACGTCCGCTTCCGCGGCAGAAATCTCGTTCTGGGTGGCGCACGGCAGGGCCACGTCGCACGGCACGCTCCACGGCCGCTCTCCGTCGATGTAGTCACACCCGAAGTGCTCGGCGTATTCCCGGATGCGGCCGCGCCGAACCTCCTTGAGATCCATCAGCCAGGCCAGCTTTTCATGATCGATGCCGTCCTTGTCGTACACGAACCCATCCGAGTCGCTGGCCGTCACGACCTTGGCGCCGAGGTCGAGCAACTTCTCGATGGCGTACTGGGCCACGTTCCCCGACCCGGAGACGGTACAGATTCGACCCTCGAGTCCGTCGCCCTGATGCTGCAGCATGCTATTGAGGAAGTACACCGCCCCGTACCCCGTTGCCTCGCGCCGGATGAGGCTGCCCCCGTAGGACAGTCCCTTGCCGGTCATCACGCCGACCCAGCGATTCACGATCCGCTTGTACTGCCCGAACATGAAACTGATTTCCCGGGCACCGACCCCGATGTCGCCGGCGGGGATGTCGGTACTCTCACCGATGTGGCGGTGGAGCTCGGTCATGAGCGACTGGCAGAACCGCATGATCTCGCTGTCCGACTTGCCCTTGGGATTGAAGTTGGCGCCACCCTTGGCGCCTCCCATCGGCAGCCCGGTCAGGCTGTTCTTGAACACCTGCTCGAACCCCAGAAACTTGAGAATGCTCTGGTTGACGGAGGGATGGAATCGCAAGCCGCCCTTGTACGGGCCGATGGCGTTGTTGAACTGCACGCGCCACGCCCGATTGGCGCGGACCCGACCCTGGTCATCCTCCCAGGTAACTCGAAAGATGACGATACGGTCCGGCTCGGTCATGCGTTCCAGGATCCGGGCCTCGGAATACTTCGGATGCTGGGCGATGAACGGCAGGACGGACTCGGCCACTTCCCGCGCCGCCTGGTGGAACTCGACTTCATGTGGGTTGCGTCGTTCCAGGCCCGTCATGAACTCCTGCAGGTCGTGATGCATCTCTCCCAACATTGGTATCCCTGTCCTTTCGTCCTATCCGGCTCGGTGGGAACGGTCGGCCGCCGCGTCTCGCAACTCCGCGAGGCCGGAAAACAGCTGACGCAGCACATCCTCGGAAAAGGCGCCCCGAAGGTCGCGTTCCAGATGCACGACAATGGACAACCCGACATGATGACGGCGCATGCCCTCTCGGGTCAGGACGGCCCGGACCCCGCGCCGGTCCGTGGGGTCGACCGTGCGACGGACCAGGCCACGCCGCTCCATGCGGTCTATCAACTGGGTGATGTTTGACCGACTGCAGGCCATCCTGGCGGCCAACTCGCCCAGAGCCGCGGGCCGCTCCAGGCGGACCATGTGGTCGAGGCATTCCAGCTGTGGCAGGGTGACGTCCGCGTCGTACAAGCGTCGATGGAGGAGATCGTTGGTCTCCTCGGCGGCTCCCCGGACATAATTGACCAGAGTTGGGCCCTCAGACGTCAATATTGTCAAGTATGACATATATAAATAGTATAGTAATGAATGATATGTAAATCAAGGGGCAAATTGACATATTTCTGGAGATCTTGCGGTTGGACCCGCGTTCGCTTCTTTTTCTCGAATGGGTGCACCAAATCCACAAGCAATTGAGCGCGCGAGCCCGTCCGACGCTGCCGCCCTCACCGAAGTGGCCCATCAGGCCAAGGGCCACTGGGACTACCCCCAGCCCTGGATGGAGGCCTGGAAGGCCGACCTGACGGTCTCCCAGGACTACATCCTCAACCACCCGGTGTTCGCGATCCGGCTCGACGGGCGCCCCGCTGCCTTCTACGCCCTGGCCCCATTCCGGTCCGGACCCTTCACCTGGGAGCTGGATCACCTGTGGGTGGCCCCGCGGGTCATGGGCCGGGGTTGGGGCCGGGCTCTGGTCGATCACGCCATGGACCAGGCCCGTCGTCTGGGAGCCGCACACCTCAGGATCCTGAGTGACCCCCACGCCGAGGCGTTTTATCGCCGTCTGGGGGCGGTCCCGGTCCGGATGATCCCTGCACCCGTGGCCGGGGAGGACCGCTGGCTCCCGGAGCTCCGACTCAGCCTGGTATCAACCGGCCTGGAGGACACCTCGGCGGAACCCCTCTGAACGACTATCTTTCCGGCCATTCCCCAGCCCGGGACAGCATCATGGCAAAGCCCCTCGTCGGCGTCATCATGGGTAGCGATTCGGACTGGCCGGTCATGCAGCATGCGGCCGCCATGCTCGGCGCGTTCGACATTCCCCATGAACGACGGGTCGTGTCGGCCCACCGGACTCCGGACCTGCTGTACTCCTACGCAGAATCCGCAAAGGAGCGGGGCCTCAAGTGCATCATCGCCGGCGCCGGTGGAGCGGCACACCTCCCCGGTATGATCGCGGCCAAGACGACGATCCCGGTCCTCGGTGTGCCAGTCCCCAGCAGACATCTCCAGGGTCTCGATTCCCTGCTCTCCATCGTGCAGATGCCGGGCGGCGTCCCGGTGGCGACCTTCGCCATCGGGGACGCGGGCGCCAAGAACGCCGCACTCTTCGCCGCGGCCTTGCTGGCAACGGAGGACGAGGCTCTCGCGACCCGGCTGCGCCAGCACCGTGACGCCGCCGCGCAGCGCGTCGCCGACCTCACACTGCCGGAGCCGGAATGATCCTCCCCGGCGCGGTGCTGGGGGTACTGGGAGGCGGGCAGTTGGGGCGGATGTTCACGGTCCGGGCCCGGGAGATGGGCTATCGCGTCCTGGTGCTCGACCCCGACCCGGGGAGCCCCGCCGGGATGATCGCGGACCGGCATATCGCCGCCCACTACGATGACGACGTGGCGCTCGACGAGCTGGTCCGCAACTGCGCCGCCGTCACGACCGAATTCGAGAACGTGCCGGCCGGTGTCCTCGAGTTTCTGAGTGAGCGGCTCCCGGTCCGGCCCGGCCCTGAGGTGGTGGCCGTTGCCCAGGACCGCATCGCCGAGAAGGAGACCTTCCGGGACCTCGGATTCACCACGGCACCATTCCACGCCATCCGCACGACTGCCGATCTGGATGACGCGTGGCATGCCATGGACGGGCCGGCCATTCTCAAGACGGCCCGGTTCGGCTACGACGGGAAGGGTCAGGTCTCCGTCACGACCCCCGCGGAGTTGGCTCGCGCCTGGGACGAGCAGCGGGGCGCCACCTGTATTCTGGAACGTCGACTCGATCTCGAAGGGGAAGTGTCGGTGGTCCTGGCCCGCGGCAGCGACGGTGCCGTAGCCGCATTCCCGCCGGTCGAGAACGTCCATGTGGGTGGCATCCTGCACACATCGACGGTCCCGGCCCGCCTCGACGCCGGCGTGCTGGCGGCGGCCGAGGAGGCCGCCACGGCGCTGTCGCATCGCCTGTCCTATGTGGGCGTCCTGGCCGTGGAGATGTTCCTCGTGGCAGACGGCCAGCTCTTTCTGAACGAGATCGCACCGCGTCCCCACAACAGCGGGCACTTCACGCTCGACGCCTGCGTTACGGACCAGTTTGAACAGCAGGTGCGCGCCCTGTGCGACCTCCCGCTCGGCGACCCGAGTCTCATCTCACCCGTGACCATGATCAACCTGCTTGGCGACCTGTGGCAGGGAGGCGACCCCCCCTGGCAGAACGCCCTGTCGCATGCCGGGGTCAAGTTGCATCTCTACGGGAAGCACCACGCCCGGCCGGGGCGGAAGATGGGTCACCTGAACTGCCTTGCAGGATCGGCCGACGAGGCCCTGGAACTTGCCGCGATGGCTCACCGTGCCCTGCAGCCACGCACCATTGCCCAGTCCATCGCCACCGGGCAGCCTACCGACCAGTTGGCGTGATATGGACCAGACGCTGACGATCCTACTGACCACGGCTGTCGGGGTGGCCTTTGTCCACACCCTGATCGGCGTGGATCACATCCTGCCGTTCGTGGTGTTGGGCAAGGCCAATCGTTGGACGCTACGCCGTACTCTGGTCATTACCGGGGCCTGTGGGGTCGGACATGTCCTGTCATCCGTCCTGCTCGGGGTCGTCGGCATCGGCCTGGGGGCCGCGGTCACCAACCTGGAGTGGATCGAGGCCACGCGGGGCGACCTGGCGGCCTGGGCCCTGATCGCGTTCGGGCTGGTGTACGCAGCCTGGGCCTTGGCGACCAGACGGCGGGCCATGCGGCAGGCCCATCACCACACCAGCGACGGTGCAGCGGTGGCTCACATGCACGCGTCCGGCCGGGAACCTCACCAACACCCCGGAGGACCGGGTGGCGCGTCCCTGACGGTGCGCAGCCTGTTCCTGATCTTTGTGCTGGGGCCCTGCGAGCCTCTGATTCCCCTGTTGATGATCCCCGCCGCCACCACCGGGACGGTCGCCGTGGTGCTGGTGACCGCCACGTTTGGTGTCGTCACCCTCGCCACCATGATGGGATTGGTGGTCCTCGCCACGAAGGGGCTGGAGTGGCGATCCAGCCCCTGGCTCGAGCGCCACGTGCAGCTCATGGCCGGGTTGTCGATTGTCGCCAGTGGTGTGGCGATTCAGCTGTTCGGGCTGTAACGCCGAGGGCCCGCGGGCGGGCCGATGGCTGCCCGCCGCATCAATCCTCCGGCTTCACCCGGATCGTGGCATCCGACGTGGTAATGACCACCTCGCCCGAGGCCTCGTCCCGCGTGACCACCACGGAGCCGTGACTGCGGACCGTCAGGTTGACCTGGGCGATGGAACCTGAATACCGAAGCGGCATGCTCTGCGACCGGATGGCGTCGATCGTCGCACCCTGCTGAATCGCCCGCGCCTCCTCCAAGTAGGACTGGAGGCGCTCGATCTCCGCCTGCCGTTCGGGTGCGGGGTCACTGCGCTCCATCTCTCTCAGCGTGCGCTCGAGCAGTGCCTGCGATCGGCGCAAGGCCCGGTTCGATGCCACTCCCCTGCGTTCCGGCGACGTCGACGCCACCAACCCGGCCGTCCCGACCGTCGTGCCACGTCGGTACACGAACTCCACTTCATCTCCCGGTCTGACCTGGCCGAGCTTCTTGCCGCCTTCATCGGACACCAGGGCCACGCCATCGATATGTGTCAGGATGTCGCCGCGCCGCAGACCGGCCCTGTCGGCCGGGCCGCCTTCGTCCACGGAGAAGATGCGCGGGTTCTCCGAGAATTCCCACCGTGAGCCTTCCTGCCGGTAGTGCTCGAGCCTGACGTAGAGCTCCTCCACATCCTTGGCATCGCCGCCCTGCTCGGACAGCGCCTTGAGCGTCGCCTCGGCTGCGTGGATCTCCTCGAGGCGGAGCGGGTAGATCTTGCAATCGGAACAACTGAGACCGAACCCAAACCAGGCACCCCGGCCAAGCAACGGCGGCAACGGTGGCGCCGGTGGCGCCGGCGCGGGACGCGCTCTCCCGACCGCAGTCGGGGCGGGAGCCGGGCCGACCCGGACACCTGACGGGCTGGGGGCGGCAGGAGGAAGGGGCGCGACCGGAGGCACGCCTCCGGCCTGGCAGGCCGCCGTGGGGGTCACCTGGGTGCTCACTTCACGGCCATTCCGTCGCACGGTCACCATGACCGGAACGTCAGGGGCCAATGACGCCAGGGTCACGCCGCCTGAGCGGGTCGTGATGAGCGATCCGTCCACTCGCACCAGAACGTCCCCCCGCTGCAGGCGGCCGCGTGACGGCCCGCTGTTGCTGACGTGGTCGATGACCGGCTCCGATCGGAAGCGCCAGCGCCAACGCTGCGCTGCGGACTCATAGCTGAGACTGCAATCATGGCACGTGAAATCGATACCCAGATCGCCCACGCGAGGGGCGCCGCCGGGACAGGTCGAAGCCTGGCCGACCGCAACCTGGGCCTCAGCGGAGGGAGTCCTCACCACCAGCGCAACCGTGGCCGCACACGCGAGCATGAACCCGCGGGTCGCCCTGCGTCGAAGGGTGGTGTTTCGAGAAGTATGAACGGCAATCATGAGATGAAGTGTCCTTCCTGGCCGCAATCACAGTGTGAGACTAGAACCAGACGACTTGCCGAACCGGGGTCGTCTCCCCCGGCGGAGCGTCCTCAGCGGCATCGGCCTCCAACATCTGGAGAATCCGGGCCACGAGGGGATCGTCGGGCGCGACCTGGACCATCTGATCGGCCACGCTATGAAGAGCCGCAAGCGCGACTTCCCTTCCCTGTGCCACCCAACCGCTATCGGCGGCGGATGATGGTACCTGGCTCAGCGCCGCCAGTGCGGCGGCGTACTGGCTGCCGGTCTGTTGGACCAGTGATGCCGCCTGCATGGCGTTGGACTGTTCCACGGCGACGATGGCATCCACCGTGGTACGGGTCCCGAGCCATTGTCCAACCACGACGCCACCGGCGAACAGGGCCAATGCCGCGGCCAGCCCGGCCGCGACCCAGCCGAAGGGAGCGTGGGGGTCGATACCGCGGCGGCTCCGAAGGCCTCCTTCACGGCGCAAGGCCTCCACGGTCCGCTCCTCCAGCATGCGACTCGGCTCCCGTTCCCGTGGCAAGGCAGCCAGCGCTGCCCGTTCCTCGGGTGACAAGCGGTCAGGTTCAGTAGGCAGCATGATTCTCCTCCTCGGCCGAACTCAGGAGCCTCCGCATGTAGCGCCGCGCTCCCGAAAGCTGGCTCTTCGACGTCCCCGGGGAGATGCCCAGAGTGTCGGCGATTTCGTGATGCTTGAAGCCTTCGATGTCGTGCAGCACCAGGACCGTGCGGTAGCCATCGGGCAGGGCCGCAATGGCTCCCTCGAGGTCGATGTGAGCCTCGAGGGACCGGGCAGGTGCCGGCAATTCGATCACGTCGACGGCGTCCGTCTCTCGCTTGCGACGCCCCTTCCGCAAATGGTCCTTCGCCACGTTGATGCCGATCGCGGTCAACCATGTCTCCAACCGAGACTCCCAGCGGAACGATTCCAGCTTGCGGACCGCCTGGACCCACACCTCCTGCACCACGTCCTCGGCATCCATCTCCGCCCCGCCGAGAAACCGCAGGACGAACTGGTACAGGCGAGGGGTGTGCCGCCGGTACAACGTCCGGAACGCGCCCTCATCCCCGCCGTGGATTACGGCGTTCGCCAGTTCGCGATCAGGCGGTTGCACGGCTAGACGAACGGTCATCTCGGTCACATGGGTTGGTGGTCGCAGGGCCCGAAAAGGTTGGGTGGCCGGAAGGGAGGGCAGCCAGAGCATGAGGACGGGTGCCGCCGTGAGCGCTGTGACGGGGCCGTGGCGTCGTACCTGCCCCCCTCCGCGCCCCCCTCCCCTCCCTCATACGCCACGAGCGGGAAGCCCGTTTCGGGACCTCCCGCTCGCGGCGGAAAGTGGAGGCGGAGGGAATCGAACCCTCGTCCGAATGTAGTTCCAGATCGGCGTCTACGTGCGTAGGCTCGCGCTCAATGTCTCCCCGGGTGGTGCACGGGCCGACCATTCCGGAGACAACCTCCTGAGATTCGCCACCGCGGTCGGAGGGAGCCGAAGCAGCTAGCCCGGATTATCGATACGATGAAGCCGCCCCAGGCGGGCCGCGTCCATCGCAGGTGCACCAAGTGAGCTTGCGCTCAGCTTAGGCAGCCATTGCCAGTTCAGTGTTGGCAAATACAGTTTTCCAAGCGGTTTTACCAGGAACCTTGGACCTGGGCACGCAGCAAATCCTTCTTCACACCCGTCGAAGCCAGTCGCCCCCGAGCGGTTGTACAAGAATTATACAGCAAGAGCGAGGCCAGGGGTAGCTACGCGATGGCAGGCGCAGAGCCGACCCTGCCACTACTGTCCATGGCGCCGCTGCGCAGCGCGCCGCGCGCCTTGTCGACCAGCGCCGCGGTCCGGGGACTGGATTCCGGGCAGCCAGCAACGCCGTACCTCACCGACAGCGGCCGCGACACCCCCTGCCATTCCCAGGGACTGGCCTCCAGGCGCTGCCCGATCCGGTTGGCCACATGTATCGCCGTGGCGACGTCGGCGCCCGGGAGCCAGACGGCGAACCGGCCCCCTTCAAGGTGGGCGGCGAGGTCCGTCCCGCGCACCACATGACGCAGCGTCTGGCCAAAATAGACCAGCGCCGCGTCACGAGCCGTTGCCGGGGCATCGCCGGTCTCGACTTCCGCCAGGACGACGGCACCTTCGGCGTCGGGCGGGCTGGCCAGAGCCCTGTCCAGGGCCCGGCGGTTCGGCAAGCCGGTCAGCTCGTCCAGAGAGGTGCCCAGCCGGGTCTGCTCGATCAGCTGTGCCTCCCGGAAACGAGGTTCCGCCTGATGGAGAATCTCCTTGACCTCGGTCAAGGCCGGAGCGGCCACCCGATCGCCGGACAGGTACCAGAACGCGACGGCGCCGACGGGATCGCCCTGGTCCTGAAGGTGGAGTAGCATGGCGCGGGTCTTCTCCAGGCCGCGTCGGTCCGGCATCAGCCCGGCCCAGGCCCCGCCTCCCACCTCGAGGGAGCGTGCGGACCCGGTGGCCACTCTTCCGAGCGGGCTCTCCGACGGCAGCAACCGGCCGACGAGGCGGGCGTCGACCCCACTGGAGACCGAGGCGATTCGGGCGCCCGTCGACTCGGTCAGGGCCACGACGCACTGAGCCTGGACCGCGCGTTCAACCTGGTGGGCCAGGCGCAGGGCAATACTCCTGCTGCCTTCGACCGGGGCATCCTCATCCTGGGCCCGTTCATGCGCCACCGGCCGTCGGCTCAAGCCGTCCAGCAGGTACCGGAGGTCGTTGTGGGCGCGCTCGAGATCCGCCGGCGTGTGGGTCCGTCGCAGCATCAAGCCCGCGACGAAGCCTCCAAAGGACTCGAACACCAGGGTGCCTTCGTCCGTCCGTTCACCGCCACCGCCATCCCGGTCCTGGAGGTCGAGCAGGCGGCGCTCGATTTCCCTGATCCGGTTGTCGCTGAAGGAAGCCGCCGGGTCGACGCTCTGGTACCCCACGAGGCCCTTGCCCTTCGGACCGCTCTCGACGGCCCACGCCCCCAGAGCTTCGTGGGCATGGCGCAGCCACTCGAGGGCAGAATCGGGAATGAGCCGTGGCGGTCGTGCCTGAATTCCACTGGGTACCGTGGAGGTACTGCCGGAACCGCCCAGCACCAGCAAGGCTCCGCCCGCCACACCGGCGAGCACCCAGAGGTCGCCCATCCACACACCCACCGAGGCGAGACCAACTCCGAGGATCATCAGGACCAAGCGTACCACTACGCCACCTCGCCCAGTTGGTTGATCCGGCTGGCCGCGGCGGCGGCGCCGAAACCGTTATCGATGTTGACGACGGTGACCCCCGAGGCACAGCTGTTGAGCATGCCCAGGAGTGCCGCAATGCCACCGAATGAAGCCCCATAGCCGACGCTGGTCGGAACGGCAATGACCGGCGCCGACACCAGGCCACCGACGACGCTGGGGAGCGCCCCCTCCATGCCGGCCACGACGATGATCACGCGGGCGGCGTGAAGCGTCTCCTGGGCCCCCAGCAGGCGATGAATCCCCGCCACACCGACATCGTTCAATTCGGCGACCGGGTTGCCAAACGCTTCCGCCGTGACCAGCGCCTCCTGTGCCACCGGGGCATCGCTGGTTCCCGCCGAGACGACCAGGATAGTCCCTCGGCCGACGGTGGGAGGCGGCGCCGCGGGTCGCAGATAGACCGTCCGTGCCGTTGCATTCCATTCGACGTCGGGAAACTCGCTTCGGAGGGCCTCGGCCTGGGCCGGCGTGGCACGGGTACCGAGGAACGTCCCGTTGCGCTCGGCGAAGCGCCGGCAGATAACACTGACCTGGTCCACCGTCTTGCCGAGACAGAACACCACTTCGGCCTGGCCCTGCCGCAGAGCTCGATGGTGGTCCAGGTGGGCGACACCGATGTCTTCGCCGGGCAGGAACCTGAGTTTCGCCAACGCCTCAGCGGAGCCGAGCCGTCCGGCGGCGACTTCTGCAAGCAGGGACTCGATCTCGTCGGCCTTCACGCAACCTGTGCCGGCTGAGGAGCCGCATACCGGGCAAAGACGTCCGCCGCATGCGCCAGCGACTCGACCTGGAAGAGCTGCTGCCTGAGCGCACTGGCCCCGGGCAGGCCCTTGGTGTACCAACCGAAGTGCTTGCGGAACTCGATCATGGTTCTACGGGCGTCGTCCTGCAGCTCGAGCGCCAACCGGGCGTGCTCCATGGCCACGGCGATCCGCTCCTGCGGGGTCGGGGCCGGGACCGGCCCGCCGCCATCGAGAAGCGCGTGGGCTTCACGAAAGATCCACGGATTCCCAAACGACCCCCGCCCCACCATGACCCCGGCGCAGCCGGTATGGGCCTTCATCCGCACGATGTCCTCAGCGTCACGGATATCCCCATTGCCGATGACGGGGATGTCCAACGCCTCCACCACACGCGCGATCTCGTCCCAATCGGCGTCGCCCTTGAACATCTGGCTCCGGGTCCGGGCGTGGAGGGTGAACGCCCGTGCCCCGGCATCCTGCATCCGGAGCGCGATCCCCACCGGGTCCCGCGATTCAGCGTTCCAGCCGCTCCGCGTCTTGACCGTCACCGGGAGATCGGTGGCGGCGATGACGGCCCGGATGACCCGCTCGACCAGGTCCAGGTCCTTGAGGCAGCCGGACCCACCGTTCCGCTTGACGACCTTCTTGACCGGGCAGCCGAAGTTGATGTCGATGAACTCCGGTCGGTAGTGCGCGGTGACGAGGCTCGCCGCTTCGGCCATGGCGGCAGGGTCGGCTCCGTAGATCTGGATGCCAATCGGCCTTTCGGCTTCGGCGAACGCCGCGTCCTCGAGCACGCGAGGAATGCGGCGGCGCAGCGCCTCCGACGAGAGAAACTCCGTCATGACGACGTCCGCCCCGAAGCGCCGGCAGACCCGCCGGAAGGGCGCTTCGGATACGCCGGCCATCGGCGCCAGGATCAGGGGGAATTTCGTCCCCGCCAGATACGGCAAGTGCATGGCACAAAAATACTTACTGGCGAAAACCCGAGCAAGCGACCATCCTGGGAGTCGGGTTTGACAGGGGCGCCGGCCGGTGGATACCTTCCGCGCCATGCCAGCGCCAGACACCGCGACACCGCTTCACCGCCTGATCCAGCCGAGCGCTGTCCTCCTGGACCTCCAGGCAGGTACCCGCGAAGAAGCCGTCGAGCGCCTGGTCGAGAGGCTGGAGCTGGGCCCCGAGGCCAGCGCCAACGTCAGCCAGCTCCTGGAGCAGCGTGAAGCGAAGGGGTCCACCGGCATCGGGCACGGCGTGGCCCTTCCTCACGCCCGCAGCATCGATGCGGACGCTCTGGGGCTCGCCTACGGGAGGGCATCGGCCGGCATCGAGTGGGGTTCTCAGGACGGTGAGGCCGTCCGGCACGTCTTTCTTCTCGTGGCCCCGCCGGTTCACGTGTCCAATGTCTACCTGCGGGTCATGGGTGACGTGGCACGCCTGGTCCGCGCGCCTGAGGCCCGGCAGTCCCTCGATGCGGTGAAGACGGTCGAGGACTTCTTTGCCGCCCTGACGGATCGAGGATGCTGAGGAGAACAACGGGTGGCCTGGTCAGTCCGGCCATCTGGTCTTGATGTACTCGATGGCCTCCTGGACGTTGAGCTGCCTGGTACTGGCACCGGTTCGGACGTAGAACTCGGTCTCCTTCCCCTGAGACAGGTAGACCGGCCTCGGAGACGGGCTCACGATTACCCGGCAGAGCTCCTCTCCTTCGACGGTATGGAACACCAGACGCACTTGCGCACAGGTGTCCGCCCCGAGTTTGGTGGCAACGGCGGTCATGATCGCCTGTTCGAACCCGTCGCGATCACGCTTCTTGAGCGTGCCGTAGTCCTGGCGCAACCCCAGCACCCTGGCATCATCAGTGACACCGATGAGTAACGTTCCTCCGTCGGCGTTGAGGAACCCGGCGATGCTCTTGATGACGGCATGCTCCAGCAACTTCAGGACCTTGCCGGTCTGGACGTCCCACCGGAATGACGATTTGAATTCCACCCGCTGACCCTCGCCCTTGGCCAGGAGGGCAACGAGCTCTCGTTCCAGTTCGATGGTGAGCTGGGCCACCCGGCGCTGGCGGGTGAGCAGCTGGCGCGAGACCGCGCCGGTGATGCCGCCAAGCGCCGCCCCGATCAAGGTGTAGAAGCCGCCCTTGAGCCACCGCGGTCCGAGGATCGATTCCATCAACGCCTGGCCCACGTAGCCCGCCACCGTGGCACCTTCCGGACCTGCTTGGAAGTAGAGAATGAGATCGTTGATGGGCTGAAGAACCAGCAATCCCACGGCCGCTCCGAGGAGAACGTGCCACACCATCAGCCTGCGGACGCTTTCACGACTCAGGGGCATCAGTTCTCCGGCCCGGACTGCGACAGATGCGCGATCGCCCGGCTGAGGTTGCGACGGGCGCGTTGTTCGTAGCGCCCTCGAAAGGATTCCGTCTGAAAGATCCACTCCCGAGCCAGGAAGCGGCTCAGCACGTCGAGCCTACCCTGCCGGTAGCGGTCGAGTGGCACCCAGGCATACTCCGCGTGGATGGCCCTCTGGTAGGCGTCGAAGCGCCGGCCTGAGGCGCCGAGGATCGCCAGATCAACGTCACACACCAGTGCGGCATCATCGACGGGATCGGGCCCCAGGTGGTTCGTCGCCAGTATCATCTCTTCCACGGAACGACGTACCTCGACGACGGCACCGGCATCCTCCAGGACCGCCGTCGCCCAATCCGCACTCAGCGCTTCATTGTCTTGTCGTCTGGGGTCGTACACCGCATCGTGGAACCAGATGGCTACCCTGGCTACGGCCGGCTGACCCGCGGTCGTTTCGACGGCATCGAAGCGCCGCAGGGATGCCTCGATGTGATCCAAGGTGTGATAATGCCGGCCCGGCGCCTGGTACGCCTCCGTGAGCGCGGCGTAGGTCCCGTCCGGCGGCCGCAGATGCAGGGCGACCCACATGTCGCTCCACGATCGCTCGAGCCTGGTCGGGCGAGTCACATTACGACGGCGCCGAGGGGGCCCCGGCGGGGTCGACCGGCCCCGGACGGAACAGGCGATACAGCCCCGCGACGATGGCAACCGTAAAGATCCCTGAGAAGACCACGTCGCTCAGAAAATGGCCACCCTGAACGACGCGCCCGAACCCGACCAGGACGCCGAGCACGACGGTGCCGGTGACCAAGACCGTGCGGCGCCGGCGCGCCGCCACCAGGACGATGGCCATGAGGGCAAAGGCCATGGATGGATGCCCCGCCACGAACGAGCAGTTCTTGGGGCACTGGTCGCTGATCACGAACGCCGGAGTGAACGTCTGGGCCCCAGCGAACTCGACCACGTCACGCGGCCGGGCCCGCCCCCAATTGTCTTTGAGGACCACGTTGACGACGAGACCGGGCCCGATGGCCACGGCCGCGAAGATGTAGAGCAGCGCGCGGCCGTGGAACGGGCCGAGCGGGCGGCGCCGGACCAGATTCACGATGGCCACGATGGGGATGGCGATGGCCACGAAGTAGACCAGGAGGGGGATCAAGCGATACATCAGCATCGCCCACCATGATGCGCCCAGATACCAGCCCTCCGTCCCGGACCAGAACAGTCCCGAAAACCAGAGGTCGATGCCGGCAAACCGGATGAAGAACGCTGCCAGGCCGATGGTCACGGCGAGGGCGGTCAGCCATTGCTGTTTGGGGGCCGGCGTCATTCCCATTCGATGGTGGCCGGCGGCTTGCTGCTGACGTCGTACACCACCCGATTGACCCCGTCGACCTCATTGGCGATACGATTGGAGATCCGTGCCAGGACATCCGACGGAAAAGGGAACCAGTCCGCGGTCATGCCGTCGCGGCTGGTGACGGCCCTGAGGGCCACGGCCTGGTCGTAGGTCCGGTAGTCGCCCTGGACGCCGACGGAGCGGATCGGTAGCAGCACCGCGAAGGCCTGCCAGATGTCGTCATACAGCCCTGCCGCCCGAATTTCCTCGATGTAAATGTGGTCGACGCGCCGCAGCCGGTCGAGCTGGTCGCGCGTGACCGACCCCAGGATCCTGATGGCGAGGCCCGGCCCCGGAAACGGGTGACGCCCCACCATCTCCTCCGGGAGGCCCAGCTCCCGCCCCACCTGGCGGACCTCGTCCTTGAACAGTTCGCGCAACGGTTCGATCAGGGCAAACGGCAGGCGTTCGGGCAACCCACCGACGTTGTGGTGCGTCTTGATGGTGGCGGATGGCCCCCCGCGGGGCGAGACCGACTCGATGACGTCGGGATATAGCGTCCCCTGCACCAGGTGTTTGACGTCGTCCCCCAGAGTCCGGGCTTCACGCTCGAACACGTCGATGAAGGTGTGGCCGATGCGGCGCCGTTTCTCTTCCGGGTCAGCAACGCCGTCGAGTTGGGACAGGAAGGCATCGGTTGCGTCGACGACGCGGAGGTCGATGCCCAGGTGGCGCCGGAACGTGTGTTCCACCTGTGTCCGTTCGTGCAGGCGCAGCAAGCCATGGTCCACGAAAATGCAGGTCAACCGGTCGCCCACGGCCCGATGGACCAGGGCGGCGGCCACCGAGGAATCGACACCGCCCGACAGCCCACAGATGACCCGGTCGTCCGGTCCCACGGCCTCCTTGATCCGGGCAACCTCCGTCTCGACAAAGTGGCCTGGCGTCCAGTCCGACACACAACCGCAGACATCGAACAGGAACGTGCTCAGCAGCTCCACGCCGCGCGGCGTGTGGTCCACTTCGGGATGGAACTGGAGACCGAACAGCGGGAGTTCACGGTGCTCGAACGCGGCAATCGGCGTGTTGTCGCTCTTGGCGGTGATGAGAAAATCCCGCGGCGCCGCAGTCACGTAGTCGCCATGGCTCATCCACACCGGAGTCTCCTCACCGGGGGTGAAGCCGTCGAACAGGCGTCCGCCGATGACCTGCAAGTCGGTGCGGCCGTACTCGTGGCGGTCGGCGCTGACGACCTTGCCGCCCGTCATCTGGGCCAGCACCTGCATGCCGTAGCACAACCCCAGCAGGGGAACCCCCAGGCGCAGGATGTCCGGATGCGTGGTGGGCACCCCGCTGTCGTAGACGGACGAGGGGCCCCCCGACAGGATGATGCCCTTGGGGTTCCATTCCCTGATCCAGTCCAGGTCGCGGGTGGGTGGGTGAATCTCACAGTACACGTGCTCCTCGCGAATGCGCCTGGCGATGAGCTGCGTGTACTGGGAGCCGAAGTCGATGATCAGAATGCCGTCGGGATGGGCCAAGGACCACTACTCCAGCGGTGAAGGGTGTTCCAGCAGGTACAACGATTCGTCGGTTTCACGTTCACGGGCGATGCCGAACCGGCCGCCGTCCGCCAGCACCTCGGCCGCCCGCGGTCGGCTGTTGTAGTTCGAGCTCATCGAAAAGCCGTAGGCGCCGGCGCCACAGATCGCCAGCAGCTCGCCGCGCGCCACCCCCGGGAGGTCGCGACCCAGGGCAAAGAAGTCTCCGGTCTCGCACACGGGCCCGACCACGTCGACCTGTCGGACGGCGCGGCCCTTCGCCTCGACCTCTTCGATCCGATGATACGCATGATAGAGGCTGGGACGGAGAAAGTCGTTGAGGCCGGCGTCGACGACCACGAAATCCTTGCCACCGGCGTGCTTCTCATACAACACCCGGGTCACCAGCACTCCCGCGTTGCCGACGAGAAAGCGTCCAGGCTCGAGATAGACGGTGAACGACCGGCCGGCCAGACAGCGCCGCAGGGTAGCCCCGAAGGAAGTCACGTCCATGGCCCGGCCATCTCCATAATCCACTCCGAGGCCGCCTCCGACGTCGATGACCTCGAGGGTCATGCATCCCGCGGCCACCAGATCATCCGTCAGGCCAAGCAACCGTTCCATGCCGGCCTCATAGGGATCCGCGACCATCAGCTGACTTCCCAGGTGCATGGCCAGGGCCGTCAGCGACAGCCCTGGGTGAGCGGCGATGCGGTCCGCAGCTTCCGGCACCTGATCCCCCGGCAGCCCGAACTTGATGCCGCCCTTCCCGGTCGAAATGTATGGATGGGTCTCCGTCGTCACATCGGGATTGACCCGGAGAGCCACCCGGGCGTCACGCCCGAGCGCTGTCGCCCGCTCAGCGAGACGCTCCAGTTCGGCAAGGGATTCGACGGCGATGTGGTCGATCCCCTCGGAAAGTGCCAGGTCGAGTTCGCCATCCGTCTTCCCGACCCCACTGAAGATGAGGCGGTCCGCCGGGAACCCAGCGGCGCGAGCGCGCTTGAGTTCCCCGCCGGAGACCAGATCGGCGCCACAGCCAAGGCCGTGGAACAGCCGCAACACCGCCAGGTTGGCATTGGCCTTGACGGCGAAGTGAATGCGATGGGGAACGGACCCGAGGGCCTCCCGCAACTGCTGCACGTTCTTCCGCATCGCTTCAGCGTTGTAGACGAAGGTCGGCGTCCCCACGGCGGCAGCCACATCCAGCAACGAAGCGCCCGCCATGTGGAGGACCTCGTCGACACGCTCGACGCCCATGGAAGGCGTCAGTACGCCTTGGCCCACACCGCCTCCGCCACGCTGGGCCTGGCACACCACACGCAATCGGTCGGCGCGGTGTCCGACCGGAACTCCTCGTCCGGGAGGACACGAATGGTGGCCTTGGTCTCCGCCTTGATGGCGGCCTCACAGGCCTCGTCCCCACACCACCCCGCATAGACGAAGCCGCCGGCACCGCCAAGGTGTTCGATCAGTTGGGCCTTGGTGGCCCCGCGGATGCTGGCGGCCTCGCGTCGCGCCAGTGCCGCGTCGAACAGCTCCTGCTGCAACGCGTCCAGCCGCTGCGGCACCTCCTCCGCCAACCCGGCCATGGCCACAGACTCCTTACCTCCGGTCCGTTTGGCGATCACCACGGTCCCGGCTTCGAGATCGCGTGGCCCCAATTCGATCCGCAGTGGTGTCCCGCGCGCCTCCCATTCGTAGTACTTGGCTCCCGGCTTGAGACCATCACGGGCATCAAGGTGCACCCGGAGCCCGGCGGCACGCAGGTCGTCACGCAGGCGCGTTCCGGCCTCGACCACGGCATCCCGCTGATCATCGTTCCGATAGATCGGAACGATCACGACCTGATAGCGGGCCAGCCGCGGGGGACAGACCAGGCCGGTATCGTCGCCATGGGTCATGACCAGGCCGCCGATCAACCGGGTGGAGACCCCCCAGGAGGTGCTCCAGACATGATCCAGCCCACCCTCCTCCGTCTGGAAGGTGACGTCGAACGCCTTGGCGAAGTTCTGTCCCAGGTTGTGACTGGTGCCGGCCTGAAGCGCTTTGTTGTCCTGCATGAGTGCCTCGGTCGCGTACGTGCGGACGGCTCCGGCGAAGCGCTCGCTCTCGGTCTTGAGCCCGGTCAGCACTGGCATGGCGATGAACTCCTCCATGAAGGTCCGGTACACCGACAACATCTGGAGCGCCTCGGCTTCCGCCTCCGCCTCCGTGGCGTGCGCGGTGTGCCCTTCCTGCCACAGGAACTCGGTGGTCCGGAGGAACAGCCGGGTCCGCATTTCCCAGCGCACCACGTTGGCCCACTGGTTCATCAACACGGGCAGATCGCGCCAGCTCTGAATCCACTTGGAGAACATGGCGTAGATGATCGTCTCCGAGGTGGGACGAATCACCAGCGGCTCTTCCAGTTCCTTGCCGCCTCCGTGCGTCACCACCGCCGTCTCCGGGGCGAAGCCCTCGACGTGTTCCGCTTCTCGGGCAAGAAAGCTCTGAGGAATGAAGAGCGGGAAATAGGCGTTCTCGTGGCCCGTGTCCTTGAACATCCGGTCGAGGCCTTGCTGCATCAGCTCCCAGATGGCATAGCCGTTGGGCCGGATGACCATGCAGCCGCGCACCGGGCTGTAGTCAGCCATTTCCGCTCGAGCAACGACCTCGTTGTACCAGGCGGAAAAGTCGTCAGACCGTGTGGTGAGCGCCTTCTTATCAGCCATGAGTCCCGTCGTGGTGGAATGAGTGAGACTTCCGCTACGTCTTACGTACTGCCCTGCCCCGCCCGTGCGGCGTCGAGCGCGGCTCCAACCCCGCTGCGGGACACCGTCTGCTGGACACCCGTGGCCAGATCGCGAATCACCACACGGTCCGCCTGCCGCTCATCGGGCCCAATTACCAGCGCGAAGCGGGCACCCCGGGCGTGGGCCAACTTCAGTTGCTTGCCCATGGTCATGGCACCCAGCGCGTACTCCAGCCGGACACCGCGGTCCCGGAGGCTGTGGGCCAGACCGATCGCCATGGAGACCTCCTCGGCCGTCACCGTGACGATGAACGCATCGATCGCAGCCGGTGGTGCTGGCGCCAAGCCGCGTTCACGCAACAGATCCGCCAGGACCACGTCGCCCATGCCGAAACCGAGTGCCGGGAGATCGACGCCCCCAAGGGTCGCAAGCAGCCCGTCGTAGCGGCCGCCCCCACAGATGGCCCGCATGGCCCCAGCGGCATCGAACACTTCGAACACGATGCCCGTGTAGTAGGCGAGCCCGCGTACGATGCTGAGATCAACATCCAGAAACGGCCCGAGTCCCATGGCCTGCAGGATCTCGACGGCCTGCCGGAGGTCATCGGCCACCGCTGGGTCCAGGGCACCATCCGCGAGCGCCTGGTCGACCGCCTGGAGCCCACGGATCTGGGCGACGTCGAAAACCCCCTCGATGACGGAGGCCGAAAGGCCGGCCTCGGCCAACCGCCCAGCCAGCTTGTCCTGGGGCACGCGATCGATCTTGTCCACCGCCTGATAGGCCGCGGGAAGTTGAGCCTCCTCGACCCCCGCGGCACCAAGGAGCGCAGCCAAGAGGCGCCGATCCGACAGTCGGACGCGCACGTCGTCGGGGCCCAGGCCGAACTCTCGCATCACATCGAGCGCCAGGCCGATCAATTCGGCATCGGCCATCGGGCCCGGCTCCCCGATCAGGTCGCAATTGAGCTGGAAGTGCTCCCGCAGCCGACCCCGTTGCTGCCGTTCGTAGCGAAACAGCTGGGGCACCGAAAACCAGCGGATAGGCTTCTTGAGACCACCGGCGCGGGCTGCCACCATCCGGGCGACAGTCGGTGTCATTTCCGGGCGCAGCGCCACCTCACGGCCTCCCTTGTCCTGGAAGGCATAGAGCTGATCCACGATCTCTTCACCACTCTTCGCCGTGTACAGGTCCAGCGACTCCAGCGGCGGGCCATCGAACTCCACGAAACCGTAGCGGGTGGCCACCCGGCGCCACACCTCCATGATGTGGTCCCGGAGGGCGAATTCCTCGGGGTAGAAGTCCCGAAATCCCGGCAGGGCTTGGGGTTGCATGGCAGGAAGATAACGGGATTTCGCGATTTGGGGATTGCGCCGAATCAGGGCCGCCCACACCTCCCAGCCCGCCTCGAACGGCTAGACCGGCTCGAGCCCCAGCCGGCGCATCACGTCTCCAACGGTGTGGAATGAACCGGTGACCAGGATGGTCCCGGCACCGGCCTGAACCTCGTGCAATGCCTGTTCGAAATCGGCTACCAGGTGCCACTCGGCCCTGGCCGGAGGTCTGTCGGCCCGGGCCATCCACTCGCTGAGCCATGCCGTGTCCCAGCCGCGCTCAGCCGCCGTCGGGGCCAGGGTCAGAATGCCGCGATCGATGACCCTGTCCAGGGACACCAGCATCTCAGCCCATGGCTTGTCACCCAGGATGGACACCAGAGCGTTGACCGGCGCCTCCGGCGGGTCGGTGGCGAGGGCCTCCACCAGGGCCGCCATTCCGTCAGGATTGTGAGCCACGTCGAACAGCCATCGGCCCCGGCGATCGAGCCGCCCCGGAGCCGTCGCGGTGTCGAACCCCTGAGTGACCTCCGCCCTCGTCGGCCGGTACGGGGCCGGCAGCTGGTCGAGGACGGCGGCGGCCACGGCGGCATTACGCTTCTGGTGCTTCCCGACGAGACCGAGTGGGCCCTCCCAGCTTGCCGCGGCCGGCACCTGGACCACATCGCAGATCCCCCCGGGAACCTCTCGGCCGATGGCCAGGCGAGCCTCCTCCGCCAGAATGATGGCGCGTCGCGGATCCTGCTCGCCAAGCACAAAGGGGACATCCACCTTGGCGATGCCGGCTTTCTCTCGAGCGATGTCCTCGACGGTGTCACCCAGGTACTTCTGATGATCGAGGGAGACGTTGGTGACGCAGCTCACCAGTGGGGTGACCACATTGGTGCTGTCCAGGCGGCCGCCGAGCCCCACCTCCAGCACGGCGATCTCGACACCGCGGGCCGCAAAGTCGGCCAGGGCCATCGCGGTGGTGGCTTCGAAGAACGTGGCGCCCAGCCGCCGGACCTCCGGTTCGAGTCTCGAGGTCCACATGGCGACCGCGGCCTCGCTCACGGGCACGCCAGCCACGACGATCCGTTCTCTGAAGGAACACAGGTGGGGCGACGTATAGAGACCGACCCTCCACCCGGCGGCAGCCAAGGCAGCGGCGACGAGATTGGATACGCTGCCCTTGCCGTTGGTACCCCCGATGTGGATCGACGGAAATACCCTGTCCGGGCTCCCCAGCTCATCGAGGAGCGCCCGTGTCGTGTCCAGGCCGAATTTGATGGTGGTGGTACGGGGGTACAGGAAGGCCAGGGCCTTGGCATAGTCCATCGTCACGGGAACTGCGTGATCAGCAGGAGCAATGCCCCGTCAGCCGGCCTCGACCAGATCATCCTCGGCGGCGACGGTGACCCGCTCCATGTGCCTGAGCAGGCGGGCGATGGTGTCCTTCAGCGAACCACGGGGCACGACTTCGTCGATCTGCCCGTGCTCGAGCAGGAACTCGGCAGTCTGGAACCCCTTGGGCAGGTCCTGACCAATCGTCTGCTTGATGACGCGGGGCCCAGCAAAACCAATCACCGCGCCGGGCTCGGCGAGGATCACGTCGCCTTGCATGGCATAGGATGCGGACACGCCACCGGTAGTCGGATTCGTCAGCACGCTGATGAATGGCACTGCCAGGGCATGCAAGCGCGCAATCTGTGCGGACGTCTTGGCCATCTGCATCAGCGAGAGCACGCCTTCCTGCATGCGGGCCCCACCCGACATGGAGACGATCACCAGCGGTAGTTTCTTCTCGGCTGAACGCCGAGCCAGCCGGGCGATCTTCTCCCCAACCACCGACCCCATGGATCCACCCATGAACGCGAAGTTCATGACGGCCAGTCCGACGCGCAGGCCTTCCAATCGCCCGGAGCCGGTCAGGACAGCGTCTCCGGATCCAGCCTTCTGGTGGGCCCTTTCCAGGCGTTCCGGGTATTGCTCGAAGGCAAGAGGATCGACCGAGCGTAGGTTGCCGTAGAGCTGGCGCCACGTGCCACGGTCCGTCAATAGCTCGACGTAGGCCTCCGCCCCGATCCGGCGATGGAGTCCACACTCGGGACAGACGTTCCAGGCCCGCTCGAAACGGTCCCGGATATCGACGTGACCACATGCGGTGCACTTCTCCCAGGCGTCCGGCGGGATCTCCAACCGTTCGCGCTGTGACGTGCGGGTCCGCCGTTCCTTCCTAAACCAGGCCATGACTGCCATAGTCGCGGATCGGGGTCGGGGGAATGGTTGTCATCGGGACGAAAGGACCCCCCAATCTTGCACCCAATGGCCACTGGCGCCAGCCCATGCACCGTAACCCCTTGTCAGGCATCGACATACCCTGAGAAGCGCGCCTCCCACGCCACCCGCAGGGCCACTCCAATGCCGATCGCGCTCGTCAGAAAGAAGGACCCGCCGTAGGAAAAGAACGGCAATGGAATGCCCGTGATCGGCATCAAATTGACCGTCATACCGATGTTCTCGAACACATGCGTGAACAATAGCCCCAGGAGTCCGAAAACCACGAGGCCGGAGAACGGATCGACGGCGCGCCGGGCCACCCGAAGCAGGACGAGCAGCAACGCCAGGAACAGACCGAGGGCGACGACCACCCCGGCAAACCCCAGTTCCTCACCGACGACAGGGAAAATGAAGTCGGTGTGCTGTTCCGGCAGGAACGCCAGACGCTTCTGCGGCCCTTGCAGGTAGCCCTGCCCGAGCCAGCCCCCCGAGCCGATGGTGACTTTGCTTTGGATGGCGTGGTACCCAGCGCCGGTCGGATCGATCTCGGGATTCAGGAAGCTGAGGATGCGGTTCTGCTGGTAGGGGGCCAACCGTTGCCACACCGGGATGAGGATGGCGCCCATGGCGGCATTGGCAACGTAGATGACGACACCCTCCGCCACGTACGGCCGCACGATCAACAGGAATGCCAGCAGGAAGATCATCCAGAGCCCCCAGGCGTTGGTTTGAAACGCCAGGAGCAGGCTCAGCACCGGGGAGACGAACAGGAACAACAGCGAGAAGCGCGCGCCGGACCAGAACAGCATGGCGAACAGGATACCGATGAACACCAGGGCGCTCCCAAGGTCGGGCTGCTGCAGCACCAGGAAGAACGGCACGCCGGCAATCAGCGTCGGGGCGACGAGATCCTTCAGACTGGCCGGTGGCTCGCGCAGGTCCGACAGATACCGCGCCAACATCAGGATCAACGCCAGCTTCGCCAGCTCTGCCGGCTGACCGAAGCGGACGCCACCGATCGAGAGCCAGCTCTTCGCTCCGGCCGCGGTCCCCGCTCCCGTCCCGGCCACCAGCACGACGATGAGAAGCACCAGGGCGAACGCGTAGGCCCCCGGTGCCAACCACTCGAGCACACGCGGGGAGATACGGAACGCCACGGTCGCGGCCACGCAGCCGATCCCGAGCCACACCAGCTGACGCTTCCACACGCCCGCCGCAGCGCTCGGCACGTCCGTCTGGCCTGCTGAATACAGGACGGCCAGCCCGAAGGCCACGAGCAGTGCCGTGACCACTATGAGGGTGCGGTCGAGGCCGCGGCTCCGTACCGGCCTGGTCCTCATGGAATCGGGAACGGCGCGACGAAGGGAATGATCGGGTAGGTGGAGTCCGCCGGTGGCATCGGGTCGGGCTCCACGGCGGCCTCGGGATCGATCTGAAGTGCCCGCGGCGCGGAATCCGCCCGCACGGCAAAGGCCCCTTGGACCACGGCCTCGGGGCCAAGGACGTAACGGCTGATGATGTCGGTGACGAACGGCGCGACCGCCGAGCCATGTTCTGCGAATTCCATGATGGCGCCGACGATGATTCTGGGCTCGTCCGCTGGAGCAAAGCCGATGAACCATCCGTGGTCGTCACCGTGGGCGTTCTGCGCGGTGCCGGTCTTCCCGGCGATACTCAGGTCGGTACGCCGACTGGCGATGGCGGTGCCGGTCTCCACGACTTCCACCATGGCGACGCGCAGCGCCCGCAACTGGTCGGGGGTGAGGCCCAGGTCGTGGCTACTCTCGGTGTGCTGTTCCACCAGGTAGGGAGCCTCCGCCACCCCTTCTCCGGCGAGCCCCTGATAGAACTTCACCATGTTCATCAGGGTCTGGGCGTTGTCGCCCTGCCCAATGGCGAGATTGAACTCCGCGCCCTGGGACGTCCAGCCGCGCGGACCATAGACCTGGTCGAAATAGGCGGTGGAATAGGGGTAGATCGACCGGGCCTCGCTCTGCAGGTCCAGGCCGCTGCGTTCACGGAACCCCATGGCCAGCCCTTCTTCGAGGATGGCATTCAGACCGAGACGAGCGCCCAGCTGATAGAAATAGACGTCACAGCTCTCCCGGATTGCGCCAGTCAGGTCCAGGTCACCGTGGCCTTCACGTTTCCAGCATCGAAAGAACCGGTTCCCCAATCCCAGGCCACCACGGCAGGGTTGCGGCATCCTGGTCCGGGCAGTGATCAGCCCCCGTTTGAGGCCCATCGCGGCCACCGCGAGTTTGAAAGGCGAAGCCGGCGGGTAGCGAGCCTGGATGGCCCTGTTGAACAGCGGTTTGGCAGAGTCGCCCACCAGCTGGGCCCACTCCTCCTCGGTCGTCCCACCGATGAACACGTTGGGGTCGTAGGTCGGTGACGAGTACGAGGCCAGCACTTCCCCGGTCGGGAGCAAGGCGACCACCGCGCCACGGCGCCTGGGGTACCCCACGCGCCACAGGCTGTCCACGAAACGCTGCAAGTCGATGTCGATGGTCGTCTGCACCGGGTCTCCGGGGGTCGGCGCCAGCGGAGGGGCCACCCCTGCCTCGCGCACCAGGCGTCCAATGGCATTCACCTCGATGAACCGTATTCCGGGCCGGCCCCGGAGCAGTTCGTCGTACTCCTCCTCCAGGCCGCCACGGCCGACCATGGTCCCCAGTCGGGCCCCGGGAAATCGCCCGCTGGCCAGGTCGTCGTCGTTCACTTCCCCGACGTAGCCCAGCACGTGCGCCAGGGCCGCTCCGTGCGGGTAGTGCCGTTTCGGCTCGGACTCGATGACCAGCCCCGGCAGCAGGGCCCGGTGTTCTTCCAGCCGGGAGATCACCTCGAAGGAACCGTCGGACATGACGAGCGCCGGCAGGTGCCGCGCCCGGCGGAAGCGCTGCACCACACGCTCGACATGTGCACTGTCGAGCGGAACGACGCCGGCCATGCGGGTCAGCACGGCGCGCAGTGAATCCTCGGAGGGAGCGAGAAACTTGACGGCGAAGCCGGGGACGTTTTCGGCGATGATGCGGCCGTTGCGATCGAGTATCGGTCCGCGCGGGGCCATGAGCGGCACCGAGCGCACGCGGTTGTCTTCGGCGCGGAGCTGGAACCGCTCGAACTGGATGATCTGCAACCGGAAAAACGCTCCGATGAGGAGCGTGAACGCCGCGATGAGCGCCCACTGCGCCAGCAGGGCCCGTGACCGGATGTGGTGCGATTGAAAGGCCTTCATGCGTCCAGCCGGATGGCCAGCCAGTCGCGAAAGACCACCAGCAGGACCATGCCCGCGATCGCCGTGGTCAGGCCTTGCAGGGGCGACCAGACCAGCAGTTGCCACAGGAGGGATTGGCCTGCGGCGCCGCTCGCCAACAAGACCACGACATCACGCACCCAGACCCCCACGCCGATGAAGCCGGCATGCACCAGGAGATTGTCGGCAAAGAATACGGCGCGCCCGTACGAGGCCATATAGCCGACCATGGTATTGGCGAGGGCGGCGGCGCCGAAGCGGCCGGGCCCCAGCGAGTCCATCATCAGACCGGTCAGAAACCCAGCGGCCGCCGCTGCCCCGGGCCGGGCCCGCATGGCAAAGACCATGAGCGCCAGCATGACGAAATCCGGCGCCACATCAGCATCCCACATACGCGGGCGGACATAGAACTGCATCACCAGGAGCAGCAGCAGCACCAGGGCCAGCTTGGAGCGCGACGGTTCCGTCATGGCTCCTGGCTCCCTTCGGCGGGAAACGCCTCCTCCATGGATGATCCGGCAGGGCTCTTGAGCACCAGCGCATGGGCGGCCTGCGCAGGGTTGGCCGCTGGCCGGACCTGGTAGGTGCGCTCCCATCCCGACAGTTCCCGCACCACGCCCATGACCCGGCCCACGGGAATGCCCTTGGGATAGACTCCGCCCAGTCCCGAGGTCAATACCAGTGTCCCGGCGGGGATGGTATCGCGATACGGCACTCCGCGGAGTTCGAGCAGTGCCGACGTTTCGGCAGCCGGGGCGACGATGCCGAATACGCCGCCACCTTCCGTCAGTGCGCTGGCGCGGAACTCCGGGTGGGCCCAGGTGGTGACGATACTGGTATGACGATCGGCCGTGCTGACGACGCCCAAGAGCCCTTCCGGCGATACGACCGGTTGGAACGCCTCGACCCCGTCGGCGGTGCCGACACTCAGCAGCAAGGTGAGTCCATCGGTGGGTGAGACCTGGTGGAGGATCTCGGCCGGGACGAAATCCAACGGGGTGCGCTGGCCGAGTTCGAGGAGTTGACGCAAGCGGTCGTTTTCCTCACGCAAGGCCGGCATCGTCTGCGCCAGAAGCGCGATGGAGTCTCGCTGAGCCTGGATCAGGGTGAGGCGGGCCCGACTGGTCTTGGCTTCCGCGGCACGTTGCTGCAGCCACACGATGGGCAGGAGAACCGAGTTCCGGATCCCGCTGGCGACCCGCTCCGTCCGGGCCGGGGGGACGAACATCATGCCGGTCGCCAGGAGGAGACAGCCGACGAAGACCACGGTGTCGCTGCGGAATCTGGCCCGATCCGGCGGTTCAATCATCTTATTTTTGGAGGACGCTCCGGAATTTCTCGAAGTCGTCGAGGATGCGACCCGTGCCGCGCACCACGCACGTCAGCGGATCTTCATCGATGTGAATGGGGAGGCCGGTCTCCTGGGACAGCAGGACATCGAGCCCCCGGATCAGGGCCCCTCCGCCCGTCATCACGATGCCGCGATCGACGATGTCGCTGGCCAATTCCGGGGGCGTGATTTCCAGCGCGCGCCGCACCGCATCGGTGATCTGCTGGATCGGTTCCTGGACCGCCTCACGAATCTCGCTGGCATGCACCCGGACGGTCTTGGGGATGCCGGACACCAGGTCCCGGCCCTTGACCTCCATGTCCTGGTCGTCCGCGACCTGGGCGGCGGACCCGATCTTGATCTTGATGGCCTCCGCCGTCGGTTCGCCGATCAGCAGATTGTAATTCTTCCGCATGAACTGGACGATGGCCTGGTCCAGCTCGTCGCCGCCAGTCCTGATGGACGTGTCGGACACGATACCCGACAGAGCGATCACGGCGATTTCCGTCGTGCCCCCACCAATGTCGATCACCATGTTGCCCGTTGGCGTTTCCACCGGCAACCCGACCCCGATGGCGGCGGCCATGGGTTCGGCCACCATCTGCACCTCCTTGGCGCCGGCGGTCTCGGCCGAATCCCGGACGGCCCGGCGTTCCACCTCGGTGATCCCGGACGGAACCGCCACGATCACCTTGGGTTTCACTCGGAAGACGTGCTTGTCGATGATGGTCTTCAGGAAATACCGGAGCATCCGTTCGGTGACATCGAAGTCGGCAATGACCCCGTCCTTGAGCGGCCGAACGGCCATGATGCCGTCCGGTGTCCGGCCCAGCATCCGCTTGGCCTCGAGGCCGATCCCCATGATGTTGCCGGTGGCCTTCTCGATGGCCACGACGGACGGCTCGTTCAGCACAATCCCCTCGCCCTTGACGTAGACGAGGGTATTGGCCGTACCGAGGTCGACGGCGATTTCGTTGGCCGGCAGCCACGAGCCGAGATTGAACTTGAACAACGGCAGTCCCGTGTGGGCGCCCAGACAGCGCGGGTGAACGTCTAAGAGTAATGAGGGACCAACAGGTGATACAAGCGGCCTAGTGGCCAGTGCTCCCGAACCCGCCTTCCCCCCGAGACGAGTCCGGGAGGGAATCCACCTCGGCGAACCCGGCCGCCTCGACCCTGGCGATGATCATCTGGGCCACCCGCATGCCCCGGGTCACCGTAAAGGGCTCGCCGCCCAGATTGACCAGGGCGACCTTCACCTCACCCCGGTAATCACTGTCGATGGTCGCGGGCGTGTTGGGAAGCGTGATGCCATGGCGGAGCGCCAGGCCGGAGCGGGGCCGCAACTGGCACTCGTATCCCTCCGGAAGCGCAATGCGAAACCCCGTCGCGAACAGCCGACGTTCGAGCGGCTCGAGGGTGCCTTCCTCGGCGGTTGCGAGATCGTACCCCGCCGAGCCCGGCGTGGCCCGAGCCGGCACCGGCAGACCTTCGCCATGCGGCAACCGCTCGATCAGGACTTCAACGACGCTGGACGCCTCGGTCACAGAACCGAATCGACGTCGACAAACGGCAGGTCGAACGCCTCGGCGACGCCCGGATACACGACCTTACCGTCGACGACGTTGAGTCCCAGACGGAGCGGCCCATCGCGGCGCGCGGCCTCCTGCCACCCATGGCGGGCCAGCAACAGCGCATAGGGCAACGTGGCGTTGGTGAGCGCCAGCGTCGACGTCCGCGGCACGGCGCCCGGCATGTTGGCCACGCCGTAATGCACGATACCGTCGACTTCGTAGGTCGGATCGTCGTGGGTGGTGGCATGGATGGTCTCGACGCAGCCGCCCTGGTCCACCGCCACGTCGACGATGACCGTGCCGGGCTTCATGACCGACAGGTCCTCGCGGCGAATCAGGTGCGGCGCCTTGGCGCCCGGCAGCAAGACCGCGCCGACCACCAGATCGGCCTTGCCGGCCGCTTCGAGGATGTTGTACCGGTTGGAGTACATGGTATCGACGTTGGCGGGCAGCACGTCGTCGAGATAGCGCAGCCGGTCCAGCGACAAATCGAGGATCGTGACGTGGGCCCCGAGCCCCGCGGCCATCTTGGCCGCGTTGATGCCCACGGTGCCGCCTCCCAGGATGGCAACCTCGCCCGGGGCGACCCCTGGTACGCCACCGAGGAGAATGCCGCTCCCCCCGAACACCCGCTCGAGGTACTTGGCGCCTTCCTGGACGGCCATGCGGCCCGCCACCTCGGACATCGGCGTCAGAAGCGGCAACTCCCGCGAGGGGAGCTGCACCGTCTCGTAGGCCACGGCCACGGCGCCGGAATCGATCACGGCCTTGGTGAGCTCCTCGGACGCGGCGAAATGAAAGTAGGTGTAGATCAGCTGACCGCTCCGCATGCGGGGCCATTCCACCTGGATGGGTTCCTTCACCTTGACAATCATCTCGGCCTGGCTCCAGACCTCGTCCGCCGAAGCGGCGATGGTCGCGCCAGCACCCGTGTAGGTGTCGTCGGTGAAGCCACTGCCCTCTCCGGCGCCCGTTTCCACGATCACGGCGTGGCCTTGTCCGGTCAGGGCTTCGACGCCGGCCGGAACCATGGAGACACGGTTCTCATTCGGCTTGATCTCCTTGGGAATGCCAATCAGCATTTGATCATCACTCGTGCTAAAGCGTGAAGGAAGACACTACGCTGCGGTGGTCGGACCGAGGCGGACGATCGTCTGCCGGTCCGGTGCAAAGAACTCCCGGCTGACGGCAGCCATCTCCTCCCGGGACACGACGTCGATCCGTGCCAGGATGTCGTCCAGCGGGCGGTAGTCGTCGCCATGCAGGGCGATCGTGGCCAACCGATTCATCCGGCTGGTGGGACTCTCCAGGGACAGCATGACCTGGCCCTTGAGTTGCTGCTTGGCATCGGCCACCTCCTCATCCGACAGCCCCTCCGCCGCCACCAGGGCGAACTCGGCCCGGATGGCGTCGAGCGCCCGGTCGGCCGTTGCCGGCTGGGTGCCGACATACACACCGAGCTGACCGGTGGAACGATACAGCTGCTGAAACGCGTAGATGGCGTAGGCCAGGCCCAGGTCCTCGCGAATTCGCTGGAACAGCCGACTCGACATACCACCGCCGAACGCGTTCGTCAACATGGACAGAGGGTAACGGCGCTCGTCGGCGTAGGGGAACGACTCCGACCCGATCACGATGTGCGCCTGCGTCGTCTCACGGGGCTCGACATGGAGCCCACCCTGCACCGCGGGGGACGGCGTCACCGGCGGATGGCTGGCGCGGGCCGACTCGCCGTTGAGCCACCCTTCCCCATCGAGCAGCTCGAGCAGGGCCTCGTGTTCGAGGTGGCCGGCGGCGGCGATGACACAGTTGCCGGGATAGTACTCGGCACGGTGCAACGCCTGAAGGTCCTGGGCCGTGAGCGCCCCGACGGTTTCGGCGGTTCCCAGGATGGGGTAGCCGTAGGGATGCTCCGGCCAGAGCGTCGCCGAGTGAAGCTCGAAAACCATGTCGTCCGGGGTATCCAGGACGCCGTTGATCTCTTCGAGGACGACGTTGCGCTCGACATCGAGGTCTGCTTCGCGCAGCAGGGGGCGGCGCACCAGATCGGTCAGGACATCGACGGCGACCGGCAGGTCGCTTCCCAACACGTGGGCCTGATAACTCGTGTGGTCACGGCTGGTGTAGGCATCGAGGCTGCCTCCGCGGATCTCGAGCTCCAGTGCCAACTGCCGGGCACTGCGCCGCTCGGTGCCCTTGAAGACCATGTGTTCCAGCAGGTGAGAGACGCCCATGCGCGCCGGGTCCTCGTGGGCGCTGGCCGCCTGCACCCACGTCCCCAAGCTCACTGACCGTACTCCCGGAAGTGTTTCCGAAAGTACGGTCAGTCCGTTGGGGGCCTGAGTACGGAACAGGCCCTCGTCGAGGCGCACCGTGTCCACCGCTGGCTTACTCCTTGGGAAGGAGCGCCTTCCGGGACAGCTTCATCCGCCCGCGATCATCGACCTCGAGCAGCTTGACCTGCACCAGATCGCCCTTCTTGACCACGTCCTCGGTCTTCTCGGTGCGTGCGTGCTGCAGCTCACTGATGTGCAGCAACCCTTCGACCCCGGGGAGGATCTCGATGAATGCGCCGAACGCCGTGGTGCTCTTGACGGCCCCGGTGTAGATGGTGCCCACTTCGGGTTCCGCCGAAAGGGCCTGGACCATCTCGAGCGCTCGCTCGCCACCCTCGCCACCGACGGAGGAAATCGTCACCAGACCGTCGTCGTTGACGTTGATCTTGGCGCCGGTCTGCTCCTGGATGCCGCGGATGGTCTTGCCCTTGGGCCCGATGAGATCACCGATCTTGGCCGGCTTGATCTGAATCGACAGAATGCGCGGGGCGTACGCCGACAGATCCTCACGAGGCTTCTTGAGAGCCTTGCCCATTTCCTTGAGGATATGGGTCCGGCCCGTCTTGGCCTTGGCCAGGGCCGACTTGAGGATCTTCATGTCGAGCCCCTCGATCTTGATGTCCATCTGGATCGAGGTGATGCCCGCGCTGGTGCCGGCCACCTTGAAGTCCATATCGCCGAGGTGATCCTCGGTACCGAGGATGTCGGTGAGAATGGCCGTCTTGTCGCCTTCCTGGATGAGGCCCATGGCCACACCCGCCACGGCAGCCTTGATCGGCACACCGGCATCCATCAGGGACAGCGATCCGGCACACACCGTAGCCATGGAAGAAGATCCGTTGGACTCCAGAATCTCCGACACGATCCGCAGCGTGTACGGGAAATCGTCGTACGCCGGCAGAACCGGCTGCAGGGCCCGCTCGGCCAGTGCACCGTGACCGACTTCGCGGCGGCTGGTGCCGCGAATCATGCGCACTTCCCCGGTGCAGAACGGCGGGAAATTGTAATGCAGCATGAAGGACTTGGTGGTCTCCCCGGACACGTCGATGCTGTCGATCCGCTGCTCGTCGTCCGCGGTCCCCAGCGTCACGGCCACCAGGGCCTGTGTCTCGCCCCGGGTGAACACCGACGACCCGTGGGCACGGGGCAGCACGCCGACTTCCGGCGTGATGGGCCGGACGGTGTCGAGATCCCGGCCGTCGATCCGCTCGCCCGAGTCGAGCACCTGGGCCCGCATGGCCTCGGCCTCGATGTCGTGCAGGATGCCGCCGATCTCACGGCCGCCCTCAGGGTAGTCGTCGGCCAGGGCCTCCTGGACCTTGGATTTCAGCGACGTGACGGCGGCACCACGGCCCGCCTTGTCGCCGCCGTTGATGGCGGCGGCCATCTTCTTCTCGGCCATGCCGCGCACCTTGGCGACCAGGGCCTCGTCGATGTCCGGCGCAAGCCACTCCATCGTGGGCGGGCGGGACTCGTCGAGCACCGAGGCGAAATCGAGGATCTCCTTGATCCCCTTGTGGGCCACCTTGAGGCCCTCGAGGATTTCGGCCTCGCTGGCCTCCAGGGCGCCACCCTCGACCATCACGATCGAATCCTGGCTCCCGCTCACGATCATGTCGACCGTGGAGTACTCCAGCTGCTCGAAAGTGGGATTGAGCACCCACATGTCGTTGATGCGCCCGACGCGGACGCCGGCGATCGGCCCGTTCCACGGTACCTTCGATACCCGGAGGGCGGTCGTGGCGGCGTTGAGCGCCAGCACGTCGGCATCGTTTTCCTGGTCGGCAGACAACACCGTGATGAACACCTGGACTTCGTTCTTGAACCCGTCCGGGAACAGGGGCCGCAGGGAGCGGTCGATGACCCGGCAGGTGAGAATCTCCTTCTCCGACGGCCGTCCCTCCCGCTTGATGAACCCGCCCGGAATCTTCCCGGCGGCGTAGGTCTTCTCCTTGTACTCCACCGTGAGGGGGAAGAACGGCAGGTGAGACCGATTGGAGGATACGGTGACCGCGGCCAAGACCACGGTGTCGCCGAACTGCAGCAGGACGGAACCGGCGGCCTGCTTGGCCAGCCGACCCGTCTCCATGCTCAGTGTCCGGCCGGCAAATTCAGTTTCGATACGTTGCACTTCGTACTTCTCTCTTTGTTCGTGTAGCCCGCCATAGCAAAGAGGGCGTCCCGTTGTTCGGAAGGACGCCCCGCCTGGCTGCGACCACTAGTGACGGAGCCCGAGCTCCTCGATGAGGGCCCGATAGCCCTCAAGATCTTTTCGCTTGAGATAATTCAACAACCTGCGGCGGGTACCGACCATCTTGAGCAGGCCCCGGCGACCGTGGTGGTCCTTGGGGTGCGAACGGAAGTGGCCGGTCAGGTCGTTGATCCGCTCGGTCAGGATAGCCACCTGAACCTGTGCGGACCCGCTGTCCTTCTCGTGACGCGCATGCTTGGTGATCACGCTCTGCTTGTCTACTGTCATAATCCTTGGTGTTTCCTAGTCTCAAATCGTTGCAAGCCTTGAAAATAAACGCACTTGCGGCACGGTGGCAAGTACTGACCCCCGTTCTCCGGTCGGGCCTCGGCCTCTAGCCGAAGAAACTCCGAAAGAGGCGGGACAGGTCGTTCCAGAAGGCCAATCCCATCAGCATCATGATCAGCACCAGGCCGACCGCCGTGAGCCGCTCGCGCAGCTTGAGCGACAGCGGCCGCCGCAGCACCCCCTCCGCCACCAGGAAGAGGAACTGGCCCCCATCCAGGACCGGGATCGGCAACAGGTTCAAGATCGCCAGATTGATGGAGATGAGCGCCATGAAGGCCAGAAAGGTGTCGAGCCCGGCCCGGGCCGTTTCTCCCGCCAACTGGCCGATCAGAATGGGCCCGCCCAGCTCGCTGCTGGCCACCCTGGCCGTCAGCAGGCCGCGGACGGACCGGAACACCAGGGTGCCGTTGTCCGCCGTCTGGCCCGCCCCTTCCCGCAGCGCCGCCACGACCGAGACGGGGCGCCGCTCGATGGTCTGCGCCACCCCGATCCCCAGCAAACCCCTGGTGACGGCCTCGCCATCGGGGCCGGAATCGACCGCAGGCGCCGGCGCGGCCGACAGCAGGAGCGTGTCTCCAGCCCTGGTCACCGTCAGTTCCAGGACCTGTCCCGGGCTCTGCGACACGATATCCACCAGATCCCACCACTGGGGGGTGGCAACGCCATCGATGCCGAGAATGGTGTCGCCAGGCATGAAGCCGGCGCTGTCCGCCGGGGTCCCCGGCAAGACGGCCCCCACGGCCGCAGGCTGGAAGGGACCGAGCACAAAGGCGGCATTGCGGCGCTCGAGGAGCGCGTCCGGGTGGATGTTCAGGACCACCGGCGCCTTCCCCGCCACGTGAATAACGACCGAGTCAGCTGCCTCGAATTGAATGTGCTGTTGAATGTCGTCCCAGGACTCCACAGCCCGGTCGCCAACGGCGACGATGGAATCCCCCACCTCCAGGGTGCCCAGGGCTTCACCGCCGTCAGGAATGCCCTCGTGACTGATCACGCCCACGGTGGTCGTAGGATTGAAGGCGATGCCGTTCTTGGCGAACAGGAAGGAGTAGACCGCCCACGCGAAGAGCGCGTTCATGGTCACACCCGCCAGAATGACCACCATCCGTACCCAGACCGGCTTGCTCTCGAAGTACATCTCCTTTGGGACCTCGACGACGGGAGCATCACCCTCGAGGGCCGAACTCGTGACCTCCTCCTCAGCCGTGGCCATCTTCACGTAGCCGCCAAGGGGAATCCAGCTGACCGCGTACTCAGTGCCGCCGCGCTCGAAGCTCAACGCCTTGATGGGGGTGCCGAGACCAAGGGAGAAGCGGTGGACGTGGATCCCGGCCAACTTGGCGGCGATGAAGTGCCCTGCTTCATGAATGAAGATCAGAACGCCGAGGACGACGATCAGGGCGCCGACTGACAGCAGGGCGCTCACTGGATGGCCTCCCGGGCCCGAAGCCGGGCGGCCTGATCCGCGCTGCGAACGCTCTCCACCGAATCAGCGGGCATGGCAACGTGCCCCTGCAGCACCTCGTCAATGACGTCGGCAATACCACCAAAAGCGATGCGCTCTTCCAGGAACGCGGCGACGGCAACTTCGTTGGCGGCATTGAAGGCCGCCGGAGCCGTACCCCCGGCCCGGCCCGCCGTGACCCCGAGGTCGAACGCCCGGAACACATCGGTCCGGA
>JBDHIK010000149.1:0-5667 GCA_039587475.1 Gemmatimonadota bacterium | reverse complement strand
CGGGTTGGCAAAGCTCTCGGTGGCGCCGCTGAACCAGCGGGTCCCGTCGTATAAGCTGCCGGCCCACAGGTCCTCGTTGGCCGACCCGTCGCTGAACGCCAGGCTGGAGGCACGGCCCGTCCCGTTGGTCAGGTAGATGCCCGGCTGGGTCATCGAGGTCTGGCCCTGAATGAAGTAGTCGCCGCTGCCACCGTAACGCGCCGTGAGCGACGGGTCGGTCACCGCCGCCGGATAGGTGAGCGACAGAAACTCCTGCCCCGGGTCGTCCAGGAAGGGCTGCTCGGTGGACATGGTGAAGACCACCGGCGGATTCACCAACCCGGTCCAGTAGTAGATGTTGGGGTCCGGCGCCCCCCAGGCGTTGCCCAGCCGCACCGAGTCCAGCCGGGCCCGGAAGGTCCCCTGCGACGGCATCACCGTGGAGATGAACTCGGCGATCTGGATGTCCCAGCCGTCGGCCGGCGGCATGGGCCCGCTGAAGGTCCCGGTGACGGGATCGATGGTGGGGAGCGGGATCGATGGATCGAGTTGGACCCCGCGGCCGTACATGGCCGTGGGCCCGGGCTCGGCCCCGGTGGTGTAGTTGGTGGCCGGCTTGGTGGGCACAACGGCCTTGGTGATGCGGGCCGACTCCAGGCTACTGGGCCCGGATTGCCATGAATTGTAGTCGAAGGCCGTGACCGCATAGAAGTAGCGGAAGTTGTTGATCACCCCCTCGTCGACGTAGAAGAACGGCACCCCGTTGTCGCTGAGGGGCGGACACGCGCTCGGCGCGCAGCGACCAGGGCTTCCCAGAATGGCCGTGTCCGCCACCACCACCAGGGCCGTGCCGTCGGCCAGCGGCGTGCGCTCGCCGAAACGGACCTGGGCCAGGGTACGGTTTCCCTGGTTGAGCGGCACGGCCACGTTGGCGGTGCGCGGGACACCCGGTTGGAATTCGGCTGGGTCGTAGGGTGCGGGGCAGTCCGTCACGATGCCCAGTTCGGGGGCGCAGATCGGCGAGGGGTCCACCTGGCCGCCGAAATCCCTGATGACCGTCCCGGCATAGTCGAACTGCTGGAGCAGCGTCAGTTCGTTGGCCGAGCTCTGCCGGCCCCGGTAGATGCGGTAGCCCTCCACGTCGAACTGCCGGAAGTTGGGGTCGTACAGCGGGTTGACCACTCCGCCCACCGTGGCGCTGTTGGTGAGTTGATAGTACGGGTCGCCATCCTGCTCGGTCAGGGACGGCCGCCACATGACGGTCACCTGGTTGTCCCCGGGAATGAGAAAGAACTGCGGTGTTTCCGGTGCGAACGGCAGCAGGAAACCGGCGTCGAAAACCGCCTGGGCCACCAGCGCCTTGCCCAGCAACGATCCGGGGACCACCTCGAATTCTTCCTGTTCCACGACATTGTTGCCGTTGACGTCGGACCAACCGATGTAGCCGGCCAGCTTCTGCTGGTCGGGTACCTGGGCGGGATCACCGGCCCTGGTGGGGTCACTGACGACGGTCACGTCGCCGGGGAAGATGTCACACGGCGGTGTGCAGATGCCCGCAACGGGCGGGGCGAAGACGTAGGCCACCACGACTGACCCGAAGCCGCCGGGCGGCAGCGTCAGCGGCGCCGACGACTGGAAGAACCGCATGTCGAAGCCGAACTGATTGTTGACGTAGCAGACCCGGGTCACCGCCGGATCCCCGGTGTTGCAGGGGATGTCACCGGCCAACGTGCTCACCTGGCCGGACAGATAGCGGTACAGCTGCGGGGACCCCAGGGGATCCGCGAACCCCTGCCCTCCTCCCGCGTTAAGGGTGTTGCTGTACAATTGAATCTCCCCGCGCCCAGTGGGGCCGCTGAGATACTTGACGCCCACCAGGCCGGAGCCGGCGAAGAACGGGTCGGAGAAGATGGCGGGGTCGAAGGTCCAGGATGGAGGCCGTTCGAAGGTGCGATCATAGGTGTCGCCCATGGCGAACGGTAGATTGACCGAGGCGAAGTCATCCCCGGCGAACACCACGTCCATGTCGGCGCCAAAGGCGACATAGAACGGTTCGATGGTGTATCCCCCGGCCGGAAGAGTCACCCCATAGGCCGCGTTGTTGAGAGCATGGAATTGCGTCGCCTGCTCGAGGAGTATCTCTCGCATGGCCGGACGAGTGGCGGCGTAGCATCCCCCGCAGGCCTGGTCGTCAAGGGCCGTCACGTTGTAGAACGTATTGACGAAATAGACGATGTCTTCATTGCCCTTGGGAAAGGTCCACCCCATGCCGCGCGTCTCGACCACGACTCCCATCGGGTGGGGGCGGCCGTTGGTCCGGGCCGGATCACCTTCCCAGGTCACGAACCAGACGTCGCCCTGAGAGGCCGCCGGCCGCCCCTGCAGGACGGGGTGGTACAGGTCACCGGTGGCGTCGGGGCCGAACAGGGGGTCGCCACAACTCTCGGTGGCCGGCTGATTGCATGGCACCCTGGCGGCGGCAGGCCAGTTGTCCAGGTCATCGGGATCGTTGCTGTCGTACACCAGCTCGACGACCGCACTGCTAAACTGCAAGCCGGTGGCGTCGAAAATCCAGGCCCCGACGGTGTCTCCCGCCCAAGGGCCGCCATCGGGGCCGATGATGCCGGCCATCTGAAGCCCCGAGTTCCAGATGTACCCGTTGGCGGTACCCTTGGGCCAGAAGCCACCGCTGGTGATGCCCTGGAGATCGCCGCAGATGTCCCCGAAGGCATCGACCTCGCAGGACACGTTGTTGACGGTCAGGGCTCCCGCTGCCCGTGCGAAGAGACGGAACCCCCTCTTCGCAGACGGGTCCGGACCCCGCTCGGCAGCTGCCGGGGTCACGCCGGTGGCCCCGACCGCGACCCCAACCGCCAACAAGATGGCTCCGCCCCGAAATTTCCTGATCATGGGATACCTCATGGGTGCCCGACGCCCCGGAGGGATACCTAGGCTACTACCACCCAGGGTGCCGCCCGTCAATGCTTCGCCTTCGGGCCCGACGGGGCGATGCCGCCCTCCGACCCCCGTTGCCACTGCCCCGGATAGTGCGTCCCAATCGTGATTTTGCCGTGATTCCCTCCGCCGCAGAGGCATGAATCACGGCAAAATCACGTAACGCCGGTAGGCTGGTACCGGTCGGCAAGACGCCGGGCTCCCTGGCGGAGAGCCGGGTCGTGCTGCAGAATTGCATGAATCCCCCCGGGAAGGGGCACCATGAAAGGCCTGCCACGGAAAGCGCCCGTTTCGCCCCAGACCGCCCGCACGGTTCTGGCGGGCCTCATGTTGTATACGGTCCTGGCCACCATGCTGGACGCTCAGAGCATCGGCGGCAAGATCGAGGGCACCGTGACGGACCAGGGCGGCGCGCCACTGGCCGAGGCCCAGATCATGGTCACCGGTACCAGCTTCGGTACCACGACCAACGGCGCCGGCTACTATTTCATCAACAACGTACCGGTTGGCACCATCACGCTCCAGGCGGCTTTCATCGGCTACAGGGCCACCCGAATCGAAGGCATCCGGATCCTGTCGGGCCAGACTATGACCCAGGACGTGGTGCTGGAGGCCACCCCCTTCGAGGTGGAGGAGATCACCGTGGTGGCCGCCGTCAATCCCCTGGTCCCGCGCGACGAGGTCACCACCAAGCAGCGGGTGGACGGCGCCTATGCCCGCGAACTCCCCATCAGTCGCGTGTCGGCCGTTCTGTCCCTGCAGCCCGGGGTGGTCCCGAGTGCCGACGGGGTCACCCTGTTCATCCGGGGCGGGCGCGCGGACGAGGCGGTCCTGTACCTGGACGGGGCGCCGGTGCAGGCGGCTGCCCACAACGACCTCCTGAGCGAGAACTCCAGCTTTGGCGCCCGCCAGAACGTCGCCTTCAACCCTGGCCCCAACAGCGTGTCCACCGAGAGCATCGAACAGGGGTCGATCACTACCGGGGCCGCGGCGGCAGAGTTCACCAACGGGCAGTCGGGCATCATCGCGCTGGAAACCCGCTCCGGCGGATCGGCGTGGACCGGCTCGCTCGGCTATGAGACCAACGACGTGTTCGGGGGAAGCAGTTACGGCCTCAACCGCATCACCGGCAGTATTTCCGGCCCCCTGGCCAGAGGGCTTACTTTCTTCCTGGGCGGCGACCTCAACGGCCAGAAATCGGTCCAGCCGGGTGTCGGCCGGATCGACGCCCCCATGCTGGTGCAGGCCGGGCGGGACACCGTAGTCGACGTGCCCAGCGCGATCGGCGACCCCCTGGCCGACACCACCCGGGTCGAAATCCAGCGCTGGGCCATCTACACGGGACAATGCGACACCTTCGCCGGCAGCAGTGACCCCGGTATCGCGTCGAACTACGGCTATGACTGCCAGGGTCAACGCGTCCCCTTTACCCCCCAGAGCGACAACCGCCTCAACACCAACCTCAACTGGAGTTACGGCGCCGGGTCGCGCCTCAAACTGAGCGCCTCGTTCCGCCAGTACAACGAGCGCTACAACTTCGAACGGGAATTCTCAAACCCCGCCGAAGTCGTCGCCGCCACGGCCTCCAACAGGATCTACATCCTCAACTGGACGCAGAACCTGGCCCGCTCATCGGAACGGGCCCTGGCCCTGGAAGTCGCCCTGTCGTACCAGGAGGATCGGTTCCTGCGCTCGGCCTTGACCCGGGACAGTGAAGCCCGTTCGTATGCGCCGTTCGGTGGCTTCATGTTCAAGGACCTGGAGTACACGTGGGACCGTGACGTGTTTCCCATCAACGACGAGTTGATCGACAACCTCCGCTATCCGTGCCCCCAGAGTTGTCGCCGGACACCCTATGGGATCGAGCAGCAGGATGGCTATCTTCTGGCGTTCGACTACCGCACCAATCCCTACGGCCTGCCCAGCCTGTGGAGCGAGGCCGGCGGGCCTCGGAACACTCGGCACCGGGTCAACGACGAGGACCGTTGGCTGGGGCGCGCCACCCTCGACTGGCAGGTCGATCGTTTCAACCGCATCAAGCTCGGCGCCGAGTATCACCGGTATGACCTCCGTTCGTATGCCGGCCCGCTCGCGGGGGTCACAGCAAACGCCTACATCGAGCAACCCACGCGCTGGAGCGGCTTCGTGCAGGACCGGCTGGACCTGGGGGACGTGGTGCTGGAAGGCGGCCTGCGCCTCCAGGGTTACCAATCCGGCGCCGAGCGACCTTATCTTCTGGACCTCGATCCGACCAGTGACACCTTCAACCAGTACGTCTACTTCCCCTTCTTCCGGGAGTATGTCGGCTATGCGCCGATTGGCGAGGGACCGGCCACCTGTGCCAACCGGCCCCCGGACCCCAACACCCCGGGAGACCCTGGTGGCTGCCCCAAGACCGTGTTCCGGGAAGACCAGAGCCACAGGTACCTGAGTCCCCACATACAAGTCGCCTTTCCGGTAACCCGCACCACCAACTTCCGGCTGTCGTACGCCCATCAGGTGCAGACTCCCGACTTCTCCCTGGTCTACGGGGGCAACGGGACCGGCGTGGGCGCCGGCGGCGACCTCGATTTCGGCAAGACCATCCTGTTCGAGTTCGGCATCCGTCACTCCTTCAGCCCGGACATGGTGCTGGACGTCTCCGCCTACAACAAGGACAACGTCGCCAACGTCGCCGTGCGTACCGTCACCCTCCGTAGTCCGATCATCAATTCCGACGTGCAGTGGCAGATC
>JBDHIK010000148.1:0-5717 GCA_039587475.1 Gemmatimonadota bacterium | reverse complement strand
CAAGAAGGAGAAGAAGAAAAAGAAAAAGAAGGAGACCAAGGACAAGGACGGGGAGAAGAAAGAGGAAGAGGGCGCCAAGGGCGACGAGCCGAAGGACGGCGAGAAGGAGAAGCCGGAGGAGATGCAGCCGCTTGCACCGGAGACCATCCGCGTCACGGCGACCCGGGTCGAGACCGACCTGATGAAGACCCCCGTCGCGGTGAGCGCCTTTGACCAGGATACCCTGGATCGCGAAGGGGTCCATGATGTCCGGGACATTGCCCAGATGGTACCGAACATGGATATCGCCACCGCCAACGGACAGACCACACCCATCATCTCCCTGCGTGGTGTGCGCTCGACCAACACCACCGAGCTTGGCGACCCCTCTGTGGGTGTACACCTGGACGGCGTCTACTCGCCGCGGATGCAGGGCATCCTGGGGCTGATGTTCGACAACGAGCGGGTCGAGGTGTCCCGGGGCCCCCAGGGGACGCTGTTCGGCCGCAACTCCACCGTGGGCAGCATCAACATCATTTCGGCCAAGCCCAAGCTCGACGCCTTCGATTCGACGCTGAGCGTCCAGTACGGCAACTACAACCACCAGGAACTGCAGGGCATGATCAACGTGCCGGTCACCGAGACCTTCGGGCTTCGCCTCTCGGGCCGCTACTATGAGCGCGATTCGTACATCGACGGCTACTGGGATCCCAACCAGTACGACCAGCGCTTCATCTCGGACACCATCGGGAACCCGGCGTCCATCGCGCCCGGTTCCTTTGAGGAATGCACGAGCCCCGAATGCTACACCCGCACGCAGCATTCGAACTGGTGGATCGACCAGGCCAACGGCGGAAGTGACGTCCGTGAGCTTGTGGCCGCGGACGATGACGACTTCTACATGAACGCGGAGGAATGGGCCTACCGTCTCAGTTCACTCTGGCAGCCGAGCGATCAGTTATCGCTGAACGTCAGCTTTCAGCATTTCCGGAGCGATAGCGCCGGTGGGCTCGATCTGATCAATTGCGACAAGCTCGAGGGGCGTCCGGTCTACGAGTTCGACGACGAGGGAAACAACCTCGGCGCCGTCGGCACCAACGACTGCGGCAACATGTTCCCGGCCGACGACACCTACCAGGCCGTCGTCAACGTTCCGGGAAAGTTCTACCTGGATATCATGTACCTGCGCACGCAGTTGACCTGGGATATCAAGGACAACCTGCGCCTGGTCTATCTCGGCGGCCTCGAGGATCAGGACCGCGAATCCACTCAGGACATGGAGCAGAGCCTCAACGCCTGGGACCAGGTGATGACCTTCCTGCCGGGAACCGGATCCCGTTCCTGGTCGAGCGAGATCCAATTCCAGTCGTATGGGAACAACAAGCTCAACTGGATTGCCGGGGTGAACTACTTCCACGAGAAGACCGAGACCTTTGGTTTCTTCGATAACACCATCGACGAGAAGGCGCTGTGGGACCAACCCGACCGCGCCACGGACGCCGGCGCCCTGTTCGCGCAGGGAACGTACTCGTTCACGGACCAATGGCACCTGACCCTCGGGCTGCGCTACAGCGATGAGACCAAGGAAGATAAAGGCGGGGTCACGTATCTCTGTAATGTCGCCAACGGCTGTGCGCCGGAAGTCGACCGCGATGTGATCGATGCCGGGCTCACGGGCTTCTCCCGGGAGGACCTGAACGACCTGCCGGAGGAGTACTGGGAGAAGAAGTGGCGTTATCCCGAAGTCAGCCCCAACGACAACAAAGGCTCCTGGTCACATACCGACTGGCGGATCGGCCTGGACTACGAGTTGGAGAACGCGCTGTTCTACAGCTACCTTGCCACGGGCTTCAAGGCGGGCGGCATCGGCGATGTATTCGAGGAGACCAACCCGAGGACCGGTGACAGGATCGTCGCTCGCACGGACTACGAGCCGGAAGAGGTGCTGACGTTCGAGCTGGGCTACAAGCAACGACTCCTTGGCGACAAGCTCAACCTGAGCGCCAACTACTTCTACACCGACTACGACGACATGCAGTACGCCTCGGTGGGAGCCATCGCATTCACCGAACGCTTTCAACCGCTCCAGGACGAGAACGGTGACCCGATCCTCGATCCGTTCGGCAACCCGATCTTCGGCTGGGTGACGGCGCCGATCATCGCCTTCTTCACCCAGAACGTGCCGGGGGCGGAGATCCAGGGGCTCGAGATCGAGTACGATTGGCGCCCGTGGGCGGGCGGCCGGATCCACGGCTATGTGAGCTGGCTGGACACGGAGATCACCGACGACTGGATCACGAAGTGGAACTATGACCCCGTGTCCTACTTCGGCCTCAGCTTCGAGGACTCCATCGACCCCGAGAACGAAGCCCTTGAGACCAACCTCAAGGGAAACGAGCTCGCCGTGTCGCCGGAATACAGCGTGCGCATGACCCTCGAACACGCTTTCTTCCCGTCAGGGCAGGACCTCGTGATCGTCCCCTGGGTCACCGCCTTCTGGGAGGACGACTCCTACCTGACCATCTGGAATGTCGAGAAGCATACGGATGACATGGACTTCGTCATCAGGAACAGCGACATCAGATACACTGATGACAAGCGTGACTCGTGGTACATGCTGCATGCCGGCGTGCGACTGTTCAGCGGGGACTGGTCGGCGGAGATCTATGGCTACAACCTCACGAATGAGGTCGTCCAGTACTGGGGGGCAGCCGCTGAACAGGTCGCCAAGGGAAGCTTCAGCGTGCCACGCACCTATGGAGTCCGCATCGGCTGGGAATTCTGATCCGACCATGGATGTCGCGTCTCACTCCCGCGACAGTTCCGGCCGGCCTCTACGTCGAACCGCGTTTCGGGGTCAAGGCAGCGCATGGAATCATCGAACCGTTCCGGTCACGCACAACAAGCCCTGATGACACAACGTCGCACGCAGAAGATCTTCCTCGGTGATTCTCTCATTCGTCCACCGCGCCCGGCCGGCGCTGGAGAATGGGTGGAACGAGATGGCGAACGGTTCTATCGGATTGCCAACTATCATGCGATGCCACCGTTCTTCCTGTCCGTGGTCAGCGGATACGACCATTGGCTGTTCGTCTCCAGCACGGGCGGGCTGACCTGCGGCCGCAGAGGCCCGGAGAACGCGCTCTTCCCCTACTGCACGGACGACAAGATCCATGATGCCTGTGGAACGACCGGCCCCCGGACCGTGCTTCTTGCAAGCAGGGATGACAGGGTCATGCTCTGGCAGCCCTTCGAGACCGGCCCGCTCGCCTACGATCTCGAGCGCAATCTGTACAAGAACGTGCCGGGCAACAAGCTCGTGTTCGAGGAAGTGAATCACGATCTGGGTCTCACCTTCACTTACACCTGGACCAGCGGAGATCGTTTCGGGTTCGTCCGAAAGGCGCAGCTGAGCAACACCGGCGCGAGCGAGGTTCGCGTGGAATTGCTGGACGGCTTGAGAAACCTGCTCCCGTACGGCGTCGAACGCAGGGCACAGGCCGAGTTGAGCACACTGGTCGACGCTTACAAGCATGCTGAGGCTGTCACGGACGCGTGTGCCGGGATTTACACGCTCACTTCGATCCTGACCGACCGCGCCGAGCCCAGCGAGGCCTTGAAAGCCACGGTGGTCTGGAGCACCGGCCTGGAGCAGGCGCGGGTGCTGCTTTCGGAAGACCAGGTTCAAGCATTCAGCATGGGCGAGCCGGTTCAGTCCGAGGCGTGCAGCAAGGGCAAGCGTGGGGCTTTCTTCGTTCAGTCCGCCGTTACCCTGCCGCCGCAGGGCGGCCACTGCTGGTATCTGCTTGCGGATGTGGAACAGGGCCCGTCTCAGACAGCACGCCTGCTGCACGCCATTCGCCAGGGAGTCCCTGCCAGCGCCATCGAGCAGGATGTCGCAGCGGGAACCGAGCGGCTGGAGACGCTGGCAGGCAGCGCGGACGGATTCGAGAAGTCCGCCGACGACCTGCTCAACGGCAGGCACTTCTCCAATACGCTTTGCAACATCATGCGGGGCGGCGTGTTCCCGCATGGATACGAGTTCCCTTTCCAGGACTTCCTGTGCTTCGTGGGTGATCGCAACTCGCGGTTGCGCGAAACGGTCAAGTCCGCGCTGAGCGGGCTCCAAGGCCCCTTGACGCTGGATACGGCGCTGAGGACGGCTCAGGAAAGTAACAACGATGCCCTGGGCCGACTCGTCTACGAGTACTTGCCGCTGACATTCAGCCGCCGGCACGGCGATCCCAGCCGACCCTGGAACCACTTCTCGATCGGTCCGAACAGAACTGACGGGGCCGAGTTTGACCTGTGCTACCAGGGCAACTGGCGGGATATCTTCCAGAACTGGGAAGCCCTGTCCATCTCCTTCCCCGGCTACATCGAGAGCTTTGTCTCCAAGTTCGTCAACGCATCGACCGCTGATGGCTACAATCCTTACCGCATCTCACGAAACGGCATCGACTGGGAGACCCTCGAACCCGGGTCGGACTGGTCCAACATCGGCTATTGGTGTGATCACCAGGTCGCCTACTTGCTCAGGTTGCTCGAGCTGTCGCGCAACTATCACCCGGGGCGACTCGATGAACTGCTGACCCGCGAGTGGTTCGTCTACGCGGACGTCCCCTACCGGATCAAGCCTTACAAGGAACTGCTGGACGACCCCAGGAACACGGTCGACTATGACGACAGCCGCGCGCGGGCTGTCCTTGCGCGCGTGTCCGAGATCGGCGCTGACGGCAAGCTCCTCACGCTGGACGATGGGACGATCTGCCGGGTCAACTTGCTGGAGAAACTCCTGCTCTCGGCACTTGCGCGGATTACCAACCTGGCTCCCGGAGGCGGTATCTGGATGAACACCCAGCGCCCGGAATGGAATGACGCGAACAATGCGCTGGTGGGCTACGGGCTGTCCATGGTCACGCTCTGTTACCTGCGTCGCTACCTGCAGCTGCTGGGCGACCTGCTGCGAGAAACTCCGTCTGAGAGCTTCGACCTTTCACGGGAAGTGGCTCTGTTCTTCAGGAACGTCGACGTGGTCTTGAACGACCACAAGGCACTGCTTGCCGGGCCGGTCGGCCCGGCCCAGAGGAAGTCGTTCATGGACAGCATGGGTGCGGTGAATGATCAATACCGGGCCCGGGCTTACCAGGGTTTTTGCGGTGCAAAGGACCCGCTGGGAACGCAAGACCTTCAACGCTTCACGGAACTGGCGCTGGAGTTCCTCGACCATTCGATCGCCGGCAGTCGCCGAGAAGACGGCCTGTTCCATTCCTACAACCTGATTCAGTTCGGCGCAGACGGACACTTCGTCGAGCCGCTCGACGAGATGCTCGAAGGCCAGGTGGCCGTGCTGAGTTCCGGTTATCTGAGTGGCGAGAACGCCCTGGCGCTGCTGGAGACGCTGAAGGCAAGCCGGCTGTACAGGAAGGACCGGAGCAGCTACCTGCTATACCCGAATCGGGAACTGCCGTCGTTCCTCGACAGAAACGTCATCCCTCCATCCCTGGTGCAGGAGTACGACTGGATAGCGCGGGAGCTGGAGTCGAAGCGCACGGACTACGTCGAGCGTGACATCAACGGCCAGGTGCATTTCAATGGCGCGTTCAGGAATGCGGACGTCTTGCGGGCCACGCTCGAGAAGGACCCTTCAGTGAGCACGGAGGACGCTCTCGATCTCTGTGATGCTTTTGAGGCCGTGTTCGAGCACCGGCGATTCACGGGACGCTCCGGTTCAATGT
>JBDHIK010000030.1:0-26549 GCA_039587475.1 Gemmatimonadota bacterium | reverse complement strand
GCTTCGCTCGCATCGGTGACGAGTTCCTCCTCAGCACGGGAGCGGGCGTCATGTATTCCCTGTCCTGGGATGAAGAGTGGGGCCCTATCCGCGTACACCCGCTGCCCTACCGGGTTCCACTGAACGCCGGCGTGTTCGCCGGATCGGAAGTCGAGGGTCTTGCCGTCGATCAGTTCCGCGTGGCCGACATCCTGGTGCGGGAACGGGGAGACCGGTCGTGGTTGTTTGCCTCCCACCATTTCTGGGACGTGGACCGGCAGTGCGTCGTCGTACGGGTCTCCAAGGCGGAGGCGGATGACGACACGTTCCTGAGAGGAGACGGGGCACTCGAGTGGGAAACGGTGTTCGAAACCGCTCCATGCCTCCCGGTCAATCGCGGCGGTCATGCGAAACAGCTCTTCGACCTGGGGGTTCGCGACCTCCTCTTCGGCGGCAACCGCATTGGTGGCCGTATGGCGTGGGTCGAAGGCCGCGGCCTCCTGCTCGCCGTGGGAGACATGGCTTTCGACGGTTGGGACTCGGACTTCGCGGTCTCGCAGGACAGCACCATGGCCGCATCTGGTCCACGGAACACGGACCTCGTGCCGGGGACGAACTGAACCGCATCCACCGCGGCGCGAATTACGGCTGGCCCCTGGCCACCTACGGCGCCGGGTACGAATCCCTGGAATGGCCCATGGGGCAGCAGCAATTCGAACATGAAGGCTTCAGGGCGCCGTTCTATACGTGGCTGCCGTCGATCGGGCCTTCGAACCTGATCACACTCCACGGCGACGAGTTCGCACACTGGCGCGGAGACCTGCTCGTCGCGTCGATGAAGGACGGGGCCCTGTGGCGGCTGCGGATTCGCGATGACGAACTGCGCTACATGGAGCGAATCCCTGTCGGGTACCGGATTCGGGATGTGGCGGAGGATCAACGAGGCCGCATCGTGCTGTGGACCGACGAAGGCGTCCTGGTCCGCCTGGGCAGGGTCCGTGACGGGATGGTCTTCACCCAGTGCAGTGGATGCCACCGGACGGACGACGTGCCGGTGCACGGCATCGGCCCCAACCTGTGGGGGGTCGTGGGACGGGAGGTCGGTTCCACGGAGGGTTTTGCCTACTCGGAAGCCATGCGCGGCACGTCGGGACGATGGACACCGGAACGGCTGGATGCTTTTCTGGCCTCGCCGTCGACCTATCTCCCCGGCACCGCGATGCAGTATGCCGGCGTTCCTGATTCAGCCACCAGGGCGACGATCATCCAGTACCTGGAAACGCTGCGCTAGGCCTTACGTCTCCGGCGCAGCAGGTCGCCCGGCGGGCATTCCAGCACCAGAGACAACTTGTCGAGGGTGTCCAGGTCCACCCGGGTCGTACTGTTGGTGGCTATTCGGTTGACGGTCGAGAGACTCACCCCCGAGAGCCGGGACAGTTCTCCCTGACTCATTCCCTTACTGGACAACAACTTGCGTAGCCGAAACCGGGTCATGATGCCTCATAAGTGAATGTAACTATCTGATGCGGCATATATGCCGTATCATATCATACCAGATAATGCCTCCTATTGACAGACGCCATCCGGAATGGGAGCCTCCCTCCGTGCCCGAAATTTCCGAACACCGGCGGGCCCTCGCCTGGGGGGCAGTGTTGGCCTACGTACTGGGGGCCACCTTCCTGGCCTGGCGGCGCCTGGCCGACACGATCTCGCCGGACTTCGCCGTCTTCTGGGAGGCCGGAGCGCGGTTCATTTCTGGCGGACCCCTCTATCCGCTGCGGCATGTCGACCACTCGTTTCTCTACCCCCCCTTTGCCGCCTGGCTGTTCCAGCCCCTGGCTCTTCTCCCCCAACCGGCCGCCCAGGCGGCATTTCACTTTCTGAACCTGTTGCTGTGGCCTGCGCTCGTGGGGCTCACGGCGCTGATCCTGAAAGACCTCGCTCCGGCATGGTGGCGCGGCCCCTGGCCGGTATTGCTCGCCACCATTCTCACCGTGCGGTTCTTCCTGTGGAACCTGGAGTTGGTGCAGACCAACGAGGTAGTCCTGTTCCTCGTGCTGGCAGGCGTATGGTCCTTCCTGCGCGGGCGCGACGTCACGGCGGTCCTGCTGGTCACCGCGGCCACGTTCCTCAAGATCGTGCCCGGCATCTTCCTCGTCTGGTTGGTTTTCAGAGGTCGGCGCCGCACGGTGGCCGCGTTGGTTCCGGCGGTGCTGTTCTTTCTGGTGCTCCCGCTGGTGTGGCGAGGCTGGCCCCAGGGGTTCCACGACCTCACGGACTACTACAGCCGGTTCCTGTCGCATTACCTCGGGGGCGGGGTTCGCGTCCGCCACGACAACTTCAACCTGGCGACCCTGGTGTACAGCTTGTTCGTACCCCTGCACCATCCGGCAGGGGTCGGAGGGCCCATCCTGGCCGGCGGGGAAGCCGTGGCCCGAACCGTGTACCAGGCGTTGGCCGTCATCCTCGGCACAGGGTACCTGGCGTCTCTCGCCCTCTTGCGGCGTCGCCGAATGGGCATCACGCCGTTCGAGGTGAGTGCCACGTTTCTGGTCGCGGCCCTCCTCTCAGGCGTGACGTGGCACCATCATCTGGTGTCCCTGCTGTTCGTTCTGGCCAGCTTGCTCGCCTGCCCCTGGAAACAGCTGCCCGACCGCTGGCGGCCTGCCATGCTGGTGGCCTACCTTCTCATGATCCTCAATGGCGTGGCCGGGCGTGATACCATCGGGTCGGGCCTCTACGACCTGTTGGTCGGCCATCTGATCCTCACTTGGACGCTACTTTACCTCTTGGTGTTGTGCCTGACACTTCCTTGGGTGGCTCCGGCCGGGAAGCCGGTCCCGGAGACAGGCGGTCAGGCCGCATCACCCGGGACCGTCGATCCCACATGAACGGGAGGCTCGAATGAAGGCGAGGTGGCTGGTCTCCGGGGTGGCGCTGTTGCTCCTGGCCTGCGGCGGAGACCACCCGCGCGATGCCGGAGTGGTCGCCGGCAACGAGCCGCTGTCCGGCACGACATGGCGCCTCCTGGCCTTCACGGACACACCGGCCGTCCCCATCGAGGGCGAAGTGACACTTAGCTTCATAACCGACAGCACCTTTGCTGGAGGCGCTGGATGCAACCGCTACTTCGGTGGCTACCATCTGGTGGCGGCTGACTCCGTCGCGCTCGGGCCGGCGGGGTCGACCATGATGGCGTGCCCCGGCGCGCTCATGGAACAGGAGGCACGGTTCCTGAGCGCCCTGGCTACCGTCGGCCGCTTCGGGCTCCAGGGAGATACTCTGGTCCTGGAGGGTCCGAGAGGACCCGCTCTCTCCTTTCTGCCAGCGACATCACCACCGTGAGACCACTTGCCTCATCTGGGAGCTACGAAATGACAGGTGCCGCCTTTCTGGTCCTTGCCGCCATGGCCGCGGGCTCCGCCTCGGCCCAATCCTCGTCCGACACGTTGCGCTTCGTGTACGTCGACGCCGGAGGCCGGAACAGCTGCGGTCTCATGGCCGATGGAGCAGCGTATTGCTGGGGCGCCAACGACTTCGGGCAACTCGGCGTCGGGCGGAGTTCCACCGAACCCGCACACCTGCCCACCAAGGTGCAGGGAGACCATGGCTTCACGTCACTCGCCGTGGGCGGCCGGTTCACTTGCGCCCTCGATCCGCAAGGTCAGGCGTGGTGTTGGGGCCAGAACCAGGACGGCCAGCTCGGAAACGGCACTACGACGAGTGCCCTCCAGCCCGTAGCGGTGGCCGGCGGGTTGCGATTCGAGAGCATCGTGGCGGCACGAGACCACGCCTGCGGGCTCACGTCGGCAGGGGCAGCCTATTGCTGGGGCGGCAACGACGATGCGCAGATCGGGGACGGGCAGCCGCGGCAGCGGGGATCCTACCGCGCCGAGCCGGTGGCGGTCGCGGGCGACATCGACTTCAGCGCGTTGGCGGACGGTGGCTGGGACTCGACCTGCGGTCTGGCCGAGTCGGGGCAGATCTACTGCTGGGGTGGTGTGGACCTGCTGGAGTGGGGCGCCAACCCGACATCCACTCCCATCGTGGTGTCGGGCGAGACCCGCTTCTGGGCCCTGGCAAACGGCTCAGAACATCTGTGCGGCTTGCGGGACGACCTGGCGTTGTGCTGGGGTGAGAACCGGTCGGGGCAGCTGGGAGACGGCAGCAACGAGCGGCGGACGGCACCATCCGCCGTCCGGACCGATTCGATCTTCATCCGGATCTCCGCCGGCGCGCAGCACACGTGCGGCCTGACGATTCCGGGGCAGGTGTTCTGCTGGGGCGCGAACGGCTCGGGCCAGTTGGGCACCGGGGTTGGCTCGTACGCCAACCAGGGGTGGAACACGCCGCAGCCGGTCGCCGGGGGCCTGTCGTTCCGGGTGGTCACCGCCGGCGACAATCACACCTGCGCCATGACTGCCACCGGGGAGGTGTACTGCTGGGGCGACAATCGGTCGGGTCAACTGGGGAGCGGCGCGGTGGGCGTCGGGACCGTCAACGCGCCCGTTCTGGTCGGCCCCTGACTGATTCCGGGGTCGGCTAACGCGCCGGCCCCAGAGACGCCACCGTCAATTCCGAGACGTGGAGATTGGTGCCGCCTTCCACGCGCATCCCGATGGTGCCATCCATGTCGAGCTGTTGGCGTGCCCGATGGGTGACCTCGACGCCGTTGACGTAGAACCGGACGCTGTCGGCACCCGCGAGGACCGACAGGACGTTCTTGGCGGGGCCGCCGTCCCCTTCGAGTTTGCGACGGACGGCCTCGTTGTGCGTCCAGGGTACGATGGTGTGCTCCTCCGAACCGCCCCGATGAAACACCCCGAAGGTCCCGTCGTTGTTGAGGAGGAACATGACGTAGTCGTCCGGCGCCGATCCCGTCGGGTCGGCACCAAGGACCAGGCCCATGGGGCCGGCATCCGCGTTGAAGGTGAAGACCACGGACTTGACCAGATAGCTGCCGCCAGCGACGCTGTCGGGCTGGGTGATGGTCACGCCCGATGCGACCGGGGTCGTGACGTGCCACCCGGGCCGCATCACCACCAGAAACAACGACGAGTCCGCGACGGTCGGATCGTCCCATGCCACGGTCCAGCTCGAATCTCGCTCGGTTCCCTGGGCGGCGGCCGTGGCCGCGGTCAGGACCACGGCGCACAGCGCGCCGGCCAATGCCGGTATCCTCATCGGGGCTTTCTCCTGGTGGTGTTCGTCACTGAGACCATTGTGCACCCGAAATGGTCACGAGGAAAGGGAGGACCCGCGTGTTCTCGAAAGGTGAATCCCACAAAAGGGAAACGGCCCCGAAAGAGGGGCCGTTCCTTGTGAGTTCCGCGTGGTGTCGAGTTGGTGGCTACCGGAACATCCAGCCGAGCATGACGTAGATCGCCTGGTTCTTGATGTCGTCGGGGCTGGCGGAGTTGTCGATCTTGGACAAGCCGAGATCCAGGGCCGCCTGGGCCATGAAGTTGCCGACGGTGACGCCGGCCCCGAAAATGACGCCGAAGTCAGTGGTGGCGACTTCATCCTCGATGCCGGCATCTGTGCACGATACGGTCCCTCCCGGTGAGTTTCCGCCCGTCGCCGTCACGCTGCATCCGACTCGAAAGGACACCTGGGGGCCGGCAAAGAACTCCGGCGTGACGTTGCCGCTCGTAGGCACCGAGACGACGAAGAGGGCCGGGATCTCGATGTAGTCGAGGTTGAAGCCCGCGGTGACACCCTGATCCGAGAACCGGGCGCCCTTCTGGGCGTAGAGCACTTCGGGGCGCACGCTGAACATGTCACTGATGGGGATGTCGACGACCCCGCCACCCACGAACCCTGTTCTGGTCCCCGAGGATATTCCCCCGACGTTCGCATCGGCCCCGGTGAACTTGGCGAACGAAACTCCGGCGACGAGACCGAACCCGATCTGGGCCGAGGCCGGAGGGGCGGCGACAAGGCCACCGATGAGCAGACCGGTGAGGACGAAGGACGTGAGACGCATCGTGGTGTCCTTTCGGGTAGTGGGTGCGTAAAGGATTGGCGATTCAAAGGTTGGAAGATTGGACCCTGCCGTCAACACCCGGTCCTCCTCACCTTCTCGCTGCCCCAAGAGGCTGGGACGCAGCGTCATGCGGCGGATCGCCTCGGGCATGGCGCAACGGGGGCGGCACGCTATGTTGACGCAGCCATTTCGAAGAAAGCGGCCACCGTGCGTCACTTCTGGAACAATCCGACCGTGCTGGCGGTGCTGGTCGTGGCGGTCCCGGTCGACCTGCCCGGACAGTCCGCCGCCCCGGGGCTGGTCCCGCTACCGGCCCTGATCGAGTGGGGCGATGGACGCGTCGCCCTTCCGCGCGAGGTCCCGGTGGTGAGGCAGCTCCCCGATCCGGCTGATGGTGCCAGGGTGGCCCACCAGGCGGAACGCGTCCTGGGGCGGGCCGGCCTGGTGGCGAGTGCCGGGGACCCGGGGAGCGACGGCGTCGTTCTGGTCCTCGGGCTGGCCTCGGCGGGACCGGCCGAATCCTATCGGCTGGAGGTGACTCCCGACACGATCGCCATCTTCGGAGCCGATCCCGCCGGGGTGTTCCACGGCATCTCCACCCTCGGCCAGTTGATCGTCGTCGAAGCGGACGGTGCCGCTTCGGTACCACTGGTGACGATCGAGGACCAGCCACGGTTCCGCTATCGCGGCATGCACCTCGACGTGGGCCGCCACTTCTTCCCCGTGGCCTTCATCAAGCGCTACATCGACCTCCTGGCACTGTTCAAGTTCAACACCTTTCATTGGCACCTGACCGAGGATCAAGGGTGGCGCCTCGCCATCGATGCCTATCCCCGGCTGACAGGGGTCGGCAGCTGTCGACGCGAGACGATGGTTGCCAAGAACTTCGACCCGTACGTCGGCGACGGCACGCCCTATTGTGGTTTCTATTCTCAGGACGATATCCGCGAGGTCGTGGCCTACGCCGCCGATCGATACGTCACGGTGATCCCGGAGATCGAGATGCCGGGCCATTCGCTGGCCGCCCTGGCAGCCTATCCCGCATTCGCCTGCACGCCCGGACCATTCGAGGTCGGCACCCGATGGGGGGTGTACCCCGACATCTACTGTCCCACCGAAGCGACGTTCGCCTTCCTGGAAGAGGTACTGTCCGAGGTGATGGCGTTGTTCCCGTCGCCCTACATCCACATCGGTGGGGACGAAGCGCCCAAGGACCGCTGGCGGGACAGCCCGGCAGCTCAGGACGTGATCCGGCGTGAGGGCCTCGCGGACGAGCACGAGCTGCAGAGTTACTTCATCCGGAGGATCGAACGCTTCCTCAACGCCCATGGCCGGCGGCTCATCGGATGGGACGAGATTCTCGAGGGCGGTGTGGCGCCGGACGCCACGGTCATGTCGTGGCGCGGAATGGCGGGTGGCATCGAGGCCGCCCGCCAGGGGCATGACGTCATCATGACGCCCGGCAGTCATGTCTATTTCGATCACTACCAGGGCGACCCCCGGTTCGAACCACTCGCCATCGGCGGTTTCACGCCCCTCGCCAAGGTGTACGCGTTCGAACCGGTCCCGGAAGAACTGAGCCCGGAGGAAGCGGCGCATGTGATCGGTGCCCAGGCCAACGTCTGGACGGAATACATCACGACGCCGGCACACGTCGAGTACATGGCGTTGCCCCGGATGGTGGCGCTGTCCGAGGTGCTCTGGTCCCCCATCGAGGCTCGTAGCTGGGACAGCTTCCGGACACGCCTTCCGGCGAGGCTCCGTGCATTGGACCGGCTGGGGGTCGCCTACCGCGTCCCCGAGGTCGAAGGGCTCGCCGACGACCGGTTGAGTCTCGACCCGATCTACACCTTGTCACTGTCGTCGTTGATTCCGAACGCGACCATTCGATACACCCTGGACGGCACCGATCCATCCACAACCGGGACGATCTACCGCGGGCCCCTGCGCCTGCGTCTGGAAGACGACTCGGTGATGGTCACGGCCCGGGCCTTTCTCCCCGACGGCCGACCGAGCCCGGCCCAGTCCGCGGTCATCCGGCGCACCGCATTGCGCCCGGCGGAAGCGGTCGACAGCACGACGCTCGAGGAAGGACTCAGGGTCAGGTATAGTGAAGGCCGGCTCCGATCTCTCGACGGCCTGGATGATCTGGTCGTGGCGAGTCAGGGCGTCGCCATGACGATCGCGTTGACGGGGAAAGAACGGCCCGAGGAGTTCGCGCTGCGATTCGACGGCTTTCTCGTCGTTGACCAGGACGGTGTCTACCAGTTCGAAGTCACGTCCGACGACGGCAGCCGGCTGTGGATCGGAGATACGCTCGTCGTGGACCATGACGGGCTCCACTCGGCCCGAGCCAAGCGGGGGACGGTTGCTCTGGCGACGGGGCGTCACCGATTGCGGTTCGAATATTTTCAGGCCGGTGGCGGCAGCGCGCTCACGGTGGCCATGCGCCCCGACGGCACCGATGCGTGGCGATCCTTGGAGGGACGACTGGCTCACGGTCCGTAGCTGACTGACCCGCGGTGTCGTGACGCAACGACCACCGCCTCGAATGTGGGAGCAATATGCACACACGACGTCTGACGCTGGTCCTGCTGCTGCTCGCGAGTGTGGTGTCGAGTGGCGGGGCGCAGGAACCCCGGCTCGGCACCATCTACTTCCCGACCTCGGGATCTCCCGTGGCGCAACAGCACTTCGTTCGCGGCGTGCTGTACCTCCACAGCTTCGAATACGAGGATGCGCGAGACGCCTTCCGCACGGCCCAGGAACTCGAGCCCGGGTTCATCATGGCCTACTGGGGCGAAGCCATGACGCGCAACCACCCGGTATGGAACCGGCGCTATCGATCCGAGGCGCTCGCGGGACTGACCCGGCTGGGACGGACCACAGAGGAGCGCCTGGCCACGGCCCCGACCGAGCGGGAACGGCTCTACCTTCTGGCGGTGGAGACCCTGTTCGCCGAAGGACCCAAGGCCGGACGGGACACGGCGTACATGTACGCCATGCAGGATCTGATGCTCCGGTACCCGGAGGACATGGAGGCGCAAGCGTTTTACGCCCTGTCGCTCCTGGGTCTCAACCAGGGCGTACGCGACTACGGCGCCTACATGAAAGCCGGCGCCCTGGCCGGTGACCTCTTCCGCATCAATCCAGATCACCCGGGGGCGGCTCACTACACCATTCACTCCTTCGACGATGCCATTCACGCCCCGCTCGGGTTGCGGGCGGCCTGGGCCTACTCGGACATCGCCCCTGCCGCGCCCCACGCCCAGCACATGACCAGTCACATCTTCCTGGCCTTGGGCATGTGGGACCAGGTCGTGGCCCGGAACGAGACGGCGGTCGAGAACACCCACCGGGGACCGGGGCATTACAGCGCCTGGCTGGTCTACGGGCTGTTGCAGGAGGGACGCTATCGCGATGCCGTGGACGTCCTCGTGGCCGCCTGGGCCAACATGCCGAGCGATTCGCGACCGGGGACCCGGGCCTATCTGGCGCGGATGCGGGCGCACTATCTCGTCAACAGCGAGCGCTGGAACGACCAGGTGACCACCTGGGACATTCCCTTGGCGGACGCGAGCCCGTCAGCGCGAGCCATAGACGCGTTCGCCCTGGGGTACAGCGCCCTCGAGATCGGGAAGCGGGAGACGGCCGCCCACTTCTTGAGGGAACTCGAATCCCTGGCCGCGGAGGCCGATTCCGGCGAGACCCCCAACGCCAGGGCCCTTCCGGAGATCCTCCGATTGCAGTTGGAAGCGGTGCTCTGGGTCGATGGGAACCGCCTTGACGCCGCCGTCCTGAATGTTCGCAAGGCGGCCCGGCTGGAGGACGGCCTGCCCCTGGAATTCGGGCCGCCCGACATCGTCAAACCGAGTCACGAGTTGCTGGGAGAGCTACTGCTGGAGATGGGCCGCCCCACCGAGGCCGTGCGAGCGTTCGAGGCAGCGCTCAGGCTGGCGCCGAGACGCAGCCTGTCTCTACTGGGTCTGAGCCGTGCGGCAGAGGCGGCGGGAGCCTATGCCGCCGCCGCCAGAGCGCAGGCCCGGCTCGACCTGGCGTGGAGCGACGCGGACGCCGAAGCCCGGGCCCGATTGGCCCGGGACTGACCCATACCGTCAGGCGCCTTGAGGCAGGACCTCGAGGTGTGCGGCCAGCGCCTGTAGCAACAGCTCCCGGGTGCGCTCGGCAATGGCGTCGATCGAGGGTGTGTTGGCGAACATCTGCTGGGCCCGGGCCTTGATGTCCTCGAGGGTCGGCACCGCGGGCAGCTCGAGGTCGGCCAGGAGGACGTGCGCATGTTCCTGGGCCTCCCGGATGGCTACTCGCAGTTCCTCGAGTCGGGCGTTTTGATTGAGCGCGGCGCGCACCTCTGACGAAATCCGCTCGAGCGGGAAGGAAGCCGCCAATTGTCGCGACACCTTCTCGACAACACTGCGTCCCAGGCGCTGGTCGCCCCGGACGACTTCGGCCGGCGGAGCCCGCAGTTCCCGCACCACCCCGGTCCAGGCCAGGGCCTTCAGCAGGTAGTAGGTGAAGTCGACTTCCCACCAGCGGAACCCCTGACGCGCCGATGACTGGTAGGCGTGGTGGTTGTTGTGCCACCCCTCTCCCATGGTGATGAGGGCCAGCCACCAGTTGTTGCGCGAGTCATCCCCGGTGATATAGCGCTGCGAGCCCGACTGGTGGGCCAGCGAATTGATGGCGAAGGTGCCGTGGTACAACGCGACCGTGCTCCAGAGGAACCCGACGACCAGGCCGGTCCACCCCAGCCAGAGCCAGACCAGCACACCGAGGACCGCGGCCGGGAAATACTGGTGGCGGTCGAGGAATCGCAGCTCCGGATAGCGGGCTAGGTCGGGGATCTGGGCGTAGTCGACCTTCGCGTGACGCTTGGTGAAGATCCAGCCGAGGTGGGAGTACCAGAAGCCATGATGCCGCGGCGAGTGCACGTCCTCGACGGTATCCGAATAGCGGTGGTGATGCCGGTGAGTGGCGGCCCACCAGAGGACGCCCCGCTGGGCGCTGGTCTGGGCCAGGAACGCCAGCAGAAACTGTCCCACCCGGCTGGTCTTGAAGCTCCGGTGGGAAAAGTAGCGGTGGTAGCCGGCCGTAACGCCGAACATGCGGATGATGTACAGGGCAATGGCCACCAGGACCGCTGTTCCTGAAATCCCGGTCCAGATCGCGGCGAAGGCCGCTAGATGGACCAGCAGGAAGGGCAGGGTCGCCGGGTAGATGATGTCTTCCGGCGGGCCAGGGGCCGCGGAAGGATTTCGGGGAGGGTGGGACACAAGCCACTCTGGGGATCGGGGGAACAGGTCGGGTCCAGACAGGTAATCTAGCATAATTGCTGGCTTGACGGACCGGAGCCGGGTTAACGTTGGGGATACCCGCTGGGACCCCTGAGGCGGGTACAAGCCTCTTGGGAGGACGAACATGGTCGCGCATGTGTTGCTGCTGTCGTCGTTGGCGGTTCCGGCTGGTCAGGAGGCGCCCGACACCCTGACGTTCGCCACGCTCGCCGCGGGCGGGCAGCATACCTGCGGTATCGTCAGGAGCGGCGAGACCTACTGCTGGGGCAGCAACCAGTATGGACAGATCGGCGACGGGACGCGTACCGGGCCGCAGGACCCGCGTCGCTACCCCACGCTGGTCGCCGGGGGGCTCGGGTTCAGCGCCCTGGCCCTGGGAAGCAGGTTCACCTGCGCCCTCACCGAAGAAGGGGCCGCGTATTGCTGGGGCTACAACTACGACGGCCAGATCGGCAACGACACCGACACGGGTGAGAACTTCGCTCCCACGGCGGTCAAGACCGATGTGAAGTTCCGCGCCATCACCGCGGGCCACTACCATGTCTGCGCCCTCGCCGAAACCGGCGACGCCTACTGTTGGGGCAGCAGTTCCCAGGGCCAGGTGGGTGACGGCCGGTCGTGGAATCGCATGAACATGGCCAAGGTGCCCACTAAGGTGGTCGGCGGCCATACCTTCAATCAGCTGGCGACGGCCTTCGATTTCTCCTGTGGGCTGGCAGCGAGCGGAGAGGTGTACTGTTGGGGTGGGGTCGATCTGACCGAATGGTCTGATTCGATCTATCGCCGTCCCGCGGTCGTCTCCCAGGGGAAGTCCTTCGATCACATCGCCAGTGCGGGCGACCACCTCTGCGCCCTGAAACAGCAGGTTGCCTGGTGCTGGGGCCAGAACCGGCAGGGTCAGCTGGGCGACTCCACCTGGACCCGTCGCAACGCGCCCGTCGCCGTCACTGGGGAGCATGCCTTCTACCAACTGACCACGGGCTCCGTCCACACCTGCGGGATCACGCCCCAGGGCAAGGCCTTCTGCTGGGGCGAAGACCATGTCGGACAACTCGGCACGGGCGACCGCCAATATGCGGGGCAGGGGCAGCCCTGGCCGCTCGCCGTGTATGGCGACTACTCGTTTGCCCAGATCGTCGCGGGGGCGAGCCACACCTGCGCGCTCCTGACCAACGGCTGGGCCATGTGCTGGGGTGACAATCGCCAGTCGCAGATCGGCCAGGATCGCACCAAATACAACTATCGAAACTTCCCCAACGTGATCGTGGGCGCCCCGTCGTCCGAGTAGAGCCGTGATCGCCGGACTTTCACTCGGCGCCTGGGTGCTCATCGTCACCTCAGTGGGCCTGGGTCTGGCGATCGAGGTCGCGGTCTTCGTGAAGTTCCGGCAGGAGCGGGAGCCATGAGCGGTCCCGCGACGATCATCGCGGTCGTCCTCGGCTACCTCGTCGTCCTGATCGGCATCGGCCTCTGGGGCAGCCGAGAATCGAAGGACATGTCCGGCTACTACGTCGGACACAAGCGACTCCCGCCGTGGGTCATCGCCTTCAGCGCCAACACGACCGGCGAGAGCGCCTGGCTGCTGTTGGGCCTCACCGGCATGGGGTACCTGGTGGGGATCCATGCTTTCTGGGTGGTGCTGGGGGAAGTGCTGGGTGTGGCGCTGGCCTGGGCGTTCGTGGCCCAGCCATTCAAAGCGGCCACGGATCGGTACGACGCCATCACGGTGCCGGACTACCTCGAGGCCCGGTTTCGCGACACCCGCCACATCCTCCGCGTCATCAGCATGGTCATCATCGTCACCATGGTGACGGCGTATACCTCGGCCCAGCTCACCGCCTCCGGCAAGGCGTTCAGCTCGTTTCTCGGCACCGACTATCGCACCGGGGTCATCATCGGCGCGGCCGTCATCCTGTTCTATACCACCGTGGGCGGCTTCAAGGCGGTGGCCTACAGCGATGTCCTGCAGGGCGTGCTGATGTTCACAGGACTGCTGGTCCTGCCGGTCGTGGGTATCGTCGCAGTCGGTGGCTGGATGCCGATGCTGGACCAGCTGCGCGCCGCCGACCCGGCGCTGCTCGAACCGATGGGGGCGTCCGGTCTGTCGCTGGCCGGGGTGTTGAGTGCCGTGAGCTTTGCGGCCATCGGCCTGGCGTTCCTGGGCGCCCCGCAGCTGCTCACCCGGTTCATCTCGGCCCGGGACCCGAAGGCTATCGCGGACGGCGGTCTCATTGCCGTCGTATGCATCATCGTGTTCGATGTCGGCGCCGTGCTGACCGGCATGGCGGGGCGGGCCCTCATGCCCGGCCTGACGGATCCCGAGACGGTCTACCCACTGATGAGCGCCGAGCTGTTTCCTGCGCTGTTCACCGGCCTCTTTCTGGTGCTGGTCCTGGCGGCCATCATGTCGACGGTCGATTCGGTGCTCATCCTGGCGTCGTCGGCGGTAGTGCGGGACGTCGTGCAGAAGAGCCTGGGATCACGAGCCTCGGAGAGGCGCCTGACGGCGTACGGCAAGATCACTACCGCCCTCATTGGACTCATCGCCCTGATCTTCGCCTTCGGCGAGGTCCGGGTGCTGTTCTGGTTCGTGCTGTTCGCCTGGTCGGGATTGGGGGCGGCGTTCACCCCCGTGGTGCTGGCAGGCCTCTTCTGGAAGGGCACGACGCGGGCCGGAGCCATCGCCGGCATGGTGGTCGGGTTCCTGGTGACCGTCCTCTGGGTCGTGGCGTTCAAGGCTGACTTCTACGATCTGTACGAACTGATCCCGGGGTTCATCGCGGGCCTGGCGACGATCGTGGTCGTCAGTCTGTGGACGTCTCCCGCGGCACCGGGTCCGGAACGGCGTCCATGATCCGGCACGCACTCTTTTTCCCCCTGCCGGCAATCCTTATAGTACAGGTTCCAGCCCTCGTTCCCCTGGCCCCGGCGTATGACCTCTCCTGACACCCGATTGACGACGGCCCTGTCCGACCGCTACGCCATCGAGCGGGAACTGGGCCACGGCGGCATGGCCATCGTCTACCTGGCCAACGACGTCAAGCACGACCGCAAGGTGGCGCTCAAGGTGCTCCGGCCGGAGTTGGCCGCGGTCATTGGGGCCGAGCGGTTTCTGCAGGAGATCAAGGTCACCGCCAACCTGCAGCACCCACACATCCTGCCACTCCACGATTCCGGCGAGGCCGACAGCTTCCTGTTCTACGTCATGCCCTATGTCCAGGGCGAGTCCCTGCGCGATCTCATGAATCGTGAGAAGCAGCTCGGCATCCAGGAAGCGGTCACCTTCACGACCCAAGTGGCGAGTGCGCTCGACTACGCCCACCGCCACGATGTCATCCACCGGGACATCAAGCCCGAGAACATCCTGATCCACGACCACCAGGCGCTGGTGGCGGATTTCGGCATCGCCCTGGCGGTGAGTCAGGCCGGAGCGACGCGCTTGACGGAGACCGGACTGTCGATCGGCACGCCGCAGTACATGAGCCCCGAGCAGGCCATGGGCGACCGGGAAGTCGGCCCCCGAAGCGATGTCTACTCGCTGGGCGCCGTCCTGTACGAGATGCTCACGGGCGACCCACCGTACTCGGGGTCGACGGCCCAGGCCATCGTGGCCAAGGTCATCACGGAAAAGCCGACCCCGGTGACCGTCACCCGCGATACCGTTCCCCCTCGTGTTGCCGGGGCAGTGGAGAAGGCGCTGGCCAAGCTGCCGGCCGACCGGTTCCACTCGGCGGCGGAGTTCTCCCAGTCCCTGATCGGCACGGCGCCGATGATGGTGCCCACGAGCGAGGCCCCCAGGGCCGCCACGCCGCGCTCGAACCGGCTCCCGTGGCTGGTCGCCGGCGCGACGTCATTGGCGACGGTGATCGTCACGTCGCTGCTTGCGACCCGGAGCACCGTACCGCAGGTACGACCCATTCATGCGACGTTGCAGTTGGATCCCACGGTCCATCTGGATCGGTGGTCCCTTCCCGCGATTTCGAGCGGCGGCGATTTCCTGGTCGTTTCCGGCGTGCTCGGTGGTCGGCACCATGTGCTGACCCGCCGGTTGGAAGAAGATGCCTTCAAACCGCTCCCCGCGACGACCACCGCCCGATACCCGTTCCTCTCACCTGACGGGGAGTGGGTGGCGTTCGCCGATGTGGCCAACAACCAACTGGTCAAGGTGCGCCTGGAGGGCGGCTCCCCGGTCGCCCTGGCCGCGGCCAGTTTCGGCGGCGGGGACTGGGGGGAGGACGGCACCATCGTCTACACCCCGGATTACCTGAGCGGCCTGTGGCGGGTCAGCGAGGCCGGCGGTGCCGCGGTCGAGATCACGACACCGGACCTGGCCCGTCGGGAACTGGCGCACTGGTGGCCCCAGTTGCTCCCGGGCGGGGAGCACGTGTTGTTCACCAGCTTCTCGACCCCCATCGACAGCAGTCGGCTGGAGGTGGTCTCCCTGGAGACTGGCGAGAGGACGGTGCTGCTGACGGGTGCCGTCTTTGGACGCTATGTCCCCACGGGGCACCTGCTGTTCGCCCGCGACCAGTCGATCCGTGCGGTGCGATTCGATGCCGGACGACGCGAAGTCGTCGGCTCCGTCGTTCCGGTCGTCGAGGACGCGTTCATGGATCCGTCAAACGGCCAGGCTAGCTTCAGCGTGTCGCGGGCCGGCCACCTCGCCTACCTCAAGGCCTCGGTCATGCGCCCGGACCGCCAGTTGGTCTGGGTCGACCGGAGCGGCCTCGAGATCGGGGCCCTGGCCGAACGTCGTAAGTACGTGGATGTGGCCCTCTCTCCCGAAGGGGACCGCGTGGCGCTGTCGCTCTGGGATGGCGTCGATCAAGACGTGTGGCTGTACGATTTGAACCGCGAACTGCTGGCGCGCCTGACCTTCGAGGACGCCCGAGGCTTCCAACCACGGTGGACCCCGGACGGCCGCCGGGTGATCTACATGTCCGAGCGCCCGGTGTTCGACCTGTACTGGGTGGAGGTCGACGACGGTCAACCGGCCGAGCCGCTCCTCGTCAGTGACACCGACAAGCGCCCGGGCTCTATTTCGCCGGACGGCGCCGTCCTTGCCTATAGGAAGGCCCTCCCGGCGAGGGGGGAGCTGTGGCTGCTGCCCCTCGACGCGACATCCGCTGATCCACAGGTGTATCTGACCACCGAGCACGACCTCGCCGACCCGCGGTTCTCCCCCAACGGGAAGTGGATTGCCTACAGTTCCGACGAATCGGGCCGGCGCGAGGTGTACCTCCAATCCTATCCCGACGCATCCACCAAACGGCAGTTGTCGACGAGCGGAGGCGAGTCCTGGGCCTGGACCAGGGGTGGGCGGGAGTTCGTGTATTGGAAGGGCGACAGCGTACTGGCGGTGACCGTCGACCCGGAAAGCGGCCGTCCGGGCCGTCCGGAGCTTCTCTTCCGCGGAGAGTACGGCGGCGGAGACGTCACCCCCGACGGCGAGCGCTTCCTGATGATCAAGGCTCCGGATGCGCAACGCGCCCGACGGGTCGAGGTCGTCCTCGATTGGCTGGGCGACCTCGAGCGACAAATCCCATGAAGCCCCGGTCGTATGGCTGGGTGGCCGTGCTGTGGCTGATTGCCGCATGCGCCGAGCAGGTCCCGTCCCCGAAGGTGCTCGTGATCGGGCTCGACGGCGTCCGGGTCGACATCCTGGCCCAGGCGCACACACCCCACATCGACGCGCTGGCCGAAACCGGGCTGTTCAGCGATCAGGCGTGGACCGGTGAGGAGACCGTCAGCGGTCCCGGGTGGTCCAGCATGGTGATCGGCGTGTGGGCCGACAAGCACGGCGTCCACGACAACGATTTCAGCGACAACGCCTACGATCGCTACCCCGACTTCCTCACCCGGCTGGAACTGGTCGATGCCTCGTTCAACACGTTCGCCGTGCTGGATTGGCCACCACTGGGCGAGGATGTCGACGGTGGACCGCTGATCAGTGATGCGGTCGACGTCAAGATCAACATCGATGGCGAAACGATGGGCTACGACGTGGCCGATTCGCTGAGCGTGCTCGCCGCCATCGATCATCTCACCAGCGCCGACCCGGATGCCGCCTTCGTATACCTCGGCAACATCGACGTCGTGGGACACGACACCAGCTCACTCGATCCGTCGTATCTCGTTGCCATCGAGGCCGCCGATCGCCAGGTCGGCCTGCTCATCGCCGCCGTGAAGGCGCGCGCCACCTACCCCGACGAAGACTGGCTCATTCTCATGAGTACCGACCACGGCCGGCGCGACGACGGCGGGCATGGGGGCCAGTCGCTGGAAGAACGGACGATCTTCTATCTGGCGAGCGGTTCCCCCGACTCGGCCGCTGTCACCCGGCCCGACGGGCCCTTCGTCGTCGACGTCGCCGTCACCGCCCTCGACCATCTGGGGGTCGTCATCGATCCGGCCTGGGAACTGGATGGCGAGGTGCGGCGCTAAGCCATGGCAGGCCCGCCGCTGGTTGACCCCGACGCGATCCGCGCGGCCATGGCGGAACAGCCCGGCCCGCGGCCCGGCCGCCGCCCGTCGCTGGGATGGCTCCTGGGGGTCGGCCTCCTGGCGGTGTCCCTGGTGTACGCCTGGTTCCGGGGAGGGGAGTCGGCGGCGAATCTCGATCACCGCCTGGTGTTGGTGCTGCCCTTCGAGACCACCGGCGCCGATCCGGCCCTGCAACAGTGGCGTGAGCGGATCCCGGCCCTGTTCGCTGCCGAGCTGACCCCCGATGGCCCCGTCAGAACCACGGATCCCGACATCAGTCTGGTCGCCTGGCGGCTCCGAGGTGGGTCCCACGAGGCCGATCTCCCCATGGCCAGCGCGTTGACCCTGGCCGAAGAGATGGGGGCCGGCCGGCTCCTGATGGGTCGTCTGGCGGGCGAGACCCAGCTGGTCCTCATGACGACTACCCTGTACAACGTGCCGGGGGGCCACGTAATCGGGGAAGCGTATGTCGAAGGACCGCTCGACAGCCTGCCGTTTCTGGTCGCCCGGCTGGCCACCCGTCTGCGGTTCCGTTGGTAGGCGCGCGCCGCCGACGTCGCGGTCCTTCCCGAGCACGTCCTGCCACCGGACAGCCCGCGCCACGACGGTGTCCCATCCCTGGCGGGTCTGGGTTGCGCGGATAGTATTCCGATCACCACCCTTCGACCCCATCGCCCATGCCGCTTGACGACATCACCGACATCCGCGCTCACTTCCCCGCCCTGAATCGGGTCCACAACGGTCAACCGGTCGCCTACTTCGATGGACCGGGGGGCACGCAGGTGCCGCGTGCCGTGTCGGACGCCATGGTCGACTACCTCCACCATCACAACGCCAATACCCATTGGCCCTACCCCACCAGTGCGGAAACCGATGCGGCGCTCGAACAGGCCAGGGGAGCGTTCGGCCAGTTCCTGAACTGCGATCCGACCGAGGTCGTGTTCGGCGCCAACATGACCACACTCACCCTGCACACGTCGCGGGCCCTGGCACGGTCGTTTCCTGCGGGCGCGGAGATCGTGGTGACGGAACTGGATCACCACGCCAACATCGACCCCTGGCGCGAGCTGGAGCGGGACTACGACGTCACGGTGCGAATGGTCCGGATGGTGCCCGAGACGGGACATCTGGATCGGGACGACCTGGAGAGCGCCATCACCGGCCGCACGGCGCTCGTGGCCATCGGGGCGGCGTCGAACGCGATCGGGTCGATCCGGAACGTCGGTCGGGTCGTGGAGCGGGCGCATGCCGCCGGCGCCCTGGCGTATGTGGACGGCGTCCATTTCGCGCCGCACCGTCTCCCCGACGTCGCCGCCCTGGGCGCCGACTTCTTTGCCGTTTCCGCCTACAAGTTCTACGGGCCCCACATCGGCGCGCTGTACGGCCGACGGGAGCTCTTGCAGCGGCTCAACCCGCCTCGGCTGCTCCCCGCGGGCCAGGACGCGCCTGAGCGCTTCGAGTCGGGCACGCTCAATCACGAGGGCATCGTCGGCGCCGGTGCCGCGGTGGAATGGCTGGGATCTCTGGCTGGCGGCAACGGTGGCCTGCGCAGTCGCTTGAAGGCGACGTACGACCAGATGGCACAGCGCGGCGAGGCGCTGGTCGATGAACTGTGGACCGGTCTGGAGGGCATTCCCGGCGTGCGGCTCTACGGTCCGCCGCCGTGGGAACCGAGGACCGATACCGTGGCCTTCACTGTGGCCGGCCACTCGTCGGAGGCGGTGGCGTCGGCGCTGGCCGAGCGTGCGGTGTTCGTCTCCAGCGGCGATTTCTACGCCACGACGCTGGTCGAGCGGTTGGGGCTTCAGTCCGATGGACTGGTACGGGCCGGGTGCGCGATCTATACCACCGCGGACGACGTGGCACGATTGCTCGCCGCTGTGAAGGAGGTCGCCGAAGCCTAGCGGCTTCAATTGCCGAGGAATCCGGGTGTCGTCATGTCGCTGGATTCCGCGCCGACCCAAGCGATACCTTTCCGGAACATCCCACCGTCCCGAGGGTCACGATGCCACTGCTCATCACCAACGGCGAAATCGTCACGGCCACCGACCGCTTTCCGGCCGACATCTACTGTTCCGGCGAGACCATTTCCCGCATCGAACCTTCCATCGACCGCTCCGAGGTGCCCCCCGACACCGACGTGGTCGACGCGACCGGCAAACTGATCTTCCCCGGATTCATCGATCCGCACGTCCACATCCACCTGCCGTTCATGGGGACGCTGGCCAAGGACGACTACGACTCGGCCAGCAAGGCGGCCCTCGTCGGAGGCACGACCACACTGATCGAGATGATCTGCCCCGGTCCGGCGGACGAGCCGCTGGACGCGTTCGAGGAGTGGTCGTCCCGGGCAGCCCCGCTGGCAGCCGTGGACTACACGTTTCACATGTCGGTGGTGCGCTTCGATCGGAAGGCCCAGGAACAACTCCGGACGATCGTGACCCGAAAGGGCGTGCCCTCGTTCAAGGTGTTCCTGGCGTACAAGGGGGCGCTCGACCTCTCAGACGAGGACCTCTTCGGCACGCTTCGCTTGGCCCGGGAGCTTGGCGCCATGGTGACGGCGCACTGCGAGAACGCCGAGGCAATCGACGCCATGCAGCAGACCCTGGTGGCCCAGGGCAAGACCGGACCCGAGTACCACTACACGTCCCGGCCCCCGATCGTGGAGGCCGAAGGCGTGAATCATCTGCTGACCTTCGCCGAGTTGACCGGGGCCCACGTCTACACCGTCCACACGTCCTGCGACGAAGCCGTGCGTACGGCCCTGGGGTTTCGCTACCGCGGCACCAACGTCTGGATCGAAGCGGTGGTGCCGCACCTGGTTCTCGACAAGAGCTACGCCGAGCGACCCGGGTTCGAGGGCGCCAAGTACGTCATGTCGCCGCCGCTCCGCGACAAGCGGAACCATCCGGTCTTGTGGAATGCCATCGCCCGGCGGTTCATCTCGACGATCGGCACCGATCATGCCCCCTTCGACTTCGCCGGACAGAAGGAACTGGGTCGCGACAATTTCGCGAGCATCGCCAACGGTATCCCGTCCCTGCAGGAACGGATCGCGCTGGTGCACACCTACGGCGTCATACCGGGCCGCATCGATCTTCACGCCATGGTGGATGCCTGTAGCACCCAGGCGGCCAAGTTGTTCGGCATGTACCCCAGAAAAGGCGCGGTCGCCATCGGAAGCGACGCCGATCTCGTCGTCTTCGATCCCGGCTACCACGGCACATTCGGTGTGGCGGACAGCTTCTCCAACGTCGACTACAACGCCTACGAGGGATGGAAGATGCGGGGCCGGCCCACGGTGGTCACCGTCCGGGGTCAGATCCAGGCCCGGGATGGCCAGTTCGTGGGTACCATCGGCCGCGGCCGCATGGTGGAGCGGGAAGCGACCCACGGCTAACGTGGCGCGCGAGAGGGCCGGGGTGGAGTCATGTGGCAGCGCCCCCCTCACCGCCATCCGTCGTTGTTGACTTCCCCCAGAATGCTCCCCAGCATTCAACCTGGTGCCGGCAGTGACGAGTTCCTGCCGGGCGCGGCTCTCTTCTTCCGGGCGGTGTGTGCATGACCTCGGTGCTCCGCAATTTCATTGGCGGCCAATGGGTTGAGTCGTCCACCACCTCCCAACACGAGGTGATCAACCCTGCCACCGGAGAGACGTTGTGTCTGGTGCCGCTCGGGGGAGAGACGGAGGTCGATGAGGCGGTCTCCGCTGCGCGGGACGCGTTTCCTGCGTGGCGTGAAGTGCCGCCGGCCGTCCGGGCCCGATTCCTGTTCACGCTCAAGGCTCTCATGGAGGACCGCTTCGAAGACCTGGCGGCCTCGGTCACCCGTGAGAATGGAAAGACCCTTCACGAGTCCCGTGGATCCGTCCGGCGCGGCATCGAGAATATCGAACACGCGTGTGGCATTCCGACCTTGATGATGGGACAGACGCTCGAAGACGTCGCCACCGGGATCGATTGTGAGTACGTCCGCCAGCCGCTCGGTGTCTGTGCCGCCATCACGCCATTCAACTTTCCGGCGATGGTCCCACTGTGGTTCTGGCCCTACGCCATTGCGACCGGCAACACCTTCGTCCTCAAGCCCAGCGAGCAGGTCCCACTCACCGCGGCGCTGGTGGTGGAACTCGCGGCGGAGGCCGGACTGCCCGCGGGAGTGCTCAACCTGGTGCACGGCGGCAAGGCGGCGGTGGACGCGTTACTGGATCACCCGGTCGTGGCCGCCGTTTCCTTCGTCGGATCCTCGCCGGTCGCCAAGCACGTTTACACCCGGGCCGCCGCCGCGGGGAAGCGCGTGCAGGCACTGGGGGGCGCCAAGAACCACATCGTCATCATGCCGGATGCTGACATGGATCGCGCCGTGGCCAACATCACGGAGTCGATTTTCGGCTGCGCCGGCCAGCGGTGCCTGGCCGGCAGCGTCATGCTGGCCCCGGGGGCCGCCTACCAGCCGTTCCGGGAGAAGCTCCTGGCCTCGGCCAAAGGGCTGCGCCTCGGTTCCGGGTTCGATGACGGGGTGACCCTGGGTCCGGTGGTGTCCTCCCGGGCCAAGACCCGCATCGAGGGGGTCATCGACGGCGGTGTGTCCGAGGGGGCCACGTTACTGCTCGACGGCCGGGGCGCCACCGTACCCGATTATCCCCGGGGGGCCTTCGTGGGTCCCACCGTCTTCGACGGCGTCGAGCCCGCCATGGGGATCGGTCATGAGGAGATCTTCGGCCCGGTGGCCTCCGTCACCCACGTCGCAGACCTCGACGACGCCATCGCCAAGGTGCACGCCTCGGGGTTCGCCAACGCGACGTCGATCTTCACCACCAGCGGGCGCGCCGCGCGCGAGTTTCGCTACCGCATCGGCGTGAGTATGATCGGCGTCAACATCGGCGTCGCGGCGCCGATGGCGTTCTTCCCGTTTGGGGGCACCAAGGGCTCGTTCTTCGGGGACCTCAAGGCGCACGGGCAGGACAGTGTGCAGTTCTATACCGACAAGAAGGTGGTGATTTCCCGGTGGTGAGGGAGGGAAACGGGGAGTGCGGTGCCAGGTGGCGGTTCGGTCCTCGCGCGTCGAGTGCCGTTGAATCCCCCGATGAGAGGTCCGCGTCGTGAGGGGGCGCCCATGGGTCCGCGCCACGCATCCTCCCCTTTCCCCAACCAGCTCCTGTTTCCCGATCCCAGAGATATGAGGCGTCATGCGAACGGTGACCGGCGGTTTGATCCAAATGTCCAACCCCATCAACGACCCCGAGGCCTCCATCGAGACGATCCGGGACGCCATGGTCGAGAAACATCTTCCGTACATCGAAGAGGCGGGTGCACGGGGGGTCCAGATCCTGTGCCTGCAGGAGATGTTCAACGGGCCCTACTTCTGTCCCAGCCAGGATGCCCGATGGTGTGACATCGCGGAAACCATCCCCGGTCCCACCATCGAGCAGATGCAGGCTCTGGCCCGGAAGCATGCCATGGTCATGATCGTCCCGATCTACGAGCGAGAGCTCCCCGGGGTCTACTACAACACCGCCGCCGTGATCGACGCGGACGGCTCCTATCTGGGGAAGTATCGCAAGAACCACATCCCCCACACCTCGGGCTTCTGGGAGAAGTTCTTCTTCAAACCGGGGAACCTGGGATACCCGACATTCAACACGGCGTACGCGACCATCGGTGTCTACATCTGCTATGACCGGCACTTCCCCGAGGGCGCCAGGCTTCTGGGTCTGAATGGCGCCGAGATCGTCTTCAATCCTTCGGCGACGGTCAAAGGCCTGTCCCAGTATCTATGGAAACTCGAGCAGCCGGCCCACGCCGTGGCCAACGGCTTCTTCATGGGGTGCAACAATCGCGTCGGCACCGAGGCCCCCTGGAACGTCGGCGAATTCTATGGTTCGAGTTATTTCGTCGATCCCCGGGGCAACTTTCTGGCTGAGGGGAGTGAGGGCGGCGACGAGCTGGTGGTAGCCGAACTCGATCTGGACATGATCGAGGAGGTGCGTCGCGTCTGGCAGTTCTATCGTGACCGCCGTCCCGAAACGTACGGCGACATGGTGGCACAACTGCCGTAGGAGGGAGAGAGGTGGAGGTAGCAGGGAGCGGGCCGCCCGACTCCCCGCTCGCAGCAGTCCCCTCCCCGTCTCTCCGATCACGCTTTCGTTGAGGTGACCCATGGACGCCGAGACCGTCAGAGCCAAACACGCCGAATTCCTGTTCCCGTGCGTGGCCAACTACTACGACGAGCCGCTGGTCATCGCGGAAGCGCACGGGTCGTTGGTCCGCGACGCGGACGGTCGCGAGTTTCTCGATTTCTTCGGTGGCATCCTCACGCTGGGCGCCGGGCATGGCCATCCCGATATCGTGCGGCGCATCCAGGAGCAGACGGCTCGCCTGACCCACACCTCCACGCTCTACCAGACCGAAGGAATGGTCCGGGTGGCGGAGAAGCTCGCGGCAATCACGCCCGGGAACCTCAAGCGGAGTTTCTTCACCACCGATGGCACCGGGGCCGACGAGACCGCCATCCTCCTGGCCAAGATCTACACCGGCAGCCAGGAGATCGTCGTCCTGCGCCACGGCTATGCCGGGCGAAGCCTGCAGGCCATCTCGATTACCGGACACAGCCCGTGGCGGCTCCTTCCGTCGCAGGTCCCCGGGATCAAGCACGGTCACCCCGGCTACTGCTACCGGTGCCCTTTCGGTCTGACCTATCCCGCGTGCGAAGTACGGTGCGCCCAGGACCTCGAAGAGCTGATCCGCACGGAAACCAACGGGAAACCGGCGGCGTTCATGGCCGAGCCGATCCAGGGGGTGGGCGGCTTCATCACGCCACCGCCGGAGTACTTCGAAATTGCCGTGGGGATCATCAGAAAGTATGGCGGGGTCTTCATCTGCGACGAAGTGCAGACGGGCTTCGGACGTACGGGCGATTTCTGGTGTGGCATCGAGCACTGGGGCGTCGAACCAGAGATCATGACGTTCGCCAAGAGCATCGCCAATGGATTCCCGGTCGGCGCCACTATCGCCACGGACGACGTGGCCAACGCCTTTACCGGCCTGTCGCTGTCGACCTTTGGTGGCAACCCGATCTCCATGGCGGCGACCGACGCCACGATCGAGGTGCTCGAACGCGAAGACGCACCGCGCCGGGCCGCCGAGCGTGGACGTCAGTTGCGCGACCACCTCGAAGGCTTCCGGGAGCGCTATCCGTTCATCGGAGACGTGCGTGGCATGGGACTGATGCAGGCCCTGGAGTTGGTCGAAGACCGGGGCACCAAGGAGCCGGCGCCCGGCAAGACGGCCCAACTCATGGAAGCGACCAAGCGCCGTGGACTGCTGATCGGCAAGGGCGGGTTGTACGGCAATGTGTTGCGCATAGCCCCATCCATGTTGATTTCTGCCGCGGACATCGACGACGGCGCCGAGCGCCTGGAGGCGGCTCTGCGTGAGGTCGCGTGACTGACGGCGCGACCGACGTCCTGGCGTATGACGCCGCCCTGGCCAACCAGGATCTCCTGCCCGTGCCCGCCGACCAGCGCAGCTGGAATATGTGGAACATCGCGGCGCTCTGGGTGGGTATGGCTATCACCATCCCGACCTACACGCTTGCGTCCAGCCTCGTCGACCGCGGCTGGACCTGGCAGGCCGCCGTCGGTTCCGTGGTCCTGGGCAACATCATCGTCCTGGTGCCCATCGCCCTCATTTCCCACGCCGGGACCAGGTACGGCATTCCGTTTCCCGTCCTGACCCGGTCGTCGTTCGGTGTCTTCGGTGCCAACGTGCCTGCGCTGCTCCGCGCCATCGTCGCGTGCGGCTGGTTCGGCATCCAGACCTGGATCGGTGGGTTTGCCATCTTCAAGCTGCTCGAGGTGATGTGGCCCGGCATCGCCCGTCTCCCGACGGTCCTGCCGTCCTGGGTCGGGATCGGCACCGGTGAGTTCCTGTGCTTCATGCTGTTCTGGGGCATCAATCTGTGGATTGCGCTCCGCGGCATGGAATCGATCAAGTGGCTGGAAACCTGGGGGGGCCCGTTTCTGATGGTGATCGCGGCGGCCCTGTTCCTGTGGGCCTGGGCCAACGTGGGCGGCCTGGAGCCCATGCTGCGGAACCCACCCCGGGAGCCAGGCGCCGCCAGTGTGACAGCGGTGTTCGGGGCCGGCCTCACCTCGGCGGTCGCGTTCTGGGGGACCATGGCCCTGTCGATCCCGGATTTCTCACGCTACGCCAGATCCCAGCGTGACCAGGTCGTTGGGCAGGCCCTGGGCCTGCCGGTCACGATGGGCGTGTTCGCCTTCATCGGCGCCACCGTGACTGCCGCCACTGCCGTCATCTTCGGCGCTCGCATCAGTGATCCCGTGGAGTTGCTGTCGCGCATCGGTGGCCCGGTCACCGTCATCCTGGCGATGCTGGGATTGACCGTCGCGACCCTGACGACCAACATCGCGGCCAACGTGGTGGCGCCGGCCAACGGATTCAGTAACGTAGCCCCGGCCCGCGTGTCGTTTCGAACAGGCGTCGTCATCACGGCGGTGATCGGAATCGTGATGATGCCCTGGCGGCTGTACAACGACGCGGCAGCCTACATCTTCACCTGGCTCATCGGCTATGGGGCGCTGCTGGGTCCGGTGGCTGGGATCATGATTGCGGACTACTTCCTGCTTCGGCACGGCCGGTTGGACCTCGATGACCTGTACCGGCGCGGTGGACGCTACGAGTACATGGGTGGGGTCAACTGGATCGCGATCGTGGCGCTGGTCCTCGGGATCGCTCCCAATCTTCCCGGGTTTCTGGATGCCCTTGGGGTCG
>JBDHIK010000029.1:0-28243 GCA_039587475.1 Gemmatimonadota bacterium | reverse complement strand
ACTCCAGAGACGACCAGATAACGTGGGTTTCCTCGTGGTGACCTTGCGGCAGAAGAACACGTTCGGATACATGGTCGACTATGCGCGTGCGGACGCCCCCTTGTTCGCCGCGCGCGGTGACACCGCCAAGGCGATCGCCGCGTACCAGTACTACCTGACGCTGCGCGAGGAACGCCCCGCGTACGCGCCATGGGCAGCCCAGTGGGATTCGGTCCGTGTCGAGTACCAGGCACTCCTGGCGCCTCGCTTGAATGACCCGCCAAACGATCACCGGGACTAAGACTCGGAAACTGCCGACAGAGAAAGTCGGACGTCCATCGTTCGCTGGGGACCACTCGAAGCGAGGCCTCGCCCCATCGGCTCTGGATTCGCCGTCGTTGGACGCCATCGCCCTCGGGCTCGCCGCTGCCACCGGCAGCCTCGCGGCCCAGCAGGAAACCGTGGTCCGCGGCTGGCGGCCTCTGGTGCCCGAAGGCCGACAGCAGTCCTACGAGCGCTCGAAGTACGCCCCCGCCACCCAGGCGGGAGAGTTGGTGTTCCTGTCGGGGGTGATCGGGGTGGCTCGCGGCGAGGACAATGGCCCGACGGCCCAGTTCGAGCGGGCCTTCGAGCGTCTGACGTCACTGCTGGCCGACCTGGACCTGGCCATCGAAGATGTCCTGGAAATGACGACCTATCACGTGAATCTCGGCGCCTATCGGCGGGAGTTTCTCGCGGTCAAAGACGACTACATCAGTGAGCCCTACCCGTCGTGGACCGCCATCGGGGTCGACCGGTTGTGGCTCGATCAGGCCCTCATCGAGATCAGGGTCATTGCGGTCCGACCTCCCCATGCCGACACCGAATGACCGGCGTGGCCGAGCGCGACCTCAGCCCCTGGCGCTCCGACAGCCGTTGCGTAGGATCCTCCTTCTGGTCAGGAGGACGCCGAACCCGCCGATGAGGTGATCCTCCGGACGGTGTCGCTTGTCAGGGCAGAAGCCGTGGATCATCTATCGAAGGGAGTTCCCATGCGCGCCACCATGTTGGTCCCCATCCTCCTGGGTGCGGGCGCCCTGGCCTGTTCCTCCAGTACCGAGCCGTCCCAGGACACCGCGCAGAGCGTGACGCGTCAGATTGCCGGCATCGAGTTGACGCTGATCACCGACCGGCGCACCTACGCAGCTGGGACGCCCGTGAGCATCACCATCCGTGCGGTCAACCCGTCGAGCACTCCGGTCACATTCAATTTCTCTTCCAACAAGCAGTACGACGTCGGCACCGGACAGAACTCCGTGCTGCTCTGGAACTATGCCTTCGGTCGGACGTATCAACAGGTCTTGACCAGCTTCACCCTGCAACCCGGCGAGTCCTGGGAGCGCACCGTCAGCTGGGACAGGACCCTCAACAATTCCACGCCGGCGCCGGCAGGCAGCTATGACGTCCAGGGGGCGCTGACGACCAGCAGCAACGATCTCCCCACCTCGGTGCTCACGGTGCAACTGCAGTAGGCTGCCGAACGGGCCTACTCCACGACCCGGTCGAGCGTCATCTCGAAGAACGGTGCCCAGACGGCGCCGTCACGGTTGATCACACCGATCTCGGTCCACTGCCCCTGGTCGTTCAACCGGATGGTGTAACGCGCGGTGCCGTACGGTCTCACGGACATGCCCCAGACCACCACGCCGTCCTCCACCGTGAGGTCGGCAGTCCCGAGGCCTTCGACGACCAGCACCATGCCATCGAGGCGCGACTCGACGCGGTGACCGCCAACGCCTGCCCCACCCTCGCCGTTTCCCTCCCCCATCCCCATATTAGCTCCCAATGTCCGACCCCCTGGAACAGCTGAAAGCCGCCCTCGAGGACCGCTACCAGATCGACCGCGAGCTGGGACGCGGCGGCATGGCGACGGTCTACCTGGCCCGCGACCTCCGCCATGAGCGCGCCGTGGCGCTCAAGGTGCTGAGGCCCGACCTGGCCGCGGCCCTGGGGTCCGAGCGCTTCCTCCGCGAAATCCGCATCGCCGCCAACCTGAACCACCCGCACATCCTGGCCCTGTTCGATTCGGGCGACGCGGACGGCTTTCTCTACTACGTCATGCCCTACGTCAAAGGGCAGACGCTCCGCGATCGTATCGACAAGGAAGGGGAACTCCCCATCCCGGAGACCGTTCGCATCGTGCGAGCGGTGGTGGACGCGCTGGCCTTCGCCCACGGCGAGGGTGTGGTGCATCGCGACATCAAGCCCGACAACATCATGCTGGCCGGCGGCCATGCCGTGGTAGCGGACTTCGGCATCGCCAAGGCCGTGTCCGAGTCCACCGGCAGCAACAAGGTCACCACCGCCGGCGTAGCGCTGGGCACCCCGGCCTACATGGCTCCCGAACAGGCCGCCGCCGACCCCCAGGTCGACCATCGGGCCGACATCTACGCCGTTGGAGCGTTGACCTACGAGTTGTTGACCGGACGACCCCCGTTCACCGGCGCCACGCCCCAGGCCGTCCTGGCGGCCCACGTCACCCAGCCGGCCGACCCGGTGTCGAGGTACCGCGACCAGGTATCGGGCGAACTGGAAGCCGTGGTCATGAAGTGCCTGGCCAAGAAGCCGGCGGACCGCTGGCAGGCCGCCGGTGAGATGCTACCGCACCTCGACAACATGACCACGACCAGCGGTGGCATCACGCCCGCAGCGATCCGACCACTCGTGGCGCCGCGCCGTTTCTCTCCCGCCGGCATCGCCATCGCCATCGCCGCCCTGGTGATACTGGCAGCCGTGTGGTTCAGTGGCGTCCTGGGAGGCGGCACGACCGCCGCTCCCATCGTGCAACAGCAGCTGACCACTTCGGGAAATATCCGTCACCTGGCCATCTCTCCCGACGGCCAATCCCTGGCGTACAACGACGCCGAGGGGACGCTGTTCATCCGGGACGTGGGGGCCGACGCCGGAGCCCTCACGCGGAGGGAGTCCGGTGCCTTCTCACCGGTGTGGCACCCTGACGGTGGCTCGCTGCTGTACATGAACTGGGACGATTTCGCTTTGTACCAGATCCCCAAGTTGAGCGGCGATCCGGTCAGGATCCTCTCGCCGGGATCGCGCGTGTCGTACGCCTACGACCCCGACGGCGCCTACCTCATCGGCGGCGCCGGCCACATCTACTGGGGCTCGGACCCCGCGAGCGTCGACTGGATCGCACCGGACTCGGCGTCCCTGGATGGCGGGCGACTCTATGCGCTTCCGGAGGGCGTCACCACCGGCTTCGGCGGCGGCGAGCGCCTGAGCCTGTCGCCGGACCGCCGCTGGATCGCCTACCTGGGTACCGAGGACGCCCTGGCCGGGGTCATCGGCGTGGTGGCCACCGACGGTTCGGGCGGCTCGACCATCATCAAGGGCAAAGCCATGTTCATCAGCAGCGGTGGACGCGTGGCCTGGTCGACAGAGAGCGACGCCATCTATTACCTGGCCGGCACCGGCAACGCCAGCAACCAGGCGGTCTATCGCGCCGGCATCGACCCCCGCACCGGCCAGGCGGACGGCAGCGACGTCATGGTGTTCGACGGCGCGCTCCCCCGTCAGTTCGACATTGCCCCGGACGGCAAGGCGCTGGCACTGGTTGGTGGCAACGCCTGGTACAACGTCTACACCGGCACCGGTGCCGGGCCCGATCCGGTGCGCATGGAACGCGTCACCACGGGAACCGCCTGGACCGCCTCTCCCGGCTACTCGGCCGACGGCCGGACGCTCACCTTCTCACGCTTCGCCGGCCTGCCGCCGCAGGGGAGTCTCCACCGGCGGGACCTGGCCACCGGCGAGGAGCGCGCCATCCAACTCCGCGGGCTGCCGTGCTGCGTCAGCCTGTCGCCCGACGGTGCCCGGGCGGCCTACAACCTCCTTGGTGCAGGCGGCACGGCTTCGCTCTGGGTGGTGGACTGGCAGAGCGAGGCATCGGAAACCGTGGGCGAGGGTAGCTGGTGGACGTCAATCGTCTGGGCACCGGACGGCACGAGCCTGGTCTCGATACCGGCGGATCGCCGAACGGTGACCCACATCGATCTCGAACGCGACAGCACCTGGCAGGTGGCCTACGACGACCTCACGGAGATCCTGGCCGTTGCCCTGTCACCCGACACCAGCAACGTGGCGCTCTTCGCGACCAGCAGGGATGGCACGCGCGGTCTCTGGGTCGGGGCCATCACCGGCGGGGCGGTTCGCCTGGTCCGTGCCGATGTCACCGGTGTGGTGGCCTGGACCGACGACGGCATCCTGTACCAGGGCCGCGACCACCTCTCCTGGGTGTCTCCGGAGGGGGGTGCGGAGCGAGTGTACGCCCGCTCCGCTGGCTTGGCCGACTGCTCCCTCGGCGGCGTGGCCGCCGACCCGGCGACCGGCGCCTTCGCCTGCGCCGTGAACGAATCGTCGACCGACCTGGTGTGGGTGACGGGGGTGGAGTTCTAGTTGGTGAGTAGTGAGTAGTGAGTGGTGAGTAGTGAGTAGTGAGTAGGGAATTGGACCTTTTTCGACTCGTAGCCGATCTCCGGAGCAGCGCGAAGGATCTCGTCTTTCGAAAGGAATGAACGCCAATGCGTACACACTCGTTGTTCGTGGTCACCATCCTCCTCGCCGCGGCCTGCCAGCCCGCGGCACCGCCCGTCGATCTCGAGGCCGAACTGGCCGCCATCGAGGCACGAAGCGCCGGCGTCATAGCCGCCGAGACGGCCATGGACACCGAAGCGGCCCTGGCGTTCTGGGCTCCGGACGCCATTGCGCAGGCTCCCGGCGCACCTCAGGCGCAGGGAACGGAAGCGCTGCGCCAGATGTACGACGCGTTCTGGCCGCAGATCGCCGCGTTTACCTCGACGACGACGGCCACCGACATCGCCGCCAGTGGGGACATGGCGTGGGAGTACGGGGTGAACTACATCACCATCGCCGGACCCGAGGGTGAGTTCGTCGACGTGGGCAAGTACATCGGCGTGTGGCGCAAGATGGACGGCGAGTGGTTCCTTGCTGCCGTGGCGTTCAGCAGCGACGCACCAATGCTGATGGAATAGCGACCAGGGCCGGCGGTCGGCCGCGGGCATGGAACCCTTCCCGGCCGCGACGCGTAGGACCACCATGCGACCTTCGACCCTCATCGCGCCGCTGGCGGCCCTGCTGACCGTGGCCCCGGCCGGGACCGAAGCCCAGGTCCCGGATGTCGGGCCCCTGTTGGTCTTCCCCAGCGGTCTGGCACTCGAGCCCGGCGACACCACCGTGCTGGTGGCCGACCGCGCCAGCCACTACGTCCTCAGGATTCATCTCGGCAGCGGCGCCACCACCGTCGTGGCGGGGACCGGGGTGGAGGGCGACTCCGGCGACAACGGGCCGGCAACCGAGGCCCGCTTCAAGCACCCGGAGTGGCTGGCCTTCGACGGCCACGGTCACCTGATCGTCGCCGATCGCGGCAACCACCGGCTGCGGCGGGTGGACATGGCAACCGGCGTCGTCACGACCATCGCCGGGACCGGAGCGTATGAAACCACCGGGGATGGTGGGCCCGCGGTCGACGCCGCCATGACCAATCCGTTCGGGGTGGTTCTGGACCGGGACGACAACATCTTCGTGTTCGACACCGAGACGCACCGCATTCGGCGCATCGACGCCGTCTCGGGCATCATCACCACCGTGATCGGCACTGGGGAGGAGGGCTTCGGGGGCGACGGCGGGCCCGGGACCACCGCGTCGATGTTTCGGCCCCACAACGGTGTGTTTGACCATGAGGGACGCCTGGTGTTCGGCGATTCCTTCAACCAGCGCATTCGTCGCTGGGACCCGGAGACCGGGATCATCGAGACGATCGCCGGCATCGGTGAGCGCGGCGAGGTGGCCATCGGAAGGCCCGCCACCGCGTCCCCGTTCCGCTACTTCGGCGCCATGGTGTACCAACCCGACGGGTCGCTGGTGTTCACGTCGCTCGACCGGCGCGTCGTGCGCATCGACCGGTCCACGGGTCTGATCGAGTTGATCGCCGGGACCGGTGAGGAGGGCGCCACTGGCGACGGCGGGCCCGCGACCGAGGCGACGTTCGGACTTCCCTATGGCCTGGTGCGGACGGCGGGCGGGGATTTCATCGTGGCCGACGCCGGCAACGCCAGCATCCGGCGAATCGACGGGCGGAACGGCATCATCACCACGGTCGTTTCCGGAAGCGACGAATAACGGAGTTTCGCGCCAAGCGCCCCCAAAACCATCACTCCGTCAGCAGGTGCTCCACGTTGACCGTCACGATCTGGTTGTCGGTCGGGATGGCCCCGAAGTAGTAGTAGGCGACAGCCAGCGACCAGCGATGATGAACTCGGTGACGGTGTGGGTCTTCCTCGAGGCGTACACGCCGACCCCGAGCATGACGGCGACGTAGAGCCCGACGCCGACGAGGATGGTGATGTGGGGGTTCATGCGACGGGCCGCGCCTCGGGGCCACTCATCGGGTCAGGCACCATCGCTCAGCCGGCAAAGAAGACGAGACAGCGACCGACCCGTTCCACCACGTAGTCGACCCCATACGCCGCGCGCAACTCGGCGAGGCGGGCCTGCGGGTCGGTGAGAGCCTCCACGCGATAAATGAATGTCGGTCGGGGTTCGCCGGCGACCGCCTCGCGGTAGGGGGGGTACCGCTCGCTGTCGTACGCCGTGTAGATCAGCGACTCGCGGCTCAGGAACACCAGCTTCCATTGCAGCCAGTAGTCGGCATACCCGCGCGACAGGCCCCGCGCCTGGAGAAATTGCACGAGGGGCCGGGCGTCCTCCCCACGATCCGTCAGGACCCGGGCCGTCGCAGTGTACCGCCGGTCGTCCTGATCCCTCAGGAAGTGTTGGTTCGCGCCCAGTCCACTGAGCAGCACGACCGCCGCGAAACCGTAGGCCAGGGTCGCCGCCCGCGCCTCCAGCATCCGATAGAACGCCGCCAGGTAGAACGCCAGGAGCACGGTGGCGGCCATCAGATAGCGGACGATCAGGAGGTCCCGCAAGAGCGTCACCGCCAGTATGACCATGACGGCCGGGAGGATGGTCAGCACGTAGAACTCGGGTGGATAGCGCCGGCGCCGCAGGCGAAGCAAATCCCAGTAGTCGCGCCTGGCGGCGTAGGTGACGGCGGCGAAGGCGAGCGTGTTGGCCCCCAACAGGACCACTTCCGCCATCCGCGTCGACGCCGGCCCCGGCGGCACCAGCGTCTCCCATGAGGGGAGCCGGGCCGTCCCCACCAGGTGGCCGCCCGCGAGGGGCAGGAGTTCCAGGAAGAGGAGGTGGAGGCGCTCCAGGGAAAACTTCCCGGACAGCCCACCAGGAATGCGGTGCGGCCCATCCACCAGGAGGCGGTGGACCAGGACCGGCGCCACCCCCATGAGGAGGCCCACCACGATCGGGCCCCAGGCCGCCACCCGGAACCGGCCCGGGCGCCCCGCATCCAGCCAGGCGACCACCGTCGGCGCGGCCAACGCCGGGACCATCGCCGGGTTGAGGTACAAGGAAAAGCCGAACACGAACCCCAGCGCCACCCCCAGGAGCGGTCCGGACCTGCGCCGGTACTCCAGGAGGAGCAGGAGGTACACCACGGCCAGGAAGAGGCCGGTAACGTATCCACCCCGGGCCTTCAGGGTCCAGATGACGGAGAACGCCGTCGGCGCGATCAGGAAGAACAGGAACAGGCGGACGGAGCCGGCCTGAAAATGGCGGCGGATGATCAGGCCACACACGCCAAGCGTCAGGAGAAAGTAGCCCAGGGGGACGAGGCGCAGGGCGATCGGCCGCTCACCGACCAGGGCCATGAGCGCAGCGACACTGAAGGGCTCCAGGGTTCCCATGTACGACTGGCCATAATAGAAGAGGGGATAGCCGGCGCCAGCACGAATGTGGAGCGCCATGACACCAGCCAACCCTTCATCGGCGTCGAGGGTAAACGGCCAGTGGAACGCCACGGCGAGCCGAAGCGCCAGAATCGCCGCCAGGAGAATGGAGAGCGCACCGACCCGACGTCGCCACCGCGATCCCGGGTTCGATGCGGGGGCCGTGCTATTCCTCCAGCAGATGTTGGACGTTGACCGTCACGATCTCGTTGTCGGTCGGGACGGCCCCGAAGTAGTAGTAGGCGCCATCGGGCGACAGCCGCGGTTGGAACACGTTCATGGGCGAGACATAGACCATCCGCACCTCACCGCCGGCGGCCGGCACCTGGGCGATGTCCCAGCTGCCGTTCCGCCTGGTGCGGAAGTAGACGTGCGACCCGTCGGGCGTCCAGCGTGGGGCCAAATCGGTCGCCGGGTCCGTCGTCAGTTGTCGCTTGCCAGACCCGTCGGCGTTCATGACCCAGATGTCGCTCCGGGCCTCCTCATCGGTGGTGGCCGCATAGGCGATCCGCGACCCGTCCGGGGACCAGCTGTGCTGAAAGGCGTCCTGGTCACCGGTCAACAGCACGGGCTCCCCGCTGCCGTCGGCCGGCGCCCGGTAGATGCGCCGGCCGCCCCGGCCCTCGTCCTCGAAGCTGACGAAGGCGATCGAGCCGCCGTCGGGGCTCCACTCGGGGCCCGCCGTGAATTCCATGTCGGCCAGGACCACCGCCTCCCCCCCGGCGGCCGGAACGACCATCGGCTTCTGGCCACCATCGCCGGTCGCCGAGACGAAGGCGATACGGCTCCCGTCGGGCGACCAGACCGGGTCGAAGGCGTCGAAGCCTTCGGTCGAGATCCGCACCGGATCATCCCCCGACACGGAGAGGACCCAGATGCCATTGACCCCCCCGCGGCTGGACTGGAAGGCGATGCGCGTTCCGTCCGGGGACCAGCGTGGATTCCAGTTGTCGGAGGTGCTCTCGACCAGCACCGTGGGCTCGCCGCCCGCCGCGGGAAGCAGGAAGATCTTGTCGAACCCGGCCCGCTCGGCGCCAAAGGCCAGGGTGCTCCCGTCGGGACTGAGGCGCGGAGCGAAATCGTCTTCCTCGCCGAAGGTGAGCTGCTCGGCCGATCCGCCCTCCACCGGCACGCGAAAGAGGTGCGAGACCTGCTCCGAGCGGACGTAGGTGATGCCGGTGCCATCGGGGGTCCAAGTGGCGTCCCACTCCTCGGCGGCGTCGTTGCTGACCCGCCGCGCCTCCCCATCCCCACCCCCCACCGGCATGAGCCATACGTCGTCCTGGCCGCCCCGCTCCGAGTGGAACACGATCCAGCGCCCGTCGCGCGAGTAGCGGGGTCCCCAGTCATTGCGGATGTCCCGGGTCAACTGGCGGGGCGCGCCGCCGTCCGCGCTCACCGCCCAGATGTCGCCCAGGCCGGTGCGCCGCGACTGGAACAGCAGTTCGCTCCCGTCGGGCGACCACTCCGGACAGCACTCGTAGCCTTCGGTACTCAGCGGGGTCAACGCACCACCGTCGGGGTGGTATGCGGCAACCCTGGTCCGGCCTTCCTCACTCACCATGAAGGCCATCCGGCTCCCGTCCGGGGACCAGCGGGCGTCGACAACCCGGACGTCATCGTCTTCCATCACCTGTGCCGGCGATCCGCCGTCCACCGGCATGATCCAGACGCCGGGCTGGTTGTTGCGCAGGGCGAAGAACATCAGTTGGGTGCCGTCCGGAGAATGTTGGGGGCTTCCCGACACCCAGTTGGACAGCCGCCGGGCCGAATCCCCGTCCACCGAGACGGCCCAGATGGAAGGCGGCCCCCCGGACGATTGCGCGTAGGCCAGGCGCCGGCCGTCCGGCGCCCAATCCACCCCCCCGACGTTCCCTGCCGTCGGCGTCAGCCGGGCCGCGTTGCTGCCGTCGAGGTCCGCCACCCAGAGGCCGTCGTCGCCTCCGTTGCGGCGGGTGAAGGCCAGCCGGGTGCCGTCCGGTGAATAACTCACGTCGTCGTAGCTGCCCGCTTCGGGCGTGAGCACCACCATGTCGGGGCCGTCGGCGGCGTCACCGCCGGAGCAGGCAGCGAGGAACACGATCGAGAACAGCGAAAGGCGAATGGTCTTGGTCAACGGTCGCTCCTGGTTGTCAGGATCCCGCGTTGGAATCGTCACTCGAAAGGGCGGTGGTCATCTCGCTGGCCACCGTCTGCACCACCTCGTCCTGGGCCGCCAGCACGTCGGACACGTTGCGCTCGTAGGTGCCGGTCCAGATGTGCCTGAGGGTGTTCGGTTCCACCAGCTGCACATTGATGCGCATCTCGTCGCCGGCCCGGAACACGCTCCCCTCCATCACGGCCTGCACCCCGAGCGACTTGGCAATATCCGCCGTGGTGCCGCCGTCCACCTGCAACACCGCAGAGCGGGACACCACCCCCACCGTGTTGGTGAGCGCGATGGCCGAGATGAGGGCGTCGTGCATGGCGCCGACGAAGACCTCGTCCTCACCCGAGAGGTCCATGATGGGCAGGACGGCGATCTGGTCGATGCTCCCGCCCGCACCGCCCCCGCCACGGAGCGTCCAGGCGCCAAACCCCGCGGCGACGATCACCACGGCGGCCACCGCGCCCAGGAGGACGCGGCGCATCCCGGAGATGGGGGTCGCGGCCCCGGTGGCTGCCTGATAGGGTCGCGTGTCGGTGGGGGTCAGGCCACCGCTGGGCGTCCCCAGCGTCTCGAGGTGCGGCAACATCTCGTCCGCCGTCTGCCAGCGGTCGGCCGGCTTCTTGGCCAGACACTTCATGACCACGGCGTCGACTTCCATCGACACCTGGTCGCGGTGCTTGCGCACCGGATCGGGCTGCTCGGTGACGTGGGCCGCCAGCACCGCCTGAGGCGTGTGTCCCAGGAACGGCGTCCGACCCGACAACAGCTCGTAGGCCAATGCTCCGAGGGCGTAGATATCGGCCCGGTGATCCACGTGCGGATCGGCGGTGGCCTGTTCCGGCGCCATGTAGGCCGGCGTGCCGAGGGCCACACCGGCGGTGGTGAGCTTGTCGCGGCCGGTGGCTTCGGATACGGCCTTGGCCACACCGAAATCGGCCACGATGGCATGGTTGCCGGCCAGCATGACGTTGTCGGGCTTGATGTCGCGATGGACCACGCCCTGCGAGTGGGCGAACGCCAGGGCGTCGGCCACCTCGCGGATGACACGCACCGCTTCCCGTACCGGCAGCTCGCCTTCCTTGTCGATCCGGTCGCGCAGCGTGTTGCCCGAGATGTAGGGCATCACGTAATAAAGGAAACCGTCGGCCTCGCCTGAATCGAACAGCGCCAGAATGTGGGGGTGGTTGAGATTGGCCGCGATGCGGATCTCGCGCAGGAACCGGTCCGGGCCCAGCGCGTTGGCCAGGTCGGGCTTCAGGACCTTGACCGCCACCTGGCGCTGGTGCCTGATGTCGTTGGCGAGGTACACGGTGGCCATGCCGCCGGCACCGAGTTCCCGCTCGATGTCGTAGCGACCGGCCAGGGCCTTCTTGAGGGCCTCGAGGCTGTGGGACATGGGGCAATAAGATGGGGTCCGAGGCCGATTTCCGAAAGGAGCTGGGTGGCAACCGTCGCTCGGTCGACGTCGCTGCAGCCTCGGTGGGGGCCGCCCGCGTGGACGAGCCCTACTCGCCCATCTGCATGTAGAAGCCCATGATGCCACCGCCCATCAGGTTGGCCAGTGCGGCGCTGCCCACGCCCGGCACACCCGCCGCGGACGGGATGCTCAACAATGCCAGTCCGATACCGAACGCCGCGGTGTACCCGACCAGCCCCAGCACCGCACCCGACACGACGTTGACCGGAAGCGCGATCCGGTCGCACAGGGCCACCACGACCGCGGTCACGACCCCGAACGCCAGGAAATGGATGGCGGTGAGCGAGAAGAGCTTGGCGCCGTACAGGGCGCCGTTGGCCGCCTGCGCGACGATGGGAAAATCGAGTTCGACGGCCCAGGGACCCATCAGGGCGTGTCCCAGAGCGGCCGGGGTCGCCAGCGGTGCCAACTGCAGCAGGTCGGCGACGAAATAGAACACCGCTACGGTGGCCGCGGCGAGAAACCCGCCGCGCATGCCGCGAGACAGCCGACCGGATGTCATGTGCGCCTCCTATGGGTCTTTCTTGGTATCCCGCCCCACGATGATGGTGATGTTGTCGCTGCCGCCGGCGTCGAGCGCGTCCTGCAGCAACGCCTCGGTCACCTGCTTGGCCGACGTCATCTCTCCCAGACGCTCAGCGATGCGCTCGTCGGGGACGTGCTTGACGAGCCCGTCGCTGCACATCAGGTAGATCGAGCCCCAGCGCTGGTCCATCTGGGTCACCACCGGCGCCGTCTGTTTGCCGCCGATGGAACTCGACAGCACGTTGGCCCACCGGGTCCGGAAGGCACGCGAGCGGGTCAGCACGCCCTGGTCGATCAACTCCTCGGCCATGGTCTGGTCGCGGGACAACCGGGTCAGTTCGCCGTTGGCATACGTGTAGAAACGCGAGTCGCCGACTTGCAGCAGGTAGGCTTTGGGCCAGACGGCCAGCCACAGCGTCAGGGTCGTCGCCATGTCTCGCAGGTCCGGGTCCCCCTCGGCCTCGGCGACGACGCGCGCATGGCCTTTCCACGCGGCCTCCTGCAGCTCGTCGAGAAACGCCTGTTCGTCGGTGTGGTCGAGGGTGTAGTAGCTCTTCATGCTGAGCGCCACGTACTGTGTCACCGCCTGCAGGGCCAGGCGGGCGGCCGCCTCGCCCTTGCTGCCTCCGCCGACGCCATCGGCCACCATCGCCAGGAACGCCATGCGTTCGCCCGCCGGGGAAAAGGCGTCGTCATCCGGGAGCGAGGTCTCGAAGACCCGTACCCGTTTTTCGAGCTGACAGATGAGGAAGTGATCCTGGTTGACCTTGCGGACGTTGCCCACGTGGGTCACGCCGTGGAAATCGGTCTCGTTGTCACGGGGCTTCCGGTCGGCAGTCATCTCACCGGTGGTCCTGGTGGTCGGCATGAAGCGAGTCTCCAGAGGGGTGGCTCTTGCCAGTATAGGATAGGAAGAGCCCGCTGGCTAGACGGGTAATGACGGCAAGGCCATCGCTGGTGACGGGAGGGCCGTCCCGCAGGCTTGGCTTGACGGGCTCCGGAGAAATGGGTTATTAATTACGTAACTTCTTACGGAATGTGAGATGGACTTCTTCGACCGTGTCGGGATCATGGCCATCGGCAGCCGGCTCAGGCGGCTCAGCGATACCTTCACCGACAGCGCCCGCCAGATCTACCAGCTGTACGGGGTGGACCTCGATCCCAAGTGGTTCCCGGTGTTCTACGTGCTGTCCCACGAGGATGAGGGTGTCTCCACCGGCGCCATCGCCGGCCAGATCGGCCACTCCCACGCCTCCGTCAGCCAGATCGTCAAGGAGATGGAGCGGGCCGGCGTGGTGACCACCGAGCGTAGCGCCGAGGACGGCCGGGTCAACGTCATCGCCCTGTCCCCCGCCGGCCGAGAGCTGGTGCCGCGCATCCGGGCCCCTTACGCCGACGTCACCGAGGCCGTGCAGGAACTCCTGGCCGAGAACCACGCCGACCTGTGGCGTGGTCTGGGTGAGTTGGAGGCGTCGCTCGCGGCGCGGGACCTGGTGAGCCGAGTCAAGGACAAGTACCACAAGCGCCAGCGGGCCGACACCGAAATCGTCGATTTCACGCCGGACCATGGCGACGCGTTTCGCGATCTCAATCTGGAGTGGATCGAGCGCCACTTCGAGGTGGAGGACGCAGACCGGATTTCGCTTGACGACCCCGAGCAGCACATACTGGAACCGGGCGGCGTCATCCTGATGGCGTTGCACCATGGCGAGGTCGTGGGCACCTGTGCCCTCATCAGGATGGAAGACGGGCGCTACGAGCTGGCCAAGATGGCGGTGGCCCAGTCGGTGAGGGGCAAGGGCATCGGCTGGCTGCTGGGCCGCGCGGCGCTGGAGCGGGCCCGCGACCTCGAAGCGCCGGCGGTGTATCTCGAGAGCAACACGGTGCTGACGCCGGCCATTGCGCTGTACCGCAAGCTGGGCTTCCGACAGGTCAGCGGACCGCCCAGTCCCTACGCCCGCTGCAACATCCAGATGGAAGTGCGGCTCACGTGATTCGCCCGGCAAGGCCCGACGAGCAGGTCCGCCTCGGCCAGTTGATGGTCCGGGTCTATGCCAAACTGGAAGGGTTCCCTTCCCCGAACGAGCAGCCGGCGTACTACGACATGCTGGCCAACGTCGGACGTTTCACCGAGCGGCCGGACACCGAGGTCCTGGTGTCGGTGGCGGACGACGGTGCCGTTCAGGGCGGCCTGGTCTACTTCGGGGACATGGCCCAGTACGGTGCCGGCGGGACGGCAACGCGTGAGACCAACGCCTCGGGCTTCAGGTTCCTGGCGGTCGACCCCGAGGCCCGCGGCGCCGGCGTCGGGAAGGCGTTGACGGAAGCGTGCCTGGAGCGAGCGAAGGCGCGGGGGCACGACCAGGTCGTCATTCACACCACCGAGCCGATGCGCATGGCCTGGCGGATGTACCAGCGGATGGGGTTCGTCCGCTCACCCGATCTGGATTTCTCGCAGGAAGGGTTCCCGGTATTCGGGTTCCGGCTGCACCTGTAACGGCCAGGGCGTACCCCGGCCCAGCCACGCTTGCACTCCCCGGTCTGTACGTTGGGACAGGTCGAAGCACCCAAGGCTTGGTCGCCAACCAAGGAAGAACCATGATGGGCCTGCATCGGGAGGTGGGGTAAGCCTGACATGGGTCTCGGGCCGCACATCGACCGGCACCGACCGTGGCGTCTCTGCACTCGATACCACGTGGCTGGCGGTGGCTGGACGATCGCTCTGGAGACCCTGTGCCTAGCCGCCGGAGAACTTGATCATGGTCATGGCCGGCATGGCATTGATCAGCGAGTGCAGCAGCACACACGCCAGGGTGTTGCCGCGGGTGAGCACGTAGAGCACGCCCAACACGAGGCCCCCGGGCACGCCGTTCCCCATGGCGGCCACCCAGGCCTGCCCCCAGTCCCCGGCACTCGGCCAGCGCGTGTTGAGGTAGGCGTAGGGGAGGTGGTACAACCCGAACGCCAGCGCCACGATCCCCACCGCCCACCAGCGTGATCCGGTCAGTCGCGCCACCCGCGTCTGCAGGAACCCGCGGAAGAAGAATTCCTCCGTGAACCCGGCCGTCAACAGCATGAGCACGAAGGTGAGGGGAAAGAGCCACAGGGCCTTGCCCGTGACGATGAGTTCCTGGACCGCAGCTGCACGGTCCGAACCCCACACTTGGAGGACACTGATCAGGAGCCCGAGACCGACGGCCCACCAGAGGCCACGGCTCAGGTTGTCTCGACGGAACCCGAGGGTCGCCAGCACCGCCGACAGGGAACGACCGGCGGCCGGCGGCCAGGCCACGGCGACCAGGAACGGCAGCAGCACCAGCGTGATCCAATGGGTGCGCTCCGATTCGACGGTGGCGAAGAGCGATGTCAGATAGATCACGGCGTACCCCACCGCCATCCAGGACCCACGCCGACTGGGGGTGGGGTCTGCTGCCGGCACCGCCTGGATGCCGTTGCTCACTTGGGGCGCCTCATGTACGCAATGCTCGACGGCCGAGCTGAAGGAAACGTGAAGCCATGATGAAACATGGGTTGACGCACCGACCCGTGACGCCGGCAAAGCTGCGCCGCAGTCGGTCCTGCGGACGATCAGGTCGGGCCGGGCCCGTCCTTCTTCTGCGGAACGGCGGAACGGCCGCCGCAAACTCGACTATGTTTCCACCAGGCCGGCGACCCACAGGGCCGCCGCCTTCCTGCACCGAGATTCCGCTCGGACAACTGAGGGTCACAGGAACGGCAGACGGGCTTGGGAGATGAACCGGTGACGCGTCAGTCCCTCGTCAGTTACTACCACGTTCTCGAAATCGTCGGAGACATCGTCAAGGTGTCGGTGCCCGAGCCACCCTCGGGCGATCCGCCCACCGTGCGCCTCGGCGATCTCGCGACCATCCATACCGATGGCGGGGAAGGCTCCCTGGGCCAGGTCATCCAGATCGACCACAACCGGGTGTCCCTGCAGGTGTTCTCCGGAACGAAGGGGCTGTCCACCAGGGCCACGACCCGGTTCCTGGGACATTCCATGCAGGTCGTGTACTCCCGCAACATCCTCGGGCGCGTCTTTCGCGGGACCGGCGAACCGATCGATGGTGGACCGGCATTGACCCTGGATCCGCACATCGAGATCGACGGGCCGACCGTCAACCCCATGCGGCGCACGCTGGCCTCGAAGATGATCCGGACCGACGTCCCCATGATCGACGTGTTCAACACCCTCGTCGAGAGCCAGAAGATCCCCATCTTCTCGGTGGCCGGGGAGCCGTACAACCCGTTCCTGGCCCGGGTCGGCATTCAGGCGGACGCGGACATCGTGGTGTTCGGCGGGCTGGGCCTGATTTTCGACGACTACCACTTCTTCCGGACCGCCTTCGAGAACGCCGGCGTGTTCGCGCGCACGGTCATGTTCGTGAACCAGGCCGCGGATCCCATCGTCGAGCGCGTGCTGGTCCCGGACATGGCCCTGGCGGTGGCCGAGCGCTTTGCCGTCGACGAGGGGAAGCGCGTCCTCGTCCTGTTGACCGACATGACGGCGTACGCCGACGCCCTGAAGGAGATCGGCGTCTCCATGGAGCAGGTCCCTTCGAACCGCGGCTACACCGGCGATCTCTACTCCCGTCTGGCGCGACGCTACGAGCGCGCCTGTGATTTTCGCGGGGCGGGCTCGGTCACCCTGCTCACCGTCACCACCATGCCGGGCAACGACGTGACGCACCCCGTGCCGGACAACACGGGATACATCACCGAGGGCCAGTACTACCTGCACGACGGCGTGTTGGACCCGTTCGGTTCCCTGTCCCGTCTGAAGCAGCACGTGATCGGCAAGGTGACCCGCGAGGACCACTCTCAGATCATGAACACCATGATCCGGCTGTACTCAAGTGCCCGCGACGCCGAGCAGAAACAGACCATGGCCTTCGATCTCTCGGCCTTCGACCACCGGCTCCTGAAATTCGGCGAGCTGTTTCGCGAGCGGTTCATGACGCTGGAGGTGCGGCAACCGCTCGAGCCGGCCCTCGATCTCTGCTGGCAGACGCTGGCGGAATGCTTCGAGCCCCACGAGCTCCTGATGAAGCAGTCGCTGATCGACGCCTACTACCCCCAGCACGCTTCCCGCGCCGCCGGCCCGGCCTCCCATGGAACGACTGGCCCTCAATAAGGCCTCGCTGACGCGGGAGAGTCGGCGTCTCGCCACGTTCGAGCGCTTTCTCCCCTCGCTCGATCTCAAGCGGCGACAACTGCTTCTGGAGCGGGCCAAAGCCCGTCGCACCCTGGACCGGATCGAGCAGGCGCTGGATCCCATCGACGGCATGGTGGCGGAGCGCATCCCGATGGCCTCCAACGACCTGGTCGACCTCACGGGCCTGGTGCAGGTCGAGGACATGACCCTGACGTACGACAACCTCGTGGGACTCAAACTGCCGGCCCTGTCGTCCCTCCACATCGAGGTACGTGAGTACGGCTACCTGGGCCGGCCCCACTGGGTGGACGATGTCGCGCGCCTGTTACGCCAGAGCGTCGAACTGCAGATCCGCGTCCAGATCGCTCGGCACCGGCTCGCCCTGCTCGAAACGGCCGTCAGACGCATCACGCAGCGCGTGAACCTGTTCGAGAAGGTGCTGATCCCCAGGGCCCGGGAGAACATCCGCCGCCTCCGGATCTACCTGTCCGACAGTGAGCGATCGGCGGTGGTGCGTGGCAAGATCGCCAAACGCAAACAGCTCCAGCGTCCGGCCGAGGCCCGAGCATGAGCATCGTGGCGCTGAAGCGGCTCACCGTCTATGGCCTTGCCAGCGAGAAGGAACGAATTCTCGCCGGGGTGCAGCAGCTCGGGTGCCTGCACGTGATCGACCTGCGGCCTCCGGGGGACCGGCCCCCGGAGCCGGCCTCGGACGGCCTGCGGGACGGCTACGCAGCCCTGCGCCACCTGGTATCGAGCCCGCAGCCGAGGCGCCCCCGGTCGGAACGAGCCATCACCATCGCGAATCTGGTCGACCGCGCCATCGCCAACCACCAGCAGCTGCGCGCCACCCGCGATGAACTCGACGACCTGCGCCAGTCCATTCGGGAACTGGAGCCCTGGGGTGACTTCACGGTGCCGCCTCCGGAGGCGCTCAGCAAGCTGCGACTGTGGTTCTACGTGGTCCCGCTCCGCGACATGGCGCAGGTCCGGGCCGGCGACCACGTCTGGCAGCTCATCCGTCAGGACCACCGCCATGCCTACGTCGTGGTGATCGCCGAGACGGCTCCCGCCCCCGCCCCGGCCCCGGAAGCCATGCCGGGTCAGCGAGTCGACCTGGGGTCCCGGTCGCTGTCGGCCCTGCGGCGGGACGAAGCGGCGACCGCCGCCCGGGAGCAAGATCTCATCACCGAGCGATGGTCCCTGACCAGGGGCATCGAACAGTTGCGTCACGAACTGACGCGCGCGGAGAACCGTGCCGCCCTGCAGTTGGCGGCGCTGCACACGCATGACAGCGGCGAGGTCTTCGCCATCCGGGGATGGGTGCCGGCAGACCGGCTCCGCGACATCCATCGCTTTGCCGACCGCGAGGAACTCGCCTGCACCTGCGAGGACCCGGCCCCCGGGGAGACACCGCCGGTCCTGCTCCAGAACCGGCCACCGGTGGCCGCCGGGGAGGACCTCATTTCGTTCTTCCAGCTTCCCGGGTATCGCGACTGGGATCCGTCCGCGGTGGTCTTCGTCTCCTTTGCCCTGTTCTTCGCCATCATCATGTCCGACGCCGGCTACGCCGCCTGTCTGGGACTGGGCCTCTTGCTGGTCTGGAGACGATTGGGCAGGAGCGCCAACGGCAGGCGTTGGCGCCGGCTGGCGGCGGCCATCGTGACGGTGGCCGCCGGCTACGGCGTCCTGGTGGGCAGCTACTTCGGCGTGACGCCCAACCCCGGCTCGACGGCGGCTCGCCTGAAGCTGCTGGACCTGAACGATTTCAACGGCATGATGCTCATGACCATCGGTATCGGGGCCGTACATCTGATGGCGGCCAACGGCGTCGTGGCGTGGCGCCGCCGCCATGCCTTGGTGGCGCTGGGCTCGGTCGGATGGGTGCTGGTCATCGCCGGCGGCATGGCGTTGCTGCTGGCCCGCTCCAGTCCCGGGCTCGGCGCCGCGGGCCCCTGGCTGGTGGGCGCGGGGACCGTCGCGGTGTTGCTGTTCAGCAGCGAGCGACGCCTCCAGTCCCCCCGCGACCTGCTGTGGCGCCTGCTGGACGGCCTCAAGGCCGCGACCGGACTGACGTCGGCGGTCGGAGACGTGTTGAGCTACCTGCGACTGTTCGCGCTCGGCCTGGCCAGCGCGTCACTGGCCATCACGTTCAACGGTCTGGCGGTCCAGGCCATCGACTCGGCCCCCGGCATCGGGTTGTTGTTCGGCATCCTGATTCTGCTGCTGGGACACGCGCTCAACCTGGTACTGGTGATCATCGGCGGCGTGGTCCATGGACTGCGCCTGAACCTGATCGAGTTCTACCGCTGGGGCATTCATGACGAAGGCAGGCCATTTCATGCCTTCCGCAACAAGGAGACGATACCGTGGACGAACTAATGCTCTTGTTGGGGTGGGCCGGGATCTTCAGCCCGCTCGTCCTCGGAGCCATCGGCAGTGTGCTGGGATGCATGGTCGCCGGCCAGGCCGCCTGCGGGGCGCTGCTCGAGGTCGAGAGCGGCTACGGCCGTTTCATCGGCCTGACCGCGCTCCCCTCCTCCCAGACGATCTACGGCATCGTGGTGATGTACGCGTTGAACCGGCCCGTCACCGCGGCCAACGCTCCGGGCCTGGCGGCCATCGGTCTCCTCACCGGGCTCGGCCTGTTGTACTCGGCCAAGAGCCAGGGCAAGTCGCTCGCGGCCGGCATCGCGGCCTCGAAGGCCAAGCCCGAAGTGTTCGGCCTGTCCGTGGCGCCGGCCGCCATCGTCGAGGGCTTTGCGGTGTTCGTGTTCGTGTTTGCCCTGGTACTTGCCGGCGGGCTCAGCGGCTGACGTCAAAGGGAGAGTGTGCATGACGGACACGACACACAGGGGCGGTGACGGCACGGCCCGGGACGAATCGACCGGAGTCGAGGTCCTCATCGACCGCCTGCGGCAGCAGGGCATCGACGCGGGGAAGGCCGCCGCGGCCGACATCGTCGCCAACGCCGAACGGCAGTCCGAAGAGATTCTCCGGGAGGCCCGGGCCAAGGCGGAAGCCCTGGTGGCGGACGCGGCGCGGGAGGCCGGGCAATCCCGGGCCTCGGGGGAAGACGCGCTGCGCGGCGCCATGCGGGACACGGTGCTGCAACTCCGGGAAACCCTGCGCGAACGGCTCGAGAGCCAGGTGCGGCACCTGGCGTCGAAGCAGCTGGTCGACGAGGACTTCGTGAGGCAGTTGATCCTGGAGATCGCCGGGCGGGCGCGGGACGACGCCGGCGTGGACGCGGAAGAGGAACTGGAGGTGCTGTTGCCGCGTGAGATCCTCGGCCTGGAGGAGCTGCAGCGACGGCCCGAAGAGATGGAGAGCCGGCTCAGCCAGTTCGCCAAGGAGATCGCCACCGCGACATGGCGTGAAGGCATCTCGGTCGGGGCCATGGAATCCGGGGCTCGCGGCATCCGCGTCCGGCTGACCGACGCCGAACTGGAACTCGACCTGACCGACCGCGCCATCGCGGCGTTGCTGCTCAGACATCTGCAACCACGGTTCCGTGTCATCATGGAGGGCATCGTGTGGTAGGGCCACGGACCTGATGGCGACGACGACGCAGTACTACATGCTGGTGGCCAGCCTGCCGCCTCTGCCCTCGCTGTTCACCAGCCAGCAGACGCCGATCTCGCGCCTGCGGCTCGACCGGCGCCTGGCTCTGCTCGACCCGGCGGATCGTGATGAACTGCAGGCCATCGAGACACTGATGTGGTGGGACCGGCTGCCGCTCGACATGACCGATGCCGCCATTCTGGACCGGGCCAACCGGGTGCTGCCGGACATCCGGAGTGACCTGCTGCGGGACGTGGTGAGTTGGCGCCTGGAACTGCGCACCGTGGTGGCGGCGCTGCGGCGCCGTGCCGCCGGCCGGCCCGCTCCGGCGCCCGGGGAACGCTGGGGGCATGGCCGCTGGGTGCGCCACATCGAGCGCCACTGGGCCGCCCAGGACTTCGGCATCGGCGGCGCGCTCCCCTGGCTGGCCACGTTTCAGCGGCTGCTCGACGCGGGGGACACGCTGGCGTTCGAACGCGAGCTACTGGGCACGTCGTGGCGCTACATGACGCACGCGGCCGGGACACACTTCTTCAGTTTCGAGGCGGTGGCCATGTATGTCCTGCGCTGGGACATCATTGCCCGCTGGACCGGATACGACCACGAGAGGGCCCGGACGCGATTCGCGCATCTGGTCCAGCAGGGACTGGGACCGCACACGGACCTGTTTGGTACACCGCAGGCGGAAAGGAACAGCACCGTTCAATGACCACGTCACAACGGCGGCGCGACGAGCCGGCCGATTCGTCACTGGCGGCCAGCGCCAGAGTCGTCGCGGTACAGGAAGGGCTCGTGACGCTGGAGTCACTCACCAGCGGCAAGGACGCGGTGCCGCTGGTCAAGAACGAGGTGGTCCTAATCTGCCCCTACGGCAGCCACGAGAAGCTGAAGGCCGAGGTGTTGAAAGTCGACGGCCGCACCGCCACGGCCCAGGTGTTCGAGGAGACGCGGGGCGTGGCCGTTGGCGACCTGGTGCAGCAGACCGGCGCCCTCTTGTCCGTGACCCTGGGGCCCGGCCTCCTGGGCCAGGTCTACGACGGCCTGCAGCACCCGCTGGAAACCATCGCCGAGGAGCACGGGTTCTTCCTGGCACGCGGTATGAGCCTGGCTCCGCTGGACCAGCGGGCCAGCTGGGCCTTCACGCCGGTGGCGCAGATCGGTCACACCCTGCACGGCGGCGACGTACTCGGCACGGTGCCGGAGGGGCGCTTCAGCCACCGGATCATGGTCCCGTTCGATGAGCCCGGCCCGGTGCAGGTGACCTGGATCGAGAGCGGCAGCTTCACCGTAGACACGCCGGTGGCCCGGATCCGCAACGAGGCCGGGCAGGAACGTTCCATCACCATGGCTCAACGCTGGCCGGTGCGTCGCCCGTTGCCCGAAGTGCTCCTGCGGCACAGTCACTCCGAGCGGCTGTACCCGTCGGAGCCGATGGTCACCACGCAACGGTTGATCGACACCTTCTTCCCCATCGCCCGTGGCGGCACGGCCTGCATCCCCGGCCCCTTCGGCGCCGGCAAGACCGTGCTCCAGCACCTGATTTCCAGGCATTCCTCGGTCGACATCGTCATCGTCGTCGCCTGTGGCGAACGCGCCGGCGAGGTCGTCGAGACCATCACCGAGTTCCCCACCCTGACGGACCCGACCTCCGGCGGGTCGCTGATGGACCGTACCATCATCATCTGCAACACTTCCTCGATGCCCGTGGCGGCCCGCGAGGCGTCCATGTATACCGGCATCGCCATCGGCGAGTACTACCGACAGATGGGGTACGACACCCTGCTGCTGGCCGACTCCACCTCGCGTTGGGCCCAGGCCATGCGCGAAACCTCCGGGCGCATGGAAGAGATTCCGGGCGAGGAGGCCTTCCCCGCCTATCTGGATTCCGCCATTCGCTCGGTGTACGAACGGGCCGGGGTGATTCGAACCGGCGACGGACGCACCGGCAGCCTGACGATGATCGGCACGGTCTCACCGGCCGGCGGCAACTTCGAGGAACCCGTCACGCAGTCGACCCTCGGCACCGTCAAGACGTTTCTGGGACTGAGTTCGGAGCGGGCCTACAAGCGGTTCTACCCGGCCGTGGATCCGCTGCTGTCCTGGTCGCGCTACCTGGAGCAACTGGAGCCGTGGTTCGACCGCGAGATGGCCGTGGGATGGGTCGACCGGGTACGGGGAGTGGTGGGGCTGGTCAAGGAGGGCGACGCCATCCAACAGATGATGCAGGTGACCGGGGAGGAAGGCATCACGATCGAGGACTTCATCGTCTACCAGAAGGCGGTCCTGGTGGACATGGTCTATCTCCAGCAGGACGCCTTCGACGAGGTGGACGCCAGCACGCCACTCGAGCGGCAGAAGGCCAGCTTCGACCTGCTGTGTGATCTGATCCGGCGGCCATACCACTTCGAAGACAAGGAGCAGGTGCGCGAGTACTTCACGCGGGTGACCGGCGCGTTCAAGAACCTCAACTACGCCGTCAGCGGCTCGTCAGACTACACCCGTTATCGCGCTGAACTGCAGCAACTGGCCGATGCGGCGACCGATCGCGGGGTTCGGGACGACCCTGCGTGACGCTTAGGGGATCTTCGGTTTGCCGTCCGCCATCTCGACCAGCCCCATGGGATTGCCGGCGGGGTCCCTGAACAGCCCGAGCACCACGATGCCGGGGACCGCGAAGCGCGGTGCGTCGACGGAGCCGCCGTGGGCCTGGATGTCCGCGAGCGTGGCCGTGACGTCTTCGACGCCGAAGTAGAGCCGCTTCTCCGCCGGGTCCTTGCGAATCGCCGCCATGAGCGGCGCCGTCAGGGCTACCGCGAACTCTCCCGTGGTCGACTCCCATCCGAACAGATCCGAGTAGAACGATTGCAAGGCGGCCGGGTCGGGGCCGGCGATGTCCAGGAACACGATCGGTGTGGCCATGGTGACTCCGTGATCTTCGTCGGGACGGCGTGCGGCTGAGCAGGATGGCGCCGGAACGCCAGGCGGGCGTCGTCGGTCAGCCGGTACCTCGACCACCATGGTGGGCTCGTGGCGCAGGTCCTCTACCAGGTACCGGTCGCCACAATATGGGGACGGCCGAGAGCGGGTGCCATTGCGCCACGACCCATCGGGGATACCCTAGGTTCTGGCGACAGCGGACCGGGGCGGGGCTTCGGGGCTTGGTGGAGCCTCATCTGCCGCTCGAGACCCGGGATGGAGGTACGGATGAACAAGCGCCAACTGGGGGCCGGCGGGCTCGAGGTATCCGCGCTGGGCCTGGGATGCATGGGCTTGAGCTACGGCTACCTTCCCACCCCGGACAGGCAAGCCGGGCTGGCACTGCTTCGGGCTGCCGTAGAGCGCGGCGTCACGCTGTTCGACAGTGCCGAAGCCTACGGCCCCTACACCAACGAAGAGCTGGTGGGCGAGGCGTTGGCCCCGTTCCGGGACGAGGTGGTCATCGCCACCAAGTTCGGCTTCGCCGAGGCCGATGCCCGGAAGGGCCTGGACAGCAGGCCCGAACGCATCCGCGCCGTGGTGGACGCTTCACTGGCCCGTCTCCGAACCGACCGGATCGACCTGCTCTACCAGCACCGGGTCGACCCCGCCGTGCCCATGGAGGACGTGGCGGGCACGGTGCGGCAACTGATCCACCAGGGAAAGGTCCGGCACTTCGGGCTGTCCGAAGCCGGTGTCGACTCGATCCGCCAAGCCCACGCGGTGCAGCCGGTCGCGGCCCTGCAGAGCGAGTATTCGCTCTGGTGGCGCGAGCCGGAACGGAAGGTGCTCCCCGTCCTGGAAGAACTGGGCATCGGCTTCGTGCCGTTCAGCCCGCTGGGCAGAGGCTTTCTGGCGGGAGGGATCGACCGGGACCGGAGCTTCGACAGCGGCGACTTCCGCACCAACCTGCCGCGCTTCTCGGCGCAGGCGCGCCGGGCCAACCAGGCGCTGGTCGACCTGATCGGGGAGATGGCCGCGGCCAAGCGGGTCACGCCGGCACAGATTGCCCTGGCATGGCTCCTGGGGCAGCGACCCTGGATCGTGCCCATCCCAGGCACCACCAAGGTGCATCGTCTGGAGGAGAACCTCGCTGCCGCAGACATCGAGTTGAGTGACGACGACCTGCGTCACATCGGCGAGGCGGTCGCGGCCATCGACGTGGCCGGCGCCCGCTACCCTGAGCATCTCCAGCAACACATCGGTCGCTGACGACGGGCATGACCCGCGGTCGACCTCAGCGATTCCCCGCGGTCGATGCCCGTGGCAGCCGGACCGAGATCGCTCCCCGGAGATCGCCCACGGCGTAGCCGGTGGCCGCATCATCGGGATAGCGCTCCGCCAGGATGGCGAGCACTCCAGGCGCCAGCGACTCCCGCGGTCCATGACACGCCAGGCATCCCTCGGCCACGAGTATCGGGCGCGCGTAGTGGATCGTGTCGCGGAGGACGAAGGCGGTATCCCCGGGCGCTTCTCCGCGGTGCAGCGCTTCCTGGAATGCGGCGAGCAGGCCGGCCTCGGTCGAGTCGGGCCCGTTGAGTGGGTTGCGGAGCCGTGTTCCGACACGTCTCACCGAACGACCTTGGGCTTGATGCCGAGCCGACCGATACTGGGCCGAATCGGCGCAGAAGGTGACGGCGGCCTCCGGACCCCACTCGTCGAGTGCCGTCAGCAGCATCGTCATCAACTCACCGCCCAGGGCGTTCGCGGCCTCGCGAGCCCGGGCAACGTCGGCGGAGTCGGCTGCAATAACGCGCCCGGCACCACCATCGGATCGCTGGCAGCCGGCCATGACGGCAACGGCCAGCACCATCCCAACGCACGTCTTCATGGATCAAGTCCCTGGTGGCTTCGTCGGTAACTTACACCGCCACCGGAACCCGGCGCTCGACGAACCGAGACAGTTGATGTGGTATGGGCGCGTGACGGCGACGGGCTACTGCTTGACCCACGTTGGTCGGAAATCGCGCGTCACCTGAATCACCACCTCGTCCACCATGTCTTCATAGGCCGCGTTCGGGTCGCTGGCCGAGATGCTCGGGAGCCCGCTCCCATTCGTTGCGAGCCGTCCCACGGTCTTGCTGGCCGAGCCGCTCGAGCGCCACAGCGTGCCACCGGAACTGGTCGAGAGGAGTCGCACATTCAGGTCCGCCGACACCGTGGCGCCGACATTCACATCCCCGTCCAGGCTGATGCTGCCGCGCGGGGTGACGCCGGATGCGGTCAGCTGGCCGAAGAACACCGCCGTGATCTGCTTCTGACGCCCGAGTTCCCGCGCCGCAGCCGGCGCGTCGCCGGCCGCGAGCAGGCGTGCCACCGAGGCATCAGCGGGCAGTTCGAGCAATTCGAACCCGGTCTGGCTGGCCAACACCTCCTCCGCGAAGCGCTCGGTAGCCAGCAGGCCCAGGGAATTTTCCGACTGATCGTAGGTCCATGCGAGGGGGCACCCGGGCGAGTTGCGAGGAGCAGGCGGAGAGCGCCACAGCGGCTGCGACGGCAGCCGTCCGGGGACCCGCGGCCCTTGTGAGCAAGTGCTTGGCTGACAACATGTTCACCCAACCTGGTGGCGGTTGTCATCCAGATTTTGCAAGAAGTGCGCCCAGCTTCATCTCCGGGCGACCGTGCTTCTCGAGCAGAAAAAGGCGTTTCGGATCCGACGGCCAAGTGGGTGTCATGACACATCCTGGCTCAACGCAGCATGGTATGCACCGAGACCAGGCGGCCTGGGAACGGCTGGGGAACAGCGGACGATCGCCTCCAGGGTAGCTCGCGTCCATCCCCAAAGGAGGACGTCATGTACCGTTCCGTGGACTCCGTTGTGGCCGTCGTGGTGGCACTCGCAACGGTACGATTTCTGGCGGCCCGATTGGAAGGAGGTGGCCAGCAAGCGACTCTTGATGAGACGTGACGGAAACGCCGCAACGCGGCGAGGGATGGCAACAGCACAACGGGGTCGCTGGCGCGACCCCGTTGCCGTAAAACACGCGCCTGCCAGCGTCGGCGGGCGATCCGGCCCCCCCCCGATCAGTCCAGGTCGAACCGGTCGAGGTTCATGACCTTGTCCCACGCCGCCACGAAGTCCGACACGAACTTCTCCCCGGCGTCGTCACCGGCGTAGACCTCGGCCAGGGCCCGGAGCTGGGAGTTCGACCCGAACACCAGGTCGGCGGCGGTACCGGTCCACCTGGCGTCGCCGGTCACCCGGTCGCGTCCCTCGAACAGCCCATCGGCGCCCGGCTGCCACTCCGTGCCCATGTCCAGCAGGTTGACGAAGAAGTCGGTGCTGAGCGTGCCGGGCCGGTCGGTGAAGACGCCGTGCGGGGCGTTGCCCACGTTGGCGTCGAGGGCCCGGAGGCCGCCCACCAGCACCGTCATCTCCGGAGCACTCAGGTCGAGGAGGAAGGCCTTGTCGACCAGGAGTTCCTCGGCCGGCTTCCTGTGGCCCGGGCCGTAGTAGTTGCGGAAGCCGTCGGCGGTCGGCTCGAGCACCGCAAAGGCGTCGGCGTCGGTCTGGTCCTGAGACGCGTCGGTGCGGCCCGGCGCGAAGGGGACCGTCACCTCGACCCCGGCTTCTCTGGCGGCCCGCTCGACGGCGGCGCATCCGCCGAGAACGATCACGTCGGCCAGGGAGACCTTCTTGCCGCCGGACGCGTTGAAATCGGCCTGGATGCGTTCCAGGGTCGGCAGCACTTCGGCCACGCCGGCCTCTCGGTTGACCGCCCAGTCCTTCTGGGGCGCCAAGCGGATGCGGGCCCCGTTGGCCCCGCCCCGCTTGTCGGTGCCGCGGAAGGTGGAGGCGGATGCCCACGCCGTGGCGACCAGTTGCGGGATCGACAGTCCCGAGTCGAGGATCGTGGCCTTGAGGGCGGCGATGTCCTCGGTGTCGATCGATTCATGATCCACCGCGGGCACCGGATCCTGCCAGATGAGCTCCTCGGTCGGCACCTCGGGCCCGAGGTAGCGGGCCACCGGACCCATGTCGCGGTGGGTCAGCTTGAACCAGGCCCGGGCGAAGGCGTCGGCGAACTCGTCCGGATGCTCCAGGAAGCGCCGAGAGATCGGCTGGTAGATCGGGTCCATCCGCAGCGCAAGGTCCGTCGTGAGCATGATGGGAGCGTGCGTCTTCGTGGCATCGTGGGCATCCGGGACGGTGCTCACCGCAGCAGGGTCGGTTGGAATCCACTGCCAGGCCCCGGCGGGGCTCTTGGTCAGGTCCCACTCGTAGCCGAACAACGTCTCGAAGAAGCTGTTGTCCCAGGCAACCGGGGTGGGCGTCCAGGCGCCCTCCAGACCGCTGGTGATGGCGTCGCCGCCCACACCGGCGCCGAAGGAGTTCCTCCAGCCGAGGCCTTGCTCCTCGATCGGAGCCCCCTCGGGCGCGGCGCCGACGTACTCCGCATCGGGCGCGGCGCCGTGGGTCTTGCCGAAGGTGTGGCCGCCGGCAATGAGGGCGACGGTCTCTTCGTCGTTCATGGCCATGCGGGCGAACGTCTCCCGGATGTCCTTGGCGGCCGCCATGA